>NZ_JBAFWT010000031.1:0-65137 GCF_043195195.1 Roseixanthobacter psychrophilus
TGCGGATCGGGACAATGTCAATGCAACCCGCTGGGGTGTCGCGCCATCGGTGACAGTCAACCTTTCCGACCGCACCACGATGACGGCGTCCTATTATTACCAGTATGAGGACGGTGTGCCGGACTACGGCGTGCCCTACCTGCCGGCGCCGACGCTCTCCACCTCAGCGGCTAATTTCGGCGCAAGCGTAGGCGGATATTACGGGAACGGTCAGGCAACCACCCCGGTCCCGGTGAACCGCAGCAATTGGTATGGGATCACCAACGGCCCGTTGCGCGATCGCGTGACAACCAGCACCAATGTCGCGACCCTGCAGTTCGAGCATGAGCTGAACGATTGGGTGACGCTGACAAACGGTACGCGCTACACGACGAACGATCGCATGGCCCGGGTGACGGCTCCACGCACCCTTGGAACTTCTAGTAACGCTGCGCTTGCCAGCCCTCTGCCGGCGCAATATTACAATTATCCCGTCTCGCTCATGACCATCGGCAGACAGCGCTTCCAGACAGAGACGGACAGCACCAACCTCACAAACATCACCGACATGGTGGCGAAGTTCCAGACTGGGATTTTCGAGCACACCATGAATGCGGGCATCGAGGCGTCGCACGAAACCCGCTCTCAAGTGCGCTACAACCTTTGCAATCAGACAGCCGTTGCCTGCCGCACCAGCCTCGCTAATCCGATCAATGTATCCTTGAATGGTGGGGTCGGCGGCTACACCACCTTCATACCCACCACCAACGATACATCCATGAGCAACGTTGCCCTGTACGGGGGCGATCAGATCAAGATCGGCAAATATTGGCAGGTGATGGCAACTGGCCGGTGGGACAATGCCGATACCGAGTATCAGGCGTTCTCAGCGACGGGCACTCCGCCGATAACGCGCCTCAACAACTCCGAGAGCTTGTTCAACTACCGTGTCGGCGCAATTTTCAGCCCGATCGAAACGGTCAACATCTATGTGACCTACGGCACCTCATCGAACCCGTCGTCGGAATACGGTGTGCTTGACTCTGGGACGGTGACCCTCGCACCGGAGAAAAACACCACCCTGGAAGGCGGCGTGAAGGCGCAGGTTCTGGACGGCCGGGTGATCCTTACCGCCTCTGCCTTCCAAACCATGAAGACCAACACACGCGTGCCCACCGATCCCACCGCCGGCCTCCCGCCCACGGTGCTCGGCGGCGAGCAAGAGGTTCAGGGCATCTCGCTCAGCGCCGGTGGCGCGATCACCGACAAGTGGAACCTCACCGCGAGCTACACCTATCTGCAGTCGGAGATCCTCAGCGTCGGCCCCGGCACCCTGGCGAACCAGACTCAGGTCGGTAAGCAGTTGCCCAACACGCCGCCAAATTCCTTCTCCATGTGGACGAGCTACAATATCACCCCGCAATTCATTGTCGGCGGCGGTGCGACCTATAATGACGATACATTCGCCAACACGACCAACACGGTGTACGTGCCCTCCTATTGGTCCTTCGACGCCATGGCGAGCTATCAGTTCACCAAGAACTTCCAGCTTCAGCTGAACGTCTACAACATCACCGACGAACTCTATTACGCGCAGTATTACGGTGGCCATGCCGTGCCGGCTGCCGGCCGCTACGCGGCGCTCACCGCGCGGGCGACCTTCTGACCTGAAGGCTCGCTTTCGCAGCACCCGCACTGCCTGGTGACCTCCGGCGGTGCGGGTCTTTTTATTTTCGCCTTCCAGGAACGCCGGCCATGATGATCCACATTCCCAACGTCCTCACGCCGGAGCAGGTGGCGCGATGCCGGGCCGTCATGGCCGAGGCCGCCTGGGCCGACGGGCGGGCGACTGCCGGCTTCCAGTCGGTGGCCGTGAAGCGCAATCTCCAGCTTGCCGACGGCAGCCGCGAAGCGGCGGATCTGGGGGCCATGGTGCACGCCGCCCTGGAACGCTCGCCTTTGTTCATGTCGGCTGTGTTGCCCAAGCAGATCATGCCGCCCATGTTCAATCGCTATGATGCTGGCATGACCTTCGGCTCGCACGTGGACAATGCCATCCGCGTGGTGCGAGGCACCGGCCTTGCCATGCGCACGGATGTCTCCACCACGCTGTTTCTCAGCGACCCAGAGGAGTATGACGGCGGCGAATTGGTGGTCGAGGATACCTACGGCTCCCATCAGGTGAAGTTGCCGGCGGGCGATGCCATCATCTATCCCGCGACATCGTTGCACCACGTCACGCCCATCACACGCGGCTCGCGCGTCGCATCGTTCTTCTGGACCCAGAGCCTGATCCGCGATGTGATCCAGCGGGCGCTGCTGTTCGACATGGACATGGCCATCATCCGCCTGAATCAGGACCATCCCAGCCACCCCTCGGCGGTGCAGCTCACGGGCGTCTATCACAACCTCCTGCGCCAATGGGCGGAGGTCTAGCTCCAGCGTCTGTTGACCTTGGCGGCCCTTGCCCCTGAGATGGGCCCAGCACAAGGAGCGGGCAGGGCATGAGCTGGAACACGCGGACCATCCTGCGGGAGACCAAGGGCGAGCATCACCGCGTCACCTTCGCGGAATTGTTCTTCGACCTCGTCTTTGTGTTCGCGGTCACGCAATTGTCCCACACCCTGCTGCACCACCTCGACCCCATGGGGGCACTGCAGGTGGTGTTTCTGTTCCTCGCGGTCTGGTGGGCCTGGATCGACACCGCCTGGGTCACCAACTGGATCGATCCGGACAAGGCGCCGGTGCGCCTCCTGCTTCTGCTGCTGATGTTGGCGGGACTGGTGATGTCCATGTCCTTGCCCGCGGCTTTCGGCGACCTCGGCCTTGCGTTCGCTTGCGCTTACGCCGTCTTCCAGTGCGGCCGCTCCGCCTACATGTTCCATGCGCTGCGCCACGAGGACCCGGCGCTGCGCCGCAACTTCCAGCGCATCCTCGCCTGGCATCTCGTGATCGGCGCATTCTGGATCGCCGGCGGGCTGGCGGACGGCAATGGCCGGCTTGCCTTATGGGCGCTCGCGCTGGTGCTGGAGAATGCGGCGCCGATCCTCGGCTTCTTCGTTCCCGGCCTGGGCAAGTCGCAGACCACGGAATGGACGGTGGAAGGCGGCCATATGGCCGAGCGATGTGCCCTGTTCGTCATCATCGCCCTTGGCGAGTCGATCCTGGTCACCGGCGCCACGTTCGCGGAACTGCCGTGGAGCGCGATCAATATGGGCGCCTTCCTCGTGGCCTTCCTCGGCACGGTGGCCATGTGGTGGATCTATTTCGACACCGGCGCCGAGCGCAGCACTGCCCGAATCACCTCCTCCGACGATCCGGGCCGGCAGGCGCGCCTCGCCTATACCTATCTGCACATGCTGATCGTGCTCGGCATCATCCTATGCGCGGTGTCGGACGAGGTGCTGCTCGCCCATCCCGCAGACGTGCCGGGCGGGGCGGCGGCGGCCGTCATCCTTGGCGGCCCGGCGTTGTATCTGCTGGGCGTCGGCCTGTTCAAATGGCCGCTGCTGCGGCGCTTCCCGCTGTCGCACCTGGTGGGGCTGGGCGTCATTCTCTTGTCCTGCCTGCTGGCGCCGTTTGCCAGCGCCCTTGTGCTCGCGGGCTGCGCGACGCTGGGCCTGTTGGCGACGGCAGCGTGGGAAACGTTTGCATTGCGCAAGATCGGCGTGGTCGGCGCCGACTGATTGGGACGCTTCCAAATGCGTTGATTTCGCCTGGGGGCGGGCGCATATATCGAAAAATCAAATCGTTTGAAAATGCCGGCCGAGCTACTTATCAGGCCGGAGGGACGGGAGACGTCGATGTCCGAGAATGAAAAAAGGTCGGGAGATCAACCCGAGCTGCACGGTCGCAAGCTGCGGTCCCAATTATGGTTCGACAATCCCGACAATCCCGGCATGACCGCGCTCTATCTTGAGCGCTACCTCAATTTCGGTCTCACCCGCGCTGAGCTGCAATCCGGCAAGCCGATCATCGGCATTGCACAGACGGGCTCCGACCTCTCGCCGTGCAACCGCCACCATATCGAGTTGGCAAAAAGGGTGCGTGAGGGCATCGCCGCTATGGGCGGCATTGCGTTCGAATTCCCGGTCCATCCGATCCAGGAGACCGGCAAGCGCCCCACCGCCGCTCTGGACCGCAACCTCGCCTATCTCGGCCTGGTGGAGATCCTCTACGGCTACCCCCTCGACGGCGTGGTGCTCACCACCGGCTGCGACAAGACCACGCCCGCTTGCATCATGGCGGCTGCGACCGTGGACATTCCCGCGATCGTGCTTTCCGGCGGGCCGATGCTGAACGGCTGGTGGAAGGGGGAGCGCACCGGCTCCGGCACCGTGGTGTGGAAGGCGCGCGCCCAGCACGCGGCGGGCGATATCGATTACGACACCTTCATGGATATCGTCGCGTCCTCCGCCCCCTCGGTCGGTCATTGCAACACCATGGGCACCGCCTCCACCATGAACGGGCTCGCCGAGGCGCTCGGCATGTCGCTGCCCGGGTGCGCCGCCATCCCCGCGCCGTATCGCGAGCGCGGCCAGATCGCCTATGAGACCGGCAAGCGCATCGTCGACATGGTCTGGGAGGATTTGCGCCCCTCCGCCATCCTGACCCGTGAGGCGTTCGAGAACGCCATTCGCGTTAATTCCGCCATCGGCGGTTCCACCAATGCGCCGATCCACCTCAATGCCATTGCGCGCCATGTGGCCGTGAAGCTGGATGTGGACGATTGGCAGGAGGTCGGCCACAAGATCCCGCTGCTGGTGAACCTGCAGCCCGCCGGCGAATATCTCGGCGAAGAATTCCACCGGGCCGGTGGCATTCCCGCCGTGGTCGCGGAACTCATCGCCAAGGGCAAGATCCACGAAGGCGCGCTGACCGTGAACGGGCGCACCATGGGCGAAAATTGCGCGGGCAAATTTTCCTGGGATCGTGAGGTCATCCGAGCCTATGACACGCCACTGAAGGAAGATGCCGGTTTCATCGTGCTGCGCGGCAATCTGTTCGACAACGCCATCATGAAGACCAGCGTGATCTCGGATGAGTTCCGCGCCCGCTTCCTCTCCAACCCGGCAGATCCCGATGCCTTCGAGGGGCCGGCCATGGTGTTCGAGGGGCCGGAGGATTACCACCACCGCATTGAGGATCCCTCGCTCGGCATCGACGAGCACACCTTGCTGTTCATTCGCGGCACGGGGCCGCTGGGCTATCCGGGTGGCGCGGAAGTGGTGAACATGCAGCCGCCGGCAGCGCTGCTGAAGAAGGGAGTTTCAGCCCTGCCTTGCATCGGCGACGGACGCCAGTCGGGAACGTCCGGTTCTCCCTCGATCCTCAATGCCTGTCCGGAAGCGGCGGCGGGCGGCGGCTTGTCGCTCCTGCGCACCGGTGACCGGGTGCGTATCGATCTGCGCAAGGGAACCGCGGATATGCTGCTCTCGGACGCCGAACTGGCGCAGCGCCGCGCCGAGCTGGAGGCCAAGGGCGGCTTTCCGATTCCCGCCAGCCAGACCCCCTGGCAGGAAATTCAGCGCGGCATGGTGGCTCAGTTCGACGAGGGCATGGTCTTGAAGCCGGCGGTGAAATATCAGCGTGTGGCTCAGACAATGGGCGTGCCGCGCGACAATCACTAGGTTTGCAATATGACCGAGACCTGTGCGGCCGAGGGGCAACCCCTCGGCGCGATCCTTGAGGGTGGCCCGGCGGCCGCGCCGACGCGGGTGCCGCTGATCGGCCGCCTGGTCCATGTGGTGCCGCTCGACCCTGCCGCCCATGCGGCAGAGCTTTATGCCGCGTCCCATGGCGCGGGTGATGCGGCGCTTTGGACGTATCTGATTTCGCGCACTTTTCCTGATCCCGTGGCGTTCCGCGCTTATTACGAGGCCGCAGCATTGCGCGACGACCCTCTGCTCTTCGCCATCCTCGACGCGGCGACCGGCAAAGCGTTGGGCCATGCCGCTTATATGCGGATCGAGCCGGCGCACCGGGTCATAGAGGTGGGCAATGTGCTGTTCACCCGCGCGCTCCAACGCTCCGCGGCGGCGAGCGAGGCCATGTATCTCATGGCGCGCCATGTGTTCGAGGACCTCGGCTATCGCCGCTATGAATGGAAGTGCGACGCGCTGAATGCGCCTTCGCGCCGGGCGGCACTGCGTTTTGGTTTCAGTTTTGAAGGCATCTTCCGCCAGCACATGATCGTTAAGGGCCGCAGCCGCGACACGGCCTGGTTCGCCATGCTCGACCATGAATGGCCGGCGGTGCGCGCCGCATTCGAGGCTTGGCTTGCGCCGGAGAATTTCAGCCCCGACGGGCAGCAGAAGCGCCGGCTGGAGGACATCCGCGCCGGTCTGTGAAACGCAACCCCAAGAATCAATGCAAGAGGAAATGCCATGGGTGGACGTTTGGACGGCAAGACCTGCCTCGTGACGGCGGCAGGGCAGGGCATCGGGCGGGCGATTGCGGAGGCCTTCGCGAATGAAGGCGCGCGCGTCGTTGCGACCGACCTCGACGCCGCGAAAGTGGCCGACTTCAAGGGCGAGCATCGCGCGCTCGACGTGCTCAGCACGCCAGCCGTGGAGGCGCTGGCGCGCGAGATCGGCGCCATCGACGTGCTCGCCAATTGTGCCGGCTACGTGCACCAGGGATCGATCCTCGACACGAGCGAGAAGGATTGGGACTTCTCCTTCGACCTCAACGTGAAGTCGATGCATCGCACGCTGAAAGCCTTCTTGCCGGGCATGCTGGAAAAGGGCAGGGGCTCGGTGGTCAACATCGCCTCCGCCGCCTCCTCCATTCGCGGCGTGCCGAACCGCTACGCCTATGGCGCCACCAAGGCGGCTGTGATCGGGCTGACCAAGTCCATCGCCGCGGACTTCATCACCAAAGGCATCCGCGCCAACGCCATCTGCCCCGGCACCATCCAGTCGCCCTCGCTGGACGAGCGCATCGCCGCCGTCTCGGCCGCGACCGGGCGCAGCCTGGACGATGTGCGGGCGGATTTCGTCGGCCGCCAGCCCATGGGCCGGCTCGGCACCGCCGAGGAGATCGCGGCGCTTGCGCTGTATCTCGCCAGCGACGAGAGCGCCTTCACCACCGGGCAGATCCATATCATCGACGGCGGCTGGGCGCTCTAGGCGCCCGAGCTCCGCGCAGCGATGCCCCTTCAGGAGTCTTCTACATGCGCATTCTGGTTATCGGCGGCGCCGGCATGGTCGGCCGCAAGCTCATCGAACGGCTCGCGCGCGACGGGTCGCTGGGCGGCAAGGCCATCGGCCACCTGACCGCCCAGGACGTGGTCGCGCCGATCCCCATTTCCGCTCCGTTCCCCATCGAGGCGCGGGTGGGAGATCTCGCGGTGCCGGGTGAGGCGGCGGCCTTGGTGTCGTCGCGCCCCGACGTGATCTTCCATCTCGCAGCCATCGTCTCGGGCGAGGCGGAAGCGGATTTCGAGAAGGGGTACCGAATCAATTTCGACGGCAGCCGGGCGCTCTTCGAGGCGGTACGGGCCATCGAGGGCTACAAGCCGCGGCTGGTCTTCACCTCCTCCATCGCGGTGTTCGGCGCGCCGTTCCCGGATGCCATCGGGGACGAGTTCTTCCTGACCCCACTGACCTCCTACGGCACGCAGAAAGCCATGGGCGAGCTGCTGCTGGCGGATTATTCCCGGCGCGGCTTCTTCGACGGCGTGGGCATTCGCCTCCCCACCATTTGCGTGCGGCCGGGCAAGCCCAACAAGGCGGCCTCGGGCTTCTTCTCCGGCATCATCCGTGAGCCGCTGGCGGGGCAGGAAGCGATCCTGCCGGTTTCGGAGGATGTGCGCCACTGGCACGCCTCGCCGCGCTCGGCCGTGGGCTTTCTGCTTCACGCCGCTACCCTGGACACGGTGCCGCTGGGTGCCCGCCGCAGCCTGACCATGCCGGGGCTTTCTGTGACCGTTGGTGAGCAGATCGAAGCCCTCCGCCGGGTGGCGGGGCAGCGGGCGGTCTCCCTCATCCGCCGCGAGCCGGATCCGGTGATCGAGCAGATCGTTGCCGGCTGGCCGCGCAATTTCGATCCCGCGCGGGCGCTTTCGCTGGGTTTCCGTGCGGAATCCTCATTTGAGGAGATCATCCGCATCCATATCGAGGACGAATTGGGTGGCCAGATCGCCGTCTGAAGGCGTCGCTGATACCAAGGGCCGAGGAGTCTCACTCATCGGCCCTTGGTCGAGCCGGCCCCACAATTGAGCGAACCGGTCCGGCCTCGTCGAACACTATGGTCGTTGGCGGCGAACGATCCAAGCCACGACGGCGCCAGGGACCGTCAGGCGGCAGCGGCGAACGTCCGCGCACCAAGAACGCCGATGGCCGCGCGCAGGTCGGGCAGCAGCCGCCGATAAGCGAGACGGCGCTCGTGAATGTCGCCGAGGTCGGACACATCTTCCATTTGCCAATGATGATGATGCCGAGCGCTCGGCCGCAACGCGCTGCACTCGACGCTCGCACGGGCGCCTTGAACCAGGGAGACGACCGCGTCGATATGCGGTGCGCCGGGCAAGGTGAAGACCTCGATCGGTTTGCAGGAGAGGCCATCGGCAGGCACGCCTTCCGCGTGCAGGCATTCCACCGCCGCGAGATCGACCCGCGCCTGCAGCATCAGGCCGGCGCTGAAGGCCCGCAGATGCGGCTGGGTGTGGTTGGAAATGGCTTCAGCCAACAGGCTCAGGCCGGCATTGTCACGGCATACGAACAGGATCGAAGGCTTTGGCGCCAGCGCCATTTTACGTCTCCCAGGCAAGTGCGACCGAGCCCTCCCCGCCCCGAATCGCATCTGCCACAACCATAGATAGGGTATCCGACAGTGCGGTGACGTCCCCCGTACAGGCGACAAACGGCTGGGGATTGCGGTTTTTGCGGGTGGTCGACAGCCACGTTAACCAAATCGAAGGAAACACCAGCGATGCATCGCTTTAGGCCGGAGGAACACGATTCTGTGAGCAGTCCGGGCCTACCGGCTGATTCGGAGGCTGAAATGGCGAAGAGCGAAGTGACGAGCGCCGAGGTGAGCAAGATCGCTGCCAGGGCCCTGCGCGATCCCGCGAGCGTGACCCCTGACGAGATCAAGGCGCTGGCGGCTTCCGCACTGACCCAGGCCGCCGACAAGAAGGCGCCAAAGCCTGCGGCCGCCAAAGCCGGCCTCGCCAAAGCCACTCCTGCGAAGGCAGCCGTTGCCAAGACCGCTGTGAAAGCACCCGCGAAGGCTCCCGTTACGAAGAAGGCTCCGGCCCCCAAGGCGGCGCCAGCAATGAAGGCTGCGCCCGCCAAGGCCGCTCCCGCCAAGCCCGCTCCCGCCGAGAAGGCTTCCACCAAGAAGACTCCCAGCAAGCCGATCACGGTCGAGCCTGCCGCTCCTGTCGTGGCCGAGGTGCCGCAGGCCGCTGCCAAGGCGCCGGCTTCCAAGAAGCCGACTGCCAAGCCAGTTGGCGCCAAGAAGCCAGTCGCCAAGAAACCAGCCGCAGCCAAGGCCCCGGTCGCCGCTCCGGTCGCGATCGCTGCTCCGATTTCCGCCAAGCCCGCCTCGGTCAAAAAGGCTCCGGCCAAAGCTGCTGCCAAGCCCGTCTATGCCAAGGCTGCTCCGGCCAAGGGTCCCGTTACAAAGCCCGCCGTCACCAAGCCCGTCGCTGCCAGCGCCGCTTCTGCCAAGGCGACGAAGGGCAAGCCCGCTCCGGTCACCACCGCTCCGGTGCCCGCCGAGCCGGTGAAGGCCGCTTCTCCTGCGAAGCCGACCGCCAAGGTGAATGGCGCTAAGATTGTCGCAAAGCCGAAGACCGCCCCGAAGGTCAAGACCGCCCCCAAGGCCAAGGTCGCTGCTTCCGCACCGAAGATGGAGGCTGCGTCTGCACCTGCTGCGGATCAGGTTTCGCCGGCCAAAGCCGCCGCTCCCAAAGCCGCCGCTCCGAAGGCTGTGGCCTCGAAGCCGAAGACCAAGGCGCCCAAGAAGTCCTGAGATGACCGGGGGGCGCGGTCTCGCGCCCCCCGCATCATCCATCCGGGAAACAAAAAAACGCGCGGTGCGAGCCGCGCGTTTTTTAAACTCTCTCTCGAAGCCGGGGGCGCCTTGGCGCCGGCAAGCCGATCAGATCTGGCGTTCCACCATCATCTTTTTGATTTCGGCGATGGCCTTGGCTGGGTTCAGCCCCTTCGGGCAGGCCTGGGCGCAGTTCATGATGGTGTGGCAGCGATACAGCCGGAAGGGATCTTCCAGATTGTCGAGGCGCGAGCCCGTGCGCTCGTCGCGGCTGTCGGACAGCCAACGATGGGCCTGGAGCAGGGCTGCGGGGCCGAGATAGCGGTCGCCATTCCACCAGTAGCTAGGGCAGGAGGTGGAACAGCAGGCGCACAGGATGCACTCGTAGAGCCCATCCAGCCGTTCGCGATCATCCTTGGACTGGCGCCATTCCTTCTCGGGGGCTGTGGTGTCGGTCTGCAGCCAGGGCTCGATAGAGGCGTGCTGGGCGTAGAAGCGGGTGAGGTCGGGAACCAGATCCTTCACCACTTCCATGTGCGGCAGCGGATAGACCTTCACAACGCCCTTCACCAGCACCTCGTCCATGCCCTTGGTGCAAGCCAGGGTATTGGTGCCGCCGATGTTCATGGCGCAGGAGCCGCACACGCCCTCGCGGCAGGAGCGGCGGAAGGTGAGGGTGGGGTCGATCTTGTTCTTGATGTAGATCAGCCCGTCCAGGACCATCGGGCCGCAATCCTCGCGGTCGACATAATAGGTGTCGAGCCGCGGATTGCGTCCGTCGTCCGGGTTCCAGCGGTAGATGTGGAATTCGGTCACCTTCTTCGCGCTGGCGGGCTTCGGCCACACCTTGCCCTTGGTGATCTGCGAATTCTTCGGAAGGCTGAGCTCAACCATGGGTCATCCTGCTTCACGAAGGCGGCTGCGCCGCCCGTTCGGAACCTCGCGACGAGGGGCGCTCCGCCCCTCAGTAAACCCGCTTCTTCGGCTCGATATACTGGATGTCGTTGGACAAGGTGTAGGTGTGGACCGGCCGGTCATCCAGCCGAACCTGGCCGCTCGCCGTGTCGAGATAGGCGAGGGTGTGTTTCATCCAATTGTGGTCGTCGCGGTCCGGGAAGTCCTCGCGCGCATGGGCGCCGCGGCTTTCCTGGCGGTTCGCGGCGCTTTCCATGGTGACGACGGCCTGGGCGATCAGGTTGTCGTATTCCAAGGTTTCCACCAGATCCGAGTTCCACACCAGCGAGCGATCCGTGACGCCCACATCCGACGTCGCATTGAACACGTCGTGGATCAGCTTGCGGCCTTCGTCCAAGATCTCGCCGGTGCGGAACACCGCGCAATTGTTCTGCATCACCCGCTGCATGCGGCCGCGCAACTCGGCGGTTGCGGTGCTGCCCTTGGCGTTGCGGAAGTGATCGAGGCGGGAGAGGGCGAGGTCGGCGCTGTTGGCCGGCAGTTCGCGATGCTTCTCGCCGGGGCGCACGGTCTCCGCCGCGCGCAGGGCAGCGGCACGGCCGAACACCACGAGGTCGATCAGCGAGTTTGAACCCAGGCGATTGGCGCCATGTACGGAGACGCAGGCCGCCTCGCCGATGGCCATCAGGCCGGGCACAACGGTGTCAGGGTCGCCGTTCGACTTATTCAGCACTTCGCCGTGATAGTTCGTGGGAATGCCGCCCATGTTGTAGTGCACGGTCGGGATGATCGGGATCGGTTCGCGGGTCAGGTCCACGCCGGCGAAGATCTTCGCGCTCTCGGAGATGCCGGGCAGGCGCTCGTGGAGGATCGCCGGGTCCAGATGATCGAGATGCAGGAAGGCATGATCCTTGTTCTTGCCGACGCCGCGTCCCTCGCGGATTTCCATGGTGATGGAGCGGGACACCACGTCGCGCGAGGCCAGATCCTTAGCGGAGGGGGCATAGCGCTCCATGAAGCGCTCGCCTTCCGAATTGGTGAGATAGCCGCCTTCGCCGCGCGCACCCTCTGTGATGAGGCAGCCCGAGCCGTAGATGCCGGTCGGGTGGAACTGCACGAACTCCATGTCCTGCAACGGCAGGCCAGCGCGCAGCACCATGGCATTACCGTCGCCGGTGCAGGTGTGCGCGGAGGTGGCGGAGAAATAGGCGCGGCCGTAGCCGCCGGTGGCGAGCACCGTGGTATGGGCGCGGAACCGGTGGATGGTGCCGTCGTCCAGCTTCAGGGCGATCACGCCGCGGCAGCGGCCATCCTCGTCCATGATCAGGTCGATGGCGAAGAATTCGATAAAGAATTCCGCCTTGTGCTTCAGCGCCGCGCCATAGAGCGTGTGCAGCATGGCGTGGCCGGTGCGGTCGGCGGCGGCGCAGGTGCGCTGGGCGGTGCCCTTGCCGAAATGCGTGGTCATGCCGCCGAACGGGCGCTGGTAGATCTTGCCGTCCTCGGTGCGGGAGAAGGGCACGCCCCAATGCTCCAGCTCATAGACGGCGGCTGGCGCATTGCGCACCAGATATTCGATGGCGTCCTGGTCACCCAGCCAGTCCGACCCCTTGACGGTGTCGTACATATGCCATTCCCAGCGGTCCTCGCCCATGTTTGAGAGCGAGGCGGCGACGCCGCCCTGGGCCGCGACGGTGTGGGAGCGTGTGGGGAACACCTTGGTGATGCAGGCGGTGCGCAGGCCCGCCTCGGAACAGCCGACGACTGCGCGCAGGCCGGCGCCGCCGGCGCCCACCACGAGCACGTCGTAGCTGTGGTCGATGATCGGATAGGCCGCGCCGTTGATGCCCGGGGCGGCTGAGCCGTTGGTACCGTTGGTTTCGGCCATGTCAGCCTCCCAGGCTGATCTTGAGCACGGCGAACGCGCCGGCGAGGCCGACCGCAACCGTGAAGAAGGTGTTGGCGACGATGCAGAGCACCTTCGCGCCTTCGTTATGGACATAGTCCTCGATCACCACCTGCATGCCGATTCGCATGTGGGTGGTCACGGAGAGCAGGGTCAGCAGGATGATGACCGCGATCACCGGGTTGCCGAGGGCGGCACGCACGGTGGCGTAGCTCTCGCCGGCCAGCGAAATCACGATCGCGATGAAGGCGATCGCCAGGAACAGGTTGGCAAGGCCAGTGACCCGCTGGAGGAAGAAGTGGTCCGTGCCGGAGCGGGCGGAGCCGAGGCCGCGGACGCGGCCCAGGGGCGTGCGCATGGGGGTATGCGCTTTGGGACTGTGCATGATGCTGTCTCCTCAGCCCTTGACCGCGAGGCCGATCGCCCAAACCACCAGGGTGAGGACGATGGAGCCCGCCAGCGTCGCTTTCGCGAGCAGCACGCGCTCCTTCGGGCCGAAGCCGATGATGAAATCCCACATGAAGTGCCGGATGCCGCCGAGCGCGTGATGAATCAGCGCCCAGGTGAAGCCGAGCAGCACGAGCCGCCCGATCCAGGAGCCGGCCACGGCGGAGAAAGTGCCGTAGGCATCCGGAGAGCCGGCCGCGGCCAGCAGCCACCAGACCAGCAGGACGGTGCCGAAATACAGGGCGCAGCCGGTGATGCGGTGCACGATGGACATCATCATCGTGAAGAGCGGTCGGTAGATCTGCAGGTGGGGAGAGAGCGGACGCTCAATACGCAGCGGGCTGTCGGCCATGGGCCTCCTCCGAAAATCGACCGATCAGGTATCTCAATCGTTGGCAGTTCGCAACGATTCCAAAGGAGAGTATCGGCGCATTTGCATAAAATGACGCAGCGCAAATATTTGCGAGCGCCATAGCGTCCGGCGGGGCGAACCGCCCCGTCCACACCGATCACGCGCCATTTCCCGCGAGGGATCGGACGACGCAAGGTGCCGGACAGGACGTTACTCCCGATCGCGCCTCCAGCGCCAGGGTACCGATGGCAGGAGCACTTCTCGCAAAGCAAAAAAAACCGCTCTGCCGCTGTGGCGGCGGGAGCGGGCTATCGCTGGGGTATAAAAAAGCGCGGGACGAATCCCGCGCTCAGGTTCCTGGCTTGCACGCCCCGGCCGACGGACGCGGCCGGCGGCGCGGCCGTCAGAAGCGGTAAGTTACGCCCGCGCCGATCAACCAGGGGTTGAGATTTGCAGTTCCGGTCAACGGCAGCGCGCCGGGCGAGGTGGTGATGGTGAAGTCGGGCTCCAGGAAGAGCTTCTTCACGTCGATGTTCACACCCCAATGCTTGTCGATCATATAATCGAAGCCGGCCTGGAGGGCCCAGCCGAGGGTGTTCTTCACGTCCAGGGTGGCCACGTCCTTGGCGTCCTGGTTGAAGAACATGGTGTAGTTCAGGCCGACACCGAGATACGGCTTGAAGGCGCCGAGTTCGGTGAAGTGATACTGCAGCATCAGGGTCGGCGGCAGCAGCCACACGCGACCCACGTTGGTGCCGGCGAGCGAGCCCTGGCCATAGATGTTGTGCGGGGTCACGCCGAGGACCAGTTCAGCGGCGATGTTCTTCGTGAAGAAGTAGCTAATGTCCAGCTCCGGCACGACCGAGTCGGAATAGGACAGGTCGGAGAAGGGGACGTTGTTCACGTGGCCGCCGTCGGTGGGGAGCACTGCAAGCGCGCGCAGGCGAATCATCCAGGGGCTCTGCTCGACCACCGGAGCAACCGGAGCCTTCACCGGCGTATAGAGGTCGGCCGCATCGGCGCCCGTGGTTGCGACCAAAGCCGCCAGACCCGCAAGGGCCGCCCGGCCCCAATTTCCCATGCCCATCTTGCTACCCCAGATTTCAATTCGATGGACACATGTTTGGGCGCAGCGCCCCGTGGCGGATTTGACCGAGATCAAAAAAATGTTTCCGTAGGTTTCGTGGTGTTCTCGTGTTGCCCTTGAGCAACAGCCAATGCGCGCCGCAGCCGAAGTGCCGAGCGGTGTTTGGGCGCCGGCGCCAAAGCGGCTAAGGTCGATCTGGGGCGTTGGAGACCCAAGGCAAATATGGATCCGATTGTCATACGCGTGCCCGCCACCCTCTCGACCTATGACGAGGCGGGCTATCTGGCAGCGAATCCAGATGTGAGAGCGGCGGTCGCGAGCGGGGAATTGCCTTCCGGCCGTGCCCATTTCGACCACACAGGCCTTCGGGAAGGGCGCCACCAGCGCCGCGGCGGACCGCATCTGGCTCTTGCGCGGCAACTGAAGATGATGCGCCTGCGGCCGTTCCTGCGCACCGACATGGCCCATGCCTGGGTCGACGGTAAGGTCAATTTCCTTACCGAAGAGCTGCGCACCGACAATCGGATCGTCGATACCGACAATGTCTCCGCGAACAATTACGACTCGGTGGTGCGCGATCTCATCGACACCCACCGCGATGGCTTGGTGCTCGATTGCGGTGCCGGGCAGCGGGACGTCTATTATCGCAACGTGGTCAATTTCGAGATCGTCAATTATGATTCGACAGACGTGATCGGTGTCGGCGAACGCCTCCCGTTCCGCGACGATACGTTCGATGCAGTGATTTCGGTGGCGGTTCTGGAGCATGTACGCGATCCATTCCGGTGCGCACGCGAGATCAGCCGGGTGCTCAAGCCGGGCGGCCAATTGTTCTGCTCCGTGCCGTTCCTCCAGCCGCTGCACGGCTATCCGCACCATTATTTCAACGCCAGCCCGCAGGGCATCCGACGCCTGTTCGAGGACGAGTTGACGGTCGAGGACGTGACGGTGTTTCCCTCGATGCACCCGGTTTGGGCCCTGACATGGATACTGGACAGCTGGGCGCAGGGGCTGTCTGGCTCCACGCTGGAGCGCTTCAATGCCATGACGGTTGCAGACCTCAGGCAATTGCCGCAGGACCTGGTGAAGGATCCCATCGCCAGCGAATTGTCGATGGAGAAGCAATTGGAACTGGCCTGCGCCACAGTGCTGACAGCGCGCAAGGCTTAAGCTCGGCAAGCCGCGGGCATGAGAGCGACCTTCACGTGCTTATGCCACGCCTTGCGGTGGACATGAATGCAACCGGCGCGCAGGGGCGCCAAATCGGCCCCGGCCCTACCGGGGCCCGGTCGATCGATTTCCAAGGCAGCGCGGGTCGCGGACAAGAGACACAGGTCCTGTTGATGGTGAAGAAGCGAGATCCCGCCGCCGGGGCGGCGGGCAAGACGGGCAGCGCGGGGGGCTTGCCGGAATTGGCACGGCGGTTCGCTTATCTGCCGGCGCGAGCGGCCCTCGTCCTGGCCCTGTCCTGCGGTCCGCTGGCGGCGCAGACCGTGACGCAGAACGCCGTTGCGCCGAAGAATGTGGTGCAGGAGCACACGTTGCAGGTGGGCGATGAAAAGCGCACCTATCTCCTTTCGCGCCCCCAGGGTGTGGCCGGTCCGCGCCCCACAATCATTGCCCTGCACGGGGCGGCGCAGACCTCGCAGAGCTTCATGGGCTATTTCGGCCTGGAACCGACCGCCGTTCGCGAAGGGCTGGTGGTTGCTTATCCGCAGGGCATCGGCCGGGTCTGGGACGATTCCCGCCCCGCAGCGATGCGCCTGAAGGCAGCGCTGCGGCCGGGAGAGGATGCGCCTTATCTCCTCATGCTCGCGCAAAGCCTGGTGGCGGAGGGGATCGCCGATCCCAGCCGGATCTATCTCGTCGGTATCTCGAATGGCGGCTTCATGGTGGAGCGCATGGCCTGCGAGCATGCCGAGGTCTTCGCCGCCTATGCGGTGATCATGGCGACCGCTCCGGCCAACACCCGCGAGACCTGCCGTCCGGCGCGGGCGGTGCCCATCATGTTCATCCATGGCACCGCCGATCCGGTGATCGGCTGGGACGGCTTCTGGACCCCGCTCGGGGCCACGCTGTCTGCACCAGACAGCGCGCAGCTCTATGCCAAAGCCAATGGATGCGGGGCCGCGCAGGTGACGCAATTGCCGGACGTCGCACCGCTCGATGGTACGCGGGTGTCGGTGCGCCGCTGGGAAGGTTGCCGCGACAATGCGGAGGTCGCACTGTTCCGGGTGGATCGCGGCGGCCACCAGCCGCCCGCCCAAGTGGAGACAACGGGGGAATTGGCGCAGCCCTTTCTCGGGTTGCGCAGCCAGGACATCGATTCTGGCCAGGAGATCTGGGCCTTCTTTTCTCGCTTCGCGCTCCCCTCCCCGGCGGGCGCTGTGGTGCCGCTTGGCGCGGTCGTGTCCCCGTCCTCGCCAGGGGGAAGGGCCCTCGCCGGGGTGCCTTTGCCCCAGCCTTCGCCGGTCAAGAGTTCGCAGGGCGTGCGGCCAGCGGTGCGCCAGCAATAGCCCGGTCCCGAGACGCGCGGTCAGCCGATAGGAAAACGGGCCGGCAAGCCGGCCCGTTTCGCGATGAACAGGGGCCAGGCGAGCCGGCCCGTCGTTTCCTCAGGGTGCCGTGCGTTCCTTGAAGGTCTTGGGTGCAGCATCCACCTGCGTCGCGGTGCGGGCGAAGATCCGGGCGCGCCAGGGCTTGAGGATGAAGATGGCGAGGAACGCCGCGGTCAGGTTGAGGCCGACCGAGATGGCGAACACCATAGACCAACCGTAGGCAGCCGCGACGATGGAAGCGATCGGCACCAGAAGCGCCGCGGTGCCTTTCGCGGTGTAAAGCATGCCCGCATTGGTGGAAGCGAACTTGGAGCCGAACGTGTCGCCGCAGGTGGCGGGGAACAGCGAGTAGATTTCGCCGAACACGCCAAAGAACACGGCCGAGAAGATCACGAACACATAAGGATTGTGACCGTTGTAGACCAGCATCAGCAGTGAACCAGCGGCGATCGTGAAGGCGATGAACATCGTGTTCTCGCGGCCGATGCGGTCAGACACCCAGCCGAAGAACGGGCGGCCGAAGCCGTCGAGGATGCGGTCGAGCGAGATCGCGAAGGTCAAAGCCGCCATGGTGACGCCGAACAGGCTGACCGGCACGTCCGCAACCTTGAAGTCATGGGCGATGGGGCCAATCTGGGCGGCGGCCATCAGGCCGCCGGCGGCGACCATCACGAACATGGCGTAAAGCAGCCAGAAGATCGGGCGACCCAGCGTCTGCCGCGGAGTATATTCCACCGCGCTCTGTACCACCCGGCTCTTCTTGGGAGCCGGCGGCATTTTTCCGTGGGGATGGCGCAGCAAGAACGACAGCACCAGCACGACGGTGCCCTGGCCAATGCCGAAATAGAAGAAGGCGGCCTGATAGCCCTGGGCCTGGATCATGTGGGCGATGGGCGTGACAGTGATGGCCGCGCCGGCGCCGAAGCCTGCCGCGGTGATGCCGGCTGCAAGGCCGCGATTGTGCGGGAACCATTTCAGCGCGTTGCCGACGCAGGTGCCATACACCGAGCCGGCGCCGATGCCGGCCATGACCGCAGCCGTGTAGAGCATCAGCAGGGAGTCGGCATAGGAATTCATCACCCAAGCTCCGGCGATCATCACGCCGCCGAAGGCCACCACAAGGCGCGGGCCGTAGCGATCCACGAACCAGGCCTCGACCGGCACCAGCCAGGTTTCGGTCAGCACGAAGATGGTGAAGGCGGTCTGGATGGCCGCGCGGCCCCAATGGTGCTCGGCCTCGATGGGATCGACGAAAAGCGTCCACCCGTATTGGAGATTGGCGATCATCGCCATGCAGATCACGCCAAACGCGAGTTGAAACCAGCGTTTTGACGAGCCCTCGGATTCTGTGGCTTGTACCATGGCTATCCTCGTTCGTTCCCTCGTGGGCGGCCATTCTCGGTGGCCTTAAGGCCCGCCCGCGGTCGTGATGTGGAAAACGGGCCGCGCCGGGCGCGGCAATTCGCTTGCTCCTTCGAGACGTGACGTCTCTTCGACTGGCTCCCAAACCCCTAGGTATTTGGCATGCCAGATACGCAGGATGCGAAGCACAGCAGACGATGCGCGCGGGCGCAAGTCGTGACGTTACGAAATGCTAAGTCAGATCAACGGGTTACGTAGGGTCCGCACGCTACGGCATGCCGTTAGGTCTTCCGCAACGCGATGAGCGTGCGCGCGGCTTCCGCAAAGCAGCATTCTTTGCCTTACGCGCTGAGCAGGGCGTGCACGAACCGCGGAGCGCGGGAATGGCATTGCCCCTGGGGCAGAGCAAAAATGGCGGCAGTTCCATGACTTACCGCAAAGCCCGCGTCGGGGGTCGCCGCAGGGCTTTGAAAGCTGCGCTGCACGCTAATTTGTGGTGCGGCGCAACCGATTGCTCACTGCAACTCTAACGCCGAGTTAATCTACACGATCACGCGAGCGGCGTCATTGCGTCGCAGGCCGTGGCCGGAAAATGGACTGGGGGCAGCAGATGCTGCCCCCAGGAATCGCGCCAGGTCATCGACCTCAGGTCATCAGCGGGGGATCAGCACCCAATAATCCAGGTCGAGGACCACGCTCGGATCGTAGTCCTCGCCGTCCTTCAGTGGGAAATCGGAGCAGGGCCTGTCCTTGGTGGCGATGGTGCGCACGCGCAACGCGCCCACGTCGTCGCGACCGGACACTTCTGCCGTATCGAGAATCTCGCTCCAGGCGAACACGGTGAGCCCGGCGAACAGGGGCGAAACGTGCCGCCCGCCGTTGATCGCGGCGACATGGAAGGCATTGGCGAGGCCGTTGAAGGAGAGCGCGCGGGCCAGCGAGATGACGTGCCCGCCATAGATCAGCCGCCGGCCAAATCGGCCCTGACCCTCGGTGAATTGGTTGAAATGCACCTTCGCCGTGTTCTGGTAGAGGCGGGTGGCGATCATGTGCTCGGCTTCTTCCACGGTGGAGCCGTCCACATGGTCGATCCGCTCGCCGATCTCGTAGTCGGAGAAGCGATAGGGGCTGCCGGAAAGATCGTCGCGCCAGCCTTCGAGGTCGAGCGGCGGCACGGCATCACCCAGGGCATCGGCGGCGAGCGCGGCCGGCAGGACCGGAATGAGTGTTTCCTGGGCCATGGCGTGCGGGTCGCGCTTGCGGACCATCACCCAGCGGACATAGTCCAGCACCTCGGTGCCGTCCTGGTTGAATCCGGTGGAGCGCACATAGACGACCCCGCTCTGCCCGTTGGAATTCTCCCGCAGGCCGATGACCTCGGAGACGGCGTGCAGCGTATCGCCGGGATAGACGGGGGCGAGGAAACGCCCGCCGGCATAGCCGAGATTGGCCACCGCATTCAGCGAGATGTCGGGCACGGTCTTGCCGAACACGATATGGAATACCAGAAGGTCGTCTACCGGCGCGCGGGGATAGCCGAGGCCCTGGGCGAAACTGTCGCCCGACTGGACCGCGAAGCGCGAGCCGTACAGTGCGCTGTACAAGCTGACGTCGCCGACCGTCACCGTCCGCGGGGTCGCGTGGCGGATGATCTGGCCGATGGAAAAGTCCTCGAAGAAATTGCCCGAATTGGTCTTGGACATGGGGCCCCCTGGCGAACACTGCCCTATGTTGCCCAGCGCGCCGGGGCAGCGCAACGCCCAGCTCGGGCAAACCCTGCCGCCGCTGCCATTTGGGGCGGAATTTCCGACAAATCCGGGTGGTGCGCTGGTGTTGGCGCTTGACGGGTCGTCCGTGGGCAGTCCTCATGCGCGCTGGCGAGAGAAGGGGGCTTTGCGTGTCGGGATCCAGCAGCCAGAATCTGTCATTCCAGGCCATGATTTTTGTGGCGTGCCTGTTCCCCTTCTACGTGCTCGCTGCCACCATGACCAATTCGGCGGCGGTGCTCACGGATCTGCTGGCCACCTCCTTCGACCTCACGTCTCTGACCGCCTGCTGGCTGGTGCTGCGCATCGCACACAAGGGGAGCGCCGGCCGCTATGCCTATGGCCTCGGTAAGTTGGAGAATCTCGCCGAGCTGATGATCGCGATTCTCCAGGTGGTGCTGGTCATCATTGCCAGTTCGCGTGCCATCATGGGCGTCCTGCATCCCGAGCCGGTGAGCGGCGCCGGGCTCGGCCTCGCGGTCACCTTCGTTGCCGTGGTGGGCAATACCTATCTTAATCGCAAGGCGGCGCGCCTTGCGCGCGAGACCAAGTCGCCGGTTCTGGCTGCCCAGGCGCGCGTGCATCTGGTCTCGGCCTGCTCCAGTGGCTCGGTGTTCGTCGTCACCGTGATTACCTCGGTCTTCGATGAAATCGCCTGGGTGGCCTATCTCGACCCTGCGGCGTCCTTCGTCGTGGTCGCCTTCATGATCTACAACATCTACGAAATGCTCACGAACTCGCTCGGCTCACTGCTGGACCAGGCGATCGGCGAGGCCGGGCAGCTCCGCATCCTCAAGGCACTCACCGCCCATTTTGACGATTTCGAAGAGCTTGGCGACATCCGCACCCGCTCCCACGGCGGTAAGATGATGGTGGAGCTACACCTTGGCTTTGACCCTGCTTGGACGGTCGCCCAGGCGCGCGATGCGGTGGCCGTGCTCTCGGCCTCGGTGAAGGCGGAGTTCGCCAAGGCAGGCGACGAAGTGGATGTGGCGGTTGTGCTGCTGCCGCCCACCGCCCGCACCTTCGCCGGCGTCATGGCCGGCGGCTAGGGTCCACGGGGCCAGGTTAACGCGAGGCGGTCGCCCGACCTGTTCGAATATCTCTCCCACAAGGAGAAGGCGGCCGGTGGAAACCGCGAGGCCGGCGTGCGCGGCGTTCGATGCCTCCTACGGGGCGATGCGCGCGAGATGGCGGCTTCGTCACCGCGTGGCCGCCTGCCGCGGCGCTCCGCCGGTGGGAGCGGGCCGGCTTCTCCACAGGTTAGCCAGAGGCAAGCTGCGGCTGGTACCGATGATCTCGTGCAACTGCGCTGATTGAGGCTACTATGTTGGGCCTTCGGGAGGACCGTCTGGCCCATGAGAGAACCGCAATTGGCGTCTCCTCCGGCCCTGGTCGGCGCACCGGAGCGCCGGGCACCGACCCCTCCGGGCATCGCGCGCTTCCTCTTTCTTGGCAGCTTGCTGGCGGCGGCCCTGGTTCTGGTTCTGGCTGGGGTCACGCTTTGGCAGGGTCGACAGGACACCTGGGAGCGGGCACAGCGGGCGTCGGACAACCTCGTGCACAGCGTGACCGGATATGTGGACCGGCACATGCGCATCTATACCTTCGCCCTTGAGGTGGTCGCGGGTGCGCTGAGCGATCCCGATGCCGCGGCCCCGTCCGCCGAGGCCAAGCAGCGCATATTGAATACGGCTGCGGCAAGCACCGATTATGTCGGGAACGTCCTCGAAATCGATGCCGAAGGCAATATCGTTCGCAGCGCCCATGCGGTGCCGGGCTTCACCACCAATCTTGGTGCCCGCGACTTCTTCACGGTTCAGCGGGACAATCCCGACCTTGGCATCTATGTGAGCGAGCCTTATCGCAGCGCGCTGCGCGGGGGCGATCCGCTCATCGCCTTCAGCAGGCGCATGACGCACGCCGATGGCAGCTTCGCCGGCGTGATCGTTATCCTAGTCCGCCTTGCCTACATCGAAGCTTTCTTCTCCAATATCAACATGGGTCCCAACGGAGCCCTGCTGCTTCTCAGCGCGCAGGGGCGGATCGTGACGCGCCAGCCGCCGAGGGAAGGACAGGGCGGGATCGGCACGGACCTGTCGCACACCGAAACGTTCAAGCGCATGAGCCATGCCAATTCCGGCTCGTTCGTCGCCATCGCGGCGGTGGACGGCGTTGAGCGCTTTTACACGTTCGCGCACATTCCCAATCAGCCTCTGATCATCAACGTCGCCTTCGCGACCAAGGACTTGTTCCGGGACTGGTGGCGCAGGTCCGTGGTGATCGGCATGATCACGCTGGCGACCTGCGCGGTGATCGTCGTGCTGGCTGCGGTTTTGCGGCGCGAACTGTACCGACGGGCCCTCGCGGAGGCGGATCTGGCTTTTCTCTCCATCACGGATGGGCTGACGGGCCTTGTGAACCGGAGGCGGTTCGACGAAGTCATTCAGAGAGAATGGCGGCGCACCGGTCGCACCGGCGCTTCCCTCGCCATGCTCATGATCGACGTCGATCGGTTCAAGCAATTGAACGATCGCCATGGTCATGCGCGCGGCGACGAGGTGCTGAAGGTCCTGGCGCGCGTCATCGGCGAAAGCATCCGACGGCCCGGGGACACTGCGGCGCGCTATGGCGGGGAGGAGTTCGCGGTCATCCTGCCCGATACCGACAACAATGGGGCGGTATCGATCGCGGAAACCATCCGTGCCCGCTCGGAGGCCGGCGATGCCGGCTTGCCGCCTTTCACCGTGAGCATCGGCGTCAAGGCCATGCGCCCGTCATCCGGGGATTCCCTGACGCAGTTCCAGGAGGATGCGGACAAGGCGCTGTACCGGGCCAAGGCCGAGGGACGCAACCGCGTGGTCCTCGCGGCGTGATATGCGCTTTCGTGCCCGTAACGGTTGGCGACCCTGGTGCGTGACCTCCTTATGCCCGCGCGGTCAGTGATCTGACAGCACCACATCGTCGGACCAATCGCCCGGCACCTCTTTGACGATCGCCTGACCGCAGATCACCCGCGCCTTCACGGGATCGAAGGCGAGGGTGGGGGCGCCGTGCAATTGCCAACCTTTGTTGAGCGCCGCGCTCACGCGCTTGCAGAAGGTGACGTCGTCGGGGCCGGTGAGATAGCGATAGAGCTTCATGGGGATATCCGATTCAGGAATTGTTGAGCCGCCGGCCCACTTTTTCCGCGACCTCTTCGCGGCGGCGTTGGAACGCGGCGGTGCGGGCGCGCACTTCCTCCACCAGGCGAGGGTCTTCCTCGCGCATGGGCGGGAAGGGCGGCTGGGGATCATATTCGATGGCAAGACGGATGCGCCGCGCCTCTTCCTCTCCGGCGATCTCCTGGGCGAGCCGCAAGGCGAAATCGAGGCCCGACGTCACGCCCGCGCCGGTGATACGGTTGCGGTCCACCACCACGCGTTCCGCCACCGGAATGGCGCCCAGGAGCGCCAATTGGTCGAGCGAGAGCCAGTGGCAGGTTGCGCGATAGCCGCGCAGCAGGCCGGCGGCGGCGAGCACCAGCGAGCCGGTGCACACCGAGGTGATGTAGCGCGCGCCCTTCGCCTGGGCATAGAGGAAGTCGAGCACATCCTCGTCTTCCATCAACGCCAGCTGGCCTGGGCCGCCGGGGACGAACAGCACGTCGCCGGGCACCGCCTTGGAGAATTTCACGCTCGGCAGAATGGAAAGGCCGGCGGCGTCCGCGACCGGCTTGGTCTTCTTCCAGGCGATCTGGACCGTCGTGTCCGGCAGGCGGGCGAACACCTCGAACGGGGCGGTAAGATCGAGCTGGGTCATGCCGGGATAGGCCAGCATGGTGATGGTGAGGCCCATGGCGGTCAGTCGCGGCCCGCGATGGCGTCGGCGAGCGCCACGGTGCGGCGGGCGATATCGGCGTGCATGCGCTCCACCATGCGCCCGTCCAGCGTCACCACGCCCTTGCCGGCGTTCTCCGGCAGGTCGAACACATTGATGATGGCGCGGGCGCGAGCAATCTCGGCCTCCGGCGGGCTGAAGGCGGTGTTGCAGGGCTCGATCTGGGTGGGATGAATCAGCGTCTTGCCGTCCATGCCCATCTCGACGCCCTGTGCGCATTCGGCAAGGAAGCCGTCCATGTCCTGGAACTGGTTCCACACGCCGTCCAGCACGTCGATGCCATAGGCATGGGCGGCGGCGACCGCCATCATCAGCCAGCCGTACATAGGCGCGCGGCCGGGCACCAAAGCGGCGCGGGTCTCCTTGGCGAGATCATTGGTGCCGAGCACGAACACGTCGAGCCGGGTCAGCGGGTCGCGCGCGGCCTGGGCAATCTCCTTGAGGGCGAAGATGGCAAGCGGGGTCTCGATCATCGCCCATACGCGGGTCTCGTCCGGCACGCCGAGCGTCTTCAGGCGCGCGCCCACCACCTGCAATTGTTCGGGATCCTGGACCTTGGGAAGGAGGATGGCGTCGGGGGCGGCATCGGCGGCGGCCGCAAGGTCGTCGGTGCCCCACGGTGTGTCGAGGCCGTTGATGCGGATGACCACTTCGCGATGGCCGAAGCCGCCGGCCTTCACGCTGTCCACCACCCGCGCGCGGGCCTCCACCTTGGCGTCCGGGGCGACCGCATCCTCAAGGTCCAGGATCACCGCATCGGCCGGCAAGGCACGGGCCTTTTCCAGGGCGCGCGCATTGGAACCGGGCATGTAGAGGACGCTGCGGCGCGGACGAATGCTCATGGTGGCTTGTCTCCCCCTCAGGAATTGTGCCCTGCAACCTAGCTGGGGATGCGGGATGATGCCAACGTCAAACCTGCGCCCTCGCCAGCACCGGATGACCATGCAGAACGCCCCCTTCGCCCTGCGCATCGCATTTTTGAAGGCCGCCGGTGTGCCGACCGAGGCACTCACCGTGGCGACCGCGCGGATGCTGCGGATGGGGCTCGACGATCTTGTCGATGCCTGCGCTGCGCCTGGACCGCGATGCGGGTGGCGCACGGCATCGCGCTTTCCTATCCCGACCCGCCGGACTGCGACACCCTTCGCGTGCCCGTGGCCATCCGCGCCTGATGGGGGTGATACTTAGAGTCGACTAAGCTCTTCGCTGCGCGCACACCAGCCCTGCGAGCGACGGCCAAAAAACTGCGACCATCGGGGAATACCGGGGTCGCGGCGTGCATGCCAATGGTGTCTCTTGCCCTTGTCCTTGGGATCAGTAGGAAGCCTCGTTCATGCCGCACGACCGGATTCGCCTTGCCTCGCTCCTCGAAAAGGTGGTCTCAGCCGAGGAGGCAGCGTCCCATATCAAGGACGGCATGATGGTGGGCATGAGCGGCTTCACCCGCGCCGGCGAGGCGAAAGCCGTGCCCATGGCGCTGGCGGAACGGGCGAAGCGCGAGCCGTTCAAGATCACCCTCGTTACCGGCGCCTCGTTGGGCAACGATCTGGACAAGCAATTGGCGGAAGCTCACGTGCTGTCTCGCCGCATTCCCTTCCAGGCCGATCCGGCGCTGCGCAAGGCGATCAATTCCGGCGAGGTAATGTTCGTCGACCAGCACCTGTCGGAGACCGTCGAGCATCTGCGCACCCACCAGCTCGGGCCGATCGACGTGGCGGTGGTGGAGGCGGTGGCGATCACCGCCCAGGGCGGCATCATCCCCACCACCTCGGTGGGCAATTCGGCCACCTTCGCGATCCTGGCCGAGAAGGTGATCATCGAGATCAACCTCTCCCAGCCGCTGGAGCTGGAGGGGCTGCACGACATTTACATCCCGACCCGCCGGCCGTTCCGCGAGCCCATTCCCGTGGTGTCGCCGGAGAGCCGGGTGGGCCTGCCCTTCATCGCCATCCCGCCGGAAAAGATCGTCGCCATCGTGGTGACGAAGAAGCTGGATTCCGCCTCCACCGTCCTGCCGCCGGACCCGGAGACCGCCGCCATCGCCGGCCATCTGATGGACTTCCTGAAGCACGAGGTGGCGCGCGGGAGGCTGACCAATCGTCTCCAGCCCTTGCAGGCGGGCATCGGCACCATCGCCAATGCGGTGATGCATGGCTTCATCGAGAGCCCGTTCCACGATTTGACCATGTATTCGGAGGTACTGCAGGATTCCACCTTCGATCTGTTCGATGCCGGTAAGCTGAACTTCGCCTCCGGCTCCTCCATCACCCTGTCCAAGACGAAATATGACGCGGTGATCCCGCAGATCGGCCGCTACAAGCCGCGCCTGATCCTGCGGCCGCAGGAAATCTCCAACCATCCCGAGATCATCCGCCGCCTCGGCATCATTGCCATCAACACGGCGCTGGAGTTCGACATCTACGGCAACATCAATTCCACCCATGTGGGCGGCACGATGATGATGAATGGCATCGGCGGCTCGGGCGATTTCGCCCGCAATGCCCATTTGTCGGTGTTCGTCACCAAAGCCATCGCCAAGGAGGGCGCCATCTCCTCCATCGTGCCGTTCGTGTCCCACGTGGACCACACCGAGCACGACGTGGACGTGGTGGTGACCGACATCGGCCTTGCGGACCTGCGCGAATTGGCGCCGCGCGAGCGGGCACGCCTCGTCATCGCCAATTGCGTGCATCCGCTCTATCGCGACCAGATCGCCGATTATTTCGAGCGGGCGCTGGCGCGCGGCGGGCATACCCCGCACCTGATTGAGGAAGCGCTCTCCTGGCATGTGCGGGCGCGCGAGACCGGCTCCATGCTGCCGCCCCAGGCCCGAAAGAGCGCTTGAACACGGCTGCCCCCTAAACGAAAACGGCCCTCCGAAGAGGGCCGTTCGCACGTCACTTGTTCTAGAAGCAGAACCTCACGCGGCCTTGCGGCGCGAGGTGATCAGCTTGCGGTTGATGAGCACTTCGGCGATCTGCACCGCGTTCAGCGCCGCGCCCTTGCGCAGATTGTCGGAGACGCACCAGAAGGCGATGCCATTGTCCACGGTCGGGTCGTCGCGCAGGCGCGAAATATAGGTCGCGTCTTCGCCCGCCGCCTCGTGGGGAGTGGCATAGCCGCCCGGCTCGCGGGTATCGAGCAGCAGGATGCCCGGCGCATTGCGCAGGATCTTACGCGCCTCCTCGGCGGAGAGCGGCTTCTCGAATTCCACGTTGACCGATTCGGAATGGGAGATGAACACCGGCACCCGCACGCAGGTAGCGGTGAGCTTGATCTTGGGATCGAGGATCTTCTTGGTCTCGACCACCATCTTCCATTCTTCCTTCGTGTACCCGTCCTCCATGAATGTATCGATCTGGGGGATCAGGTTGAAGGCGATGCGCTTGGGGAAAATCTTTGGCTCGACCGGATCGGAGACGAAGATCGCCCGGGTCTGCGCGAACAATTCGTCCATGGCGTCCTTGCCGGCGCCGGAGACGGATTGGTAGGTGGAGACCACCACACGCTTGATCGTCGCGGCATCGTGCAGCGGCTTCAGCGCCACCACCAATTGCGCGGTCGAGCAATTGGGATTGGCGATGATGTTCTTCTTCTTGAAGCCGACGATGGCGTCGGCATTCACTTCCGGCACGATCAGGGGCACGTCGGGATCGGTGCGCCACTGCGAGGAATTGTCGATGACGACACAGCCCGCCGCGCCGATCTTGGGTGAGAATTCCTTCGACACGGCTCCGCCGGCCGACATCAGGCAGATGTCGGTATCGGAGAAGTCATACGTGGCGAGATCCTTCACTTTCAGGGTTTTGTCGCCGAACGAGACCTCGGTCCCCATGGACCGGCGCGACGCGAGCGCAACCACCTCGTCCGCGGGGAAGCCCCGCTCGTCGAGGATCGAAAGGATCTCCCGGCCCACATTGCCTGTGGCGCCGGCGACGGCGACCTTGTAACCCATGATCTTCCCTTGATGTTGCCGGTCTCATATGCCGGAAGGCCGTGATTTAAGCTCTCGCGGGGCTTAGCGCAATGGAGGGGGCGGCGAACGCGACGGGCGGGACGCGGCGAGGTGTTGCCGGCGGGTCACGCGATCGCGTCCTCAGTAAAGGAACCGACCTCGACCGTGAGGGTTTCCTTGCTTACAATGCCATCGTGCCGTAACCGGAATCGTGACGGCTCATGTGCCGTGCTGGAGGGTCCTATGCGTTTCGCGCCGCTTCTCACCATCGCCGTTGCGTTGACGTTCGCGTCCGTCGGCATGGCCGAGGCCCAGACCGCCTCGAGCACGACCACCACTGCCAAGCAGACGACGGCGAAATCGTCCAAGGCCCGCACCAAGATCGTCATCACCAAGCGCTCGCCGCTTGATGCCGGCACCGTGGTGAAGCCGGGTTCCAAGTCCTATCTCGATTATGCCCTGCCGGCGGAATATAATTATCCGACCTATGGTGCTGGCCAATCGGGCATCGTTCCCGGCCGCTATCCCTTGCCGGACCGCTTCTACCTGCCGGGTTACTGATCGCCCGAGCTTCGGAGCGGCGCTTACCGCGGTGCTCCGGCCAGGATTAAGAAGGACTTTTCATGTTCAGCGTGATACCGGGCTTCCGTCTGTCGCTCGGCATCACGCTCACCTATCTCGGCTTCATCGTTCTCCTGCCCATCGCGGCTTTGCTGTTGAAGGCGGGGGATGTGGGGCTGGCGCGCTATATCGCCATCATCACCTCGCCGCGCACGCTGGCTTCGTTCCAGGTGACCTTCACCACCGCCGCCGCTGCCACCGCGTTTAATGCGGTATACGGCCTTGCGCTCGCCTGGGTGCTGGTGCGCTATGAGTTTCCCGGCAAGCGCTGGCTCGACGCCCTGGTGGACGTGCCCTTTGCTTTGCCTACCGCCGTGGCGGGCCTCGCCCTGACCGCTCTGTTCGCGAAGAACGGCTGGTTCGGCGCGCCGCTGGCGGAATGGGGCATCCAGGTGGCCTATGCCCCGGCCGGCATCGCCTGCGCCATGGCCTTCACCAGCCTGCCGTTTGTGGTGCGGACCGTGCAACCGGTGCTGGAGGATCTCGCCGCCGACGTGGAGGAGGCTGCCACCACCCTTGGCGCCTCGGATCTGCGGGTGTTCTGCACCGTGATTCTGCCGGCGATCTTCCCGGCCTTCCTCGCCGGCTGCTCGCTCGCCTTCGCGCGTTCGCTCGGCGAGTTCGGGGCGGTGGTGTTCATCGCCGGCAACCAGCCGTTCCGCACCGAAATCGTGGCGCTGCTCGCCTTCATCCGCATTGAGGAATACGACTACCCCGCCGCTGCCGCCATTGCCGCGACCATGCTGGGGCTCGCCTTCCTCCTGCTGGTGAGCGTCAATCTCATCCAGGCGTGGCACCAGCGCCGCGCCATCCGGGAGGATTGAGCCATGAGCGAGCAGGGGGCGCCCGTGCGGCGCCGGGTCGGCGACGGTCTGCTCACCCGGGCGATCCTGATCGCGCTGGTGCTGGGCGTCACTTTGTTCGTGCTGCTGGCGCCGCTCGCGACCATCTTCTCGGAAGCCTTCCTGCGCGGCTGGTCGACCTATGTCGATAGCCTCACGCGCCCCGATACGCTCCACGCCATGGGCCTCACCTTGTTCGCCGCGCTGGTGTGCGTGCCGGTGAATGTGGCCTTCGGCATCGCGGCGGCCTGGACTGTGGCGAAATTCTCCTTCCCTGGCCGCGGCCTGCTGCTGGCGGTGATCGAACTGCCGTTCTCCATCTCACCCATCGTTGCAGGCGTCGCCTATCTGTTCGTTTATGGCGCGCAGGGGCTGCTGGGGCCGTATCTCCAGGCCCATGACATCAAGATCATGTTCGCCATACCGGCGATCATCCTCGCCAGCCTGTTCGTGACCGCCCCCTTCGTGGCGCGGGAGATCGTGCCGCTGATGATGGCGCAGGGGCGCGAGGAGGAAGAGGCCGCGGTGACGCTCGGCGCCTCGGGCTGGCGCATCTTGCGCACCGTCACGCTGCCTAATGTGCGCTTCGCGCTGCTTTATGGGGCGACGCTGTGCAATGCCCGGGTGATGGGCGAATTCGGCGCGGTGTCCATCGTCTCCGGCAACATCCGGGGCCAGACCTCCACCTTGCCGTTGCAGATCGAATTGCTCTACCAGGACAGCCAGGTCGCCGCCGCCTTTGCCGCCGCGACGGTGTTGGCGGCGGTGGCGCTATTCACCTTGGTGGCGAAGCTGGTGATCGAGCGGATGGATTCCGAACGGGCCCGACTGGAAATCCCGCGCGGCGTCGGCCACTGATATCAAAAGCCCCTGCGGTTGACCGATGGCCTTTGGTCAAGTTCGCGCGGCGCCTGAGGACACTCCTCGGCACCGGTCGGGGGGCACCAACAAGGCCGGCCGACCTGGATCGTCAGGCATTGCGGATGGGGGCGGGCAGGGCTGGAGCGCCGGAAGCCGCGCGCGGCGGCTCGGGCGGCAGGATCTTGCGGGCGCGCCGAGCTTCTCTGCGGAAACGCCCCTGGCTCAACCAGGTCACGCCGCCGCCGATGACCACGCCGAGGATCAGGGTGGCGAAGATCAGCGCGAACAAGGGCAGGGTCACCGCGAGTGTCGCCGAATCGGGATTGAAGGGGTCCAGCGAGACCGTCACCATCTTGCGATTGGCGACCGCCAGGGCGACCACGGCGATGCAGACGGGAAGGCCGATGAGAAGGGAAAGAAAGCGCCGCACGAACAAGGTCATCCCTCGATATTGAGACGCTCGCGCATCTCCTTGCCGGTCTTGAAATAGGGGACGATCTTCTCGTCGACGTCCACCTGCTTGCCGGTGCGCGGGTTGCGCCCGGTGCGCGCGTCGCGCTTCTTCACGGAGAAGGCGCCGAAGCCGCGCAATTCCACCCGGTCGCCGCGGGCCAAAGCGGATACGATCTGCTCCAGAATGGCGTTGACGATGTTCTCCACGTCCCGCTGGTACAAATGCGGGTTCGCCTCGGCGATCTTTTGGACCAGCTCGGACTTAATCATGGCCGCTCAGTTTCCTTCAGGACCGTTCCACAACCGCGCTCAACCGGGATGGCATGCGGGCTTCATTTCGCATCCCCTGGTTGCGGGGACGATCAGTTGAACTGTCGGGTCCAGCCTGCGGCTTCACGACCCGACCTGAGGGTGCCAGAGGGCCAATAACCCGTCAAGTTGAGTGCGTTCCAGGGCGCCTTGGGCGAGGTGCGACACAAGCTGCGCCGCCTGCTCCAGTCCGAGCGACGACAGCAGCCAGGATGCGCTGCCCCGCAGCCAGCCGAACTCATCGCCGGCGGTCTTGCTGGACCAGGTGCGGGTGCGCAGGCTTTCAGGCACGCCCTTTTCGCGCTTCAGCCAGGCGCGCGCGGTGCGTTCGTCGCCGAGCTCGTCCACGAGTTGCAGCTCCAGCCCCTGATGGCCGGTGAAGACGCGCCCGTCCGTCACGGTCGCGAGCTTGGCGTCCGAGAGGGCGCGGCGGTTGGCCACCAGGCCCTTGAACCAGTCGTAGCTGTCCACCACCAGGGAATTGATGGCCGCGCGCGCCTCGGGGCTGGTGGGCTGATAGCCGTTCGGGGCAGCCTTGAGGGGGGAGGACTTGATGTCTTCCACCGTCACGCCCACGGATTTCAGCAGTTCGGTGACATTGGGAAACTGGAAGATCACGCCGATGGAGCCCACCAGGGCATTGCGGCGGGCGACGATATGGTCGGCGCCCATGGCGGCGATATAGGCGCCCGAGGCGGCCATGCCCTCTACCACCGCCACCACCGGCTTCTTCTCGGCGAGGCGACGCAGGGCGTTGAACAATTGCTCGGAGCCGGTGACCGTGCCGCCGGGGCTGTCGATGGAGAGGATGACGGCCGAGGCACGCGATTTCGCCACACGCTCGATCAGTTCAACCCGGTCGCGGTCATTGCGGATGATGCCGCCGATGACGATGCGCGCCACGTGGGGAGAGGATTCAAGGTCGCTGCGGCCGACTGCATAATAGGTGGTGCCGCCGATGGCGGCGACCAGTGCAAGCACCGCCAGGGTGCGCCAGAACGTGAGCTTGTGCCGCAATCTACGACGATCGACGATCTGGTCCACGTCCAGCGACATCACGCTTCTCCTGCCGCCCCCGCGCGGGGCACACTTATAGGCCCCGCCTCGCGATTGGCAAGGCATCACCGGCGTGCAGCGAAGACCTGCCGCACGCACCGGGCCTGGCGCGTGCGACAATAAAAAAGGCCGGCGCGAGGCCGGCCTTTCTCATCTTGAAGCGGAAGCCCGAAGGCGACCGATCATTCCTTGGAGTCGTCCGCGCGCTGGCGCAGGGCCGCGCCCAGGATGTCGCCGAGCGAAGCGCCGCTGTCCTGCGACCCGTAAGCTGCCACGGCTTCCTTCTCCTCAGCGATCTCCAGCGCCTTGACGGAGACCTGCACCTTGCGCGCCTTGCGGTCGAACAGGGTGACGCGGGCATCCATCTTCTCGCCGACCGAGAAGCGCTCGGGGCGCTGGTCGTTGCGCTCGCGCGCCAGTTCGGAGCGCTTGATGAAGGCGGTGAGGTCGGTGCCCGTGAGCTTCACCTCGATGCCGCCGTCCTTCACGTCGGTGACTTCGCAGGTGACGATGGCGCCCTTCTTGACATCGCCGGCTTCGGCGAACGGATCGCCCGCGAGCTGCTTGATGCCGAGCGAGATGCGCTCCTTCTCGACGTCCACGTCGAGCACGATGGCCTTGACCACGTCGCCCTTGCGGAATTCGTCGATCACCTGCTCGCCGGGACGGTTCCAGTCGAGATCGGAGAGATGGACCATGCCGTCCACATCGCCGTCGAGGCCGAGGAACAGGCCGAACTCGGTCTTGTTCTTGACTTCGCCTTCGACCACTGCGCCGGGGGCATACTTCTCGCCGAACGCTTCCCACGGATTCTGAAGCGTCTGCTTCAGGCCGAGCGAGATGCGGCGCTTGGCGGGATCCACCTCGAGCACCTGCACTTCGACTTCCTGCGAAGTGGAGACGATCTTGCCGGGGTGGACGTTCTTCTTGGTCCACGACATTTCGGAAACGTGGATCAGGCCTTCGATGCCCGGCTCCAGTTCCACGAACGCGCCGTAGTCGGTGATGTTGGTGACGCGACCCTTGAAGCGGGCGTCCACCGGATACTTGGCCTCAATGCCCTCCCACGGATCGCCGAGGAGCTGCTTCATGCCGAGCGAGATGCGGTGGGTCTCGTGATTGATCTTGATGATCTTCACCTTCACCGTCTGGCCGATGTTCAGCACTTCGGTGGGGTGGTTCACGCGGCGCCAGGCGATGTCGGTGACGTGCAGCAGACCGTCGATGCCGCCGAGGTCAACGAACGCGCCGTAATCGGTGATGTTCTTCACCACGCCGTCGATGGCCTGACCCTCTTCGAGGTTCTGGACCAGCTCGTGGCGCTGCTCGGCTCTCGTCTCTTCCAGCACGGTGCGGCGGGAGACGACGATATTGCCGCGGCGGCGATCCATCTTGAGGATCTGGAACGGCTGCTGGTTGTGCATCAGCGGGCCGACGTCGCGGATCGGGCGGATGTCGACCTGCGAGCGTGGCAGGAAGGCCACGGCGCCGTCGAGGTCGACGGTGAAGCCGCCCTTGACCTGGTTGAAGATCACGCCCGTGACCTTCTCATTGGCCGTGAAGGCCTTCTCGAGCTTGACCCAGCTCTCTTCGCGGCGCGCCTTGTCGCGCGAGAGAACGGCTTCGCCCATGGCGTTCTCGACCCGCTCGAGATACACCTCGACCTCATCGCCCACGGCGATGGGCACATCCCGGCCGGGGCCGGCGAATTCACGAAGGGCAACGCGGCCTTCCGTCTTCAGGCCGATATCGATGATCGCCAGATCCTTCTCGATGGCGACCACAATGCCCTTGACGACGGCGCCTTCCTGCAAATCGGCGCGGCCGAAGCTCTCGTCGAGCAACGAGGCAAAATCTTCACGCGTGGTTTCTGCGAACGACATCTAGTCTCCGAACTGTCTCGCGCCGGCGTCTTTGATATGGACGCCCGTATCGTGCGGATGGTCCGGGAGACACCCGAACCGCCACCGGTAAAGCCGATGGGCCGGCGCAAAGGCCGCTCGATACGAAGCAGGTTGAGGTGTGCAAGGTCAGGCACCGAGCGAAAGCCAAGGCGGGCTGCCTCCGACATTTCGAGGGCAGCGTATCCCGCGCCCCCGGCCCGCCCGAACGGCCCTCGCATGAAGGTCACTGTCTCGGACGCGGCTTACGTAGTGCAGAAAAGCCCATTTTGCAAGGCTTCTGTGGGGGGGCGTGCTGGGGCGGGGGCGCGTGGCGCCCATGGTGCGGTGCACCGGAGCCCGGTTCGGCCCGGACGCACGGACGGTGGCGCTCACTCTGTGACGATCTTGACCTTCTCGCCATAGCGTAGCTTGGCGTCCTTATCGAGCCCGTTGAGGATCAAGAACCGCTCCATGGGCCGATCGGGCACCTGCATGCGGGACACCATCTTGTCCACCGTATCGCCGAGGCCGACCGACACCACGCGGATCCGCAGCGGCTTCACCGCTTCGGCCTCGTCGCTGGCGACGCGGCGGAAGGTATCGGCCGCCTCACGGAACTGCTTGTCCAGCTCCGGGGTGAGGTTCCGCGCCGCGAAGATCAGGCGGTATACGTCCGAGCCGAAGCGGATGGCAAACATGCGGAACGACCATTGCTCGCCCCGCGCCACCGCGGTCGCCGCCATGAAGCCATTGACCGTCAGGGTCTCCACCGAATTGATCTCCACTCCCTCGATCCAGCCCGAGGAGAGATATTGGCCCAGCGACTGGTCGCCGTTCACCCGCACCGCGTCGAGCCGCAGCGCCTCGGAGCCAGAGGCGGTGGCGCCGAGTACGGCCTGGGAGGTGTTCTCCAGCGAGAAGCCCTCCGGTGCAACGAAGGTGAAGCCGAGCTTGGGATGGAAGAATTTGCGACCGCGTACAAAGCCTTCCTTCGGATCATCGCCATAGACCATGCCGTCGATGGCGCCGAGATAGGCGGCCTTGTCGCGTTCGCCCGGGCTGGCGCCCGAGGCTCCGCTGCCATTGGGGGTGGCATATTGGCGGGCGTTGGCATTGGCGATGGAGATACGTTCAGGCGTCGCGGGGTGGGTCGAGAGGAAGTCCATGTCCGGCGTGGTGCCGGAGGCCATGCCGCCGAGCCCGCCGCCGCTGCTGCGCAGGCTGGCCTGCTTGCCCATGTCGGTGAGGAAGCGCGAGGCGCCGAAAGGATCGAACCCGGCGCGGGCGGCGATACCCACGCCGATGGCGTCGGCTTCCAGCTCCTGGCCGCGCGAGAAGCTGGCCAGCGACATGCGGCTCTTCGCCATGGCGAGGGCGCCGAGATCGGGATCGTTCACCACGTCCGAGATCACCCGGCTCACCAGCACTGCCTGCTTGGTCTGGTCCTCGCGGATGGAGGCGTGGCGGGCGATGACGTGCGCCATTTCGTGCGAGAGCACGGAGGACAGTTCGGACGTGTCATTGGCGAGCGCAAGGAGGCCGCGCGTCACATAGAGGGAACCATCGGGCAGCGCGAAGGCATTGATGGCGGGGGAATTCAGCACCGTCACGCGATAGCGCAGGTCCGGCCGCTCGGAGGCCGCAACAAGCCGCTCCACCACCTGCTGGATCAGCGCCTTCAGCTCGGGATCGTCGTAGGCGCCGCCATAGCTCGCCACTAGGCGCTCGTGCTCGCGCTTCTGGGCCGGGGTCATTTCCGGCAATTGGGTGCCCGCGGCGCCCTCCGCGACCGGCGAGCCGAACCGATCAACATCGATCCCGGCACAGGCGGTCAACGCCGTGCACAGACCGAGCGCAAGCAGGATCGCGCGCAAGGCCCGCCCGCCGGGATAGACCCGGCTTGCCTGTTGCCTCGACCGGAGCCCGCCAACCCCCTTCACTGCCTCTGCTCCCCGAAATCCAGCGCAGCCGTCGACGCCAGGGCGAGCAACGGCCCGCCTTGCTCGTTAACCACGCCGCGCACGCGCACAAAAGTGCCGGCCAAAATGGCGGGAGCGAGGCCGCCAGACGGTATTCTCGCAGCGCGGGAGGCTGAAAGGGTTACCGTTACGTCGTCCCGCCATCGGGAGCCGAAATTGAGATAGAGCAGGCCGAGCACAAGGTTGGCCGCGCGGACGCGGCCCTCGACGAGCGTGAACAGACCGATCCGCGCGGCGACTGCCGAGGCATCGCCGGCGCTGAGGACGGCGGAGGCGGAAGACCACAGGCCGGCGCGGCTTTGCCGCGCCCGCAATTCCGCCGCCCGCAGCTCTTCGGTACAGGCCGGCACCGCGGCGGGGTCGGCATAGGCTGCGCCCGCCTGAAGCAGCAGCAGAGAAAGAGGCAGGGTCTCGGATTCGCCCTGAACGAACGCATCGGCAACGTGACGGCCATGCCGGTCCCGCTCGCCTTGGGCGAACCGGAGGGTGCGGCCCAGGAGCAGCGCGCGTGCCGCCGCCTCCGCCCGTTCGGTCAGCTCGGCCGCGGGATTGAGGCGAGTGGGAATGACCGCGCCGCGCGGCACCAGGCGTTCGCCGCCGGACAGCAGGATCGCGCCGTCGGCGATGCCCGTCACCACCTGTAGGTGGCCGGCCGGCGCGCGGTCGCCAGGCTGGCTGTCCGTGTTGGTGATGCCGGCGGTGCCTGCCTCAGATTGGATGGCCTGGGATCGCATCGCCTGTGATTGTCTTCCGAGCGAGGGCGAAGTGCCGACCTCGGGCAGCGAAACGGCCTTGAGCTTCGGGCAGCCAGCCGCATTGGCCGCCGCTCCGCTGAGCAGCGCCATCATGACCGGCAGGACTGCGCGCCGCACCCGATGCCTCAGAACCGTCCTCCTCGAAGTGCCCGCACCATTCGAGCCCTGAGGCCAAGTGTACCTGTGGCGACCGGTTGCTCCAAGCACGCGCAGGGCGCATGCCGTTCACCCTTTCTTTCCTTCCGTGTCCTGGCCGCCGCGAGGGCGGGCGCTGGATTTTAGCAAGGGAAGGTGGTTCCCTCTGCGGCGTTGAGTGAACATGCGGATTCGTCGCATGCATTGGCATGCGCAGCAAAAAAGGGTGTGGGGCGTGTCGGAACGTGCAAGGCGCAAGGCCGAAGGACTTTTCAAGCGGCCCGGCTTCCTGATCCGGCGCCTGCATCAGATCTACGTCGCGCTCTATCTGCAGGAGTGTGAGCGGTTCGGCACCACGCCAGTGCAGTCGAGCGTGATGCAGGTTCTGCTCCTGCAGCCGGGCGTGGACCAGGCCACGCTCGCCGCCGAGATCGGTGTCGATCGCACCACGACCTCCAATGTGCTGGCGCGCCTGGAGAAGCGCGGCCTGATCAAGCGCGAGGCGACCGAGGACGACCGCCGCATCCGCCGTGCCTTCCTTACCGAGCAGGGCGAGGTGATGGTGGGCGAGATGCAGGCGGCATTGGAGAATGCGCATAGTCGCCTGATCGCGCCGCTGCCGGTGGAGGAACGGGCGCAATTCATTCGGCAGCTGCTGCTCCTGGTCGAAGCCAATAATGGCGAAGGGCGCGCGCTGCTGCGCACTTTCTAGGCAGCCGCCGCTCAGAAATTGGCGTTGACGCCCGAGCAGTCCGTCAGCACACTGATGAAATGGCGACGATGAGGGGCGGTGTGAGAGCGCGGCTCCTGATAGTCAGTATGCTGATAATGAGGGGCGGCGGATCGCGGAAACGGCGTCGAGTTCCGCCGAAGTTCGTCGAATTCGGTGTTCGCCGGATCGACGCGTGGAAAAGCAGAAAACATCTGCGGAATTCCTCGGAATTCGCGCATGAGGCGACGAGAAAAACAAAGAATTCGGCCACGAAAGGGTAGTTCCGTGCAGAACTTGGATATTTTGGACAGCCAGGGCCTTCGCGGCTTCCTGAATATGGTGGAGCATCGGTTTCCCGAGGAAATGCTGCGTATTCAAGGGCGTGTCGATATCGACCTGGAATCCACTGCGGTCGTGTTCGAGCTGGAGCGGGCCGGCCGGAGCCCGGTGGTGGTGTTTGAGGATCTGGGCGGCAGGGGTATGCCCTGCGTTACAAATACTGCGGCAAATCGAAAGTTGCTGGCTGCCTGCCTGAATGTTTCTGAAGCAGAACTTCCGCTCGCGTTTCGCGAGCGGTGCCAGAACTACATGCCGTGCGAGATCGTCGACACGGCGCCCTGGAGCGAGGTGGTCATTGAGGGCGATGACATCGACCTCACCAAGCTTCCGATTCCCCTGCAATTTTCGGTAGATGCGGCACCTTATATCACCGCGGGCCAGCTTACGGCGCGCGATCCGAAGACCGGCGTCGACACCACCGGGTTTCACCGCCTGATGCTGCGTGGCAAGAACAGGCTCGGCGTCTCCCTGCATTCGCGCCGCCGCATGTATGAATTTCATCGCCGCGCCGAGGAAATGGGTCAGAATCTGCCGGTCGCTATCACGATCGGCATTCATCCGCTGCATTATATGGGGTCGATGACCTATGCGTACCCCCCGCATGTGCGCAAGTTCGAGATTATCGGCGGCCTTTTCGGCGAACCCTATCGACTCGCACGTTGCGGCGTGGGTGATCTCGAGGTTCCCGCGGGAGCCGAGATGATCATTGAGGGTGAAATACTCGCCGATGTGCATGAGCCGGAGGGTCCATTTGGCGAATTCACCGGTTATGCATCCTATCGATCTACGCAGAACGTCTTTGTTGCAAAGCGCATCCGTATGCGGCGGGACGCGATGTTCCACAGCATCACGTCCGGGATGGCGAAGGATCACATCCTCATCTCCTGCGTGACGCGGGAGGGGGAAATCCTCAATGCACTCAAGAGAAACCTGCCGAATGTAAAGGCGGTGCACGTTCCCCACTCCACCTGCGGCGCCTTCGTCGCCATCATTTCCATGAAGAAGACGGCCGAAGGCGAGCCGCAGATGGCAGTCATGGCGACGCTGGGGACGGAACTCTATACGAAATACGTCATCGTCGTGGACGACGACGTCGATATCTTCGATATCAATGATGTTTTCTGGGCCATTGCGACGCGGGTGCGGGCGGAGAAGGACATTTTCTTCATTCCCGGCGCCAAGGGTGCGATCCTGGATCCGAGCTCCGATCCCGAAAATTTCACCCTCACCAAGATGGGCATCGACGCAACCCGGCCATCCGGCCGCGATTTTGCCGAGCGGCTCGTTATTTCCGAGGCGGACCGCGCACGCGCACGGGCCATCCTCGAAGAGGCAGGTCTGAAGCTATAGCATAATTGTCGTATCAGGCTCACGGGTCGAGGGTCCAAGTCGGATGAGCTTCATCGAAATCAGAAACGTCGATCTCAGATACGGGTCTTCGGCCACCGGGACCTTGGCGGTCTCGGGTGCCAACTTCGATATCGAGCTCGGCGAATTCGTCGCCCTCGTGGGGCCGAGCGGGTGTGGAAAGTCAACTCTTCTCAAGCTGATAGCCGGGCTTGTGAAGCCGAGCGCGGGACAGGTGCGGGTCGCCGGCCAGGAGGTGACGCAGCCCCTCAAGACAGTGGGCATGGCGTTCCAGAACGCCACCCTGCTGCCGTGGCGGACGATCCGCGAGAACATCATGCTGCCGCTCGAAATTGTCGAGCCGCACCGGCGCACCTTGCGGCAGGACCGGGAGAAAAACCGCGCCAAGGTCGACGCCCTGTTGGAAAAAGTCGGCCTCACCGGCTTTGCCGACCGCATGCCGTGGCAGCTTTCCGGCGGCATGCAGCAACGCGCGCAATTGTGCCGCGCTTTGATTCACGAGCCCTCCATCCTTCTGCTCGACGAACCCTTCGCTGCACTGGATACGTTTACGCGGGAAGATTTGTGGTCGGTGCTGCAGGACCTTTGGCTGTTCCGCAAGTGCACCATCATATTGGTGACCCATGAGCTGCGCGAGGCGGTTTACCTTGCCCAGACCGTGCACGTCATGTCGTCCCGGCCGGGCCGCATGATCCGGAACCGGAGTGTGGATCTCGGTCGCCCGCGCACCCTGGAGACCACCTTCGAACCGGCGTTCGTGGATGTGGTCCACGAACTGCGCCAAGCCATCAGCGAGGGGAAAACCCCATGAGTTCCAAGGCCCTTGAACGGATCGCCCCCTGGATCACGACGCTGGTCCTGGTGCTGCTGTGGTGGCTGGTCATCGTCGTGTTCGACGTGAAGGCCTATATCCTTCCGACCCCCCGGGGAGACGCTCCGGGCGCTCTACCAATATCGCTATCCGCTGATGACGAATGGACTCGCCACGCTGACGACCACCGTGGTGGGGTTTGCGATCGCTGTGGTATTCGGGCTCGGCCTCGGGATCATCGTCGGCTCTTCGCGTCTTGCCTATTGCGCCGTCTATCCCGTGATCGTCGCCTTCAACAGCGTGCCCAAGGCGGCGCTGGTGCCGATCCTGGTGGTGTGGTTCGGCCTCGGCTTCATTCCGGCCGTGATCACCGCCTTCATGCTGTCGTTCTTCCCGGTGGTGGCCAATGTGGCGCTCGCCTTCGCGACCATCGAGCCGGAACTGACCGAACTGATGCGCTCGCTGGGCGGCTCGCGGCGGGACATGATTCTGAAGATCGGCTTTCCCCGCTCCCTGCCGTATTTCTTTGCCTCCCTCAAGATCGCCATCACCCTGTCATTCGTCGGCTCGGTGATTGCCGAAATCATTGGCGGAAATACCGGAATCGGCAATGTGATGCTGGTGGCAAGCTCCAATTTCAACATGCCGCTGGTGTTCGCCGCCCTGGTGGTCGTGGGGGGAATGGGGATCGGCATGTACGCGTTGTTCGATCTCTGGGAGCGTCGGTTCACATCCTGGTCGGTGCGCGACGTGCCGACGTCGACGCCGGGTGGCGGGTGAGTGATGGAGGACACCTCGCTCAAGACCTTCGCGCTGGACCTGTATGGCCGCGAGGGCGTCTCGGCCGCATGCCTGCGGCTGCAGGAGAAGGCCGGCCTCAACGTGAACCTCCTGCTGTTCGCGGCCTGGTTCGGCGGCTGCCGTCGGCGCGAGCTGTCGTCGGATACGGCGATGGCTGCCGAGGCCCACGTCGCGGCCTGGCACCGGGAGGTCGTGCTTCCCCTGCGCGCGGTGCGGCGGAGGCTGAAGACCGGCCCGCCCCCCGCGCCCGGTGAGCGCTCGGCGATGCTGCGCTCCAAGGTCCAGGCCATTGAAATCGAAGCGGAAATCGTCGAGCTGGATGAGCTCGATGGTTACGGCCGGGGACTTGCCCTTCTCGTCTCGCCGGCAGCGCCGCTTCACCTTGCCGAAGCGGCGATGCTGGAGGTGGTGGCGCAGGCCGCCGGGCGGACCGCGGACGATCAGGAACGCGCCGACGTCGCAGCCATCGCCAATGCCATCGCCGTCCTGCCGGCATCGTTCCATCCTAAAGACGAGAGCCATTGATGCGCCGTTTGATCATCGCCCTCACCGGCGCCTCGGGTGCGATCTACGGCATCCGCGCGCTTCAATTGCTCCAGCAGATGGCGGATGTGGAGACCCATCTGATCCTGACATCCTCCGGTGTGCGCACGGTCCTCGCGGAAACCGACATGACGCCGGACGCGGTCAAGGAACTGGCGAATTATGTCCATAATCCCAAGGACATCGGCGCGAACCTCTCGTCGGGGTCGTTCGTCACCGACGGGATGCTGGTGGCGCCGTGCTCCATCAAGACGCTCAGCGGCATCGCCAATTGCTTCAATGAGGAATTGGTGGTGCGGGCGGCGGACGTGTGCCTGAAGGAGCGGCGGCGCGTGGTGCTGCTGCTGCGGGAAACGCCGCTTCACGCCGGACATATCGAGCTGATGGCCCAGGCGACGCGCAACGGCGCCATCATCATGCCCCCTGTCCCGGCCTTCTATCACCGGCCGACCTCGGTGGATGACATCGTCACCCAGACCGTCTCGCGGGCGCTCGACCTGTTCGGCATTCAATCGCCCGCGACCAAGCGCTGGAACGGCAAGGACGTGGATTAGAATTCGCCAAGACCCGTGCAGCGGCGCTGTTTGCGAGAAAATGTTTCACGTGAAACAATGATTTAGCGAAGAAGAACAGCGGATAATTGTCTGTTGTTCACGCTCTTCGCCGCGCGAAAAAGCAAATTCCGCGAGAACTTCTGCATCCGTGTTCGCGGTATCCAAACGCCGGGCGTTTCGACGCGGGCGCGGTCACGCAAAATAGAGGCGGGCGGGCGTGTCCACCAGAACCTGCCGCCGCAGATCGTCCGTCGGCAGCCAGCGGGCGACGAGATCGACCAGATCGGCGGTGTCGGGCATGGCATCCCACAGCTCGGAATGGGGCCAGTCGCTCGCCCAGAGCAGCCGGTCCGGTCGGGCGGCCACCAGGGCCTCCACCAGGGGCAGCAGATCGTCGTAGGGCGCGCCGATCCGGCTGGCGCGATAGGGCGCGGAGAGTTTTAGCCACAGCCGGCCGCTCTCCAAGAGCCGCAGCAGATGGACGAAGGGTTTGCTCGCGGTGCCGAGCCGGGGATCGGGCAGGCCGAAATGGTCCACCACCAGCGGCACGGGCACCATGCGAAACAGATCGTCGAGTTCGGCGAGGCGCTCCAGGGAGGTCTGGAGCTGGATGTGCCAGCCGAGCGGGGCGATGCGGGCGGCCAATTGCGGCACGTCCTCCAGCTTCAGGCCGCCGGGATTGCGGGCATTGACGCGGATGCCGCGCACCCCTTTGGCATGGAGCGCGGCAAGCGCGGCATCGTCAGTGTGCGGCTCCACCACCACCACGGCGCGGAACCGGTCGGGTGCCCGCGCCAGGGCGTCGAGCTGGGCGCGGTTGTCGGTGCCGTAGACGCTGGGCTGGATCAGCACCGCCCGCGCGATGCCCGCATGGGCCATCACCTTGAGATAATCGTCGAGCGTGCAGAGCTGCGGCGTGTAGTTGCGAACCGCCGAGAGGGGATAATCCGCCCGCGGTCCGAACACGTGCATGTGGCAGTCGCAGGTGCCCTCAGGCAGCGCGAAGGCGGGCGTGCGATCGGGGGCGCGGGGCGGCAGGCAGAGCGGCGCCTGCGCCGCGCCTGCCCCTTCCGCTTCGTCGGTGCTCATCCAACGCCGGTCCGGCGCAGGAAGTCGAAGTCGCAGCCTTCGTCGGCTTGCAACACCCGATCCGCGAACAGGCGCGCATAGCCGCGTTCGGGCAGGAGAGGGGCCGGCAGCAGCGCGAGGGCGGCGCGCCGGGCGTCCAGCTCGGCCTCGTCCACCAGAAGGTCGATGCGCCGGCCTTCCACGTCCAGGCGGATGCTGTCGCCGGTCTTCACCAGGCCGAGGGGACCGCCGGCGGCGGATTCGGGCGTCATGTGCAGCACGATGGTGCCGAAGGCGGTGCCACTCATGCGCGCGTCGGAAATGCGCACCATGTCCTTCACGCCCTGGCGGGCGAGCTTCTTCGGGATCGGCAGATAGCCAGCCTCCGGCATGCCCGGCGCGCCCTTCGGGCCGGTGTTGCGCAGCACCAGCACATCCTGCGGCGTCACGTCCAGATTGGGATCGTCCACGCGCGCGGCCATGTCCTCCACCGATTCGAACACCACGGCCCGGCCGGTGTGCTGCAGCAGCCCCGCCGTCGCGGCCGCCTGCTTGATGATGGCGCCGCGCGGGGCGAGATTGCCATAGAGCACCGCCATGGACCCTTCGGCCTTGATGGGATTGTCGCGCGAGCGAATCACATCCTGCCCCGGAACCTCCTCGGCGCGGGCGACCACGTCGCCAAGCGTCCCGCCGGTGAGGGTGGGGGCGTCGAGATCGATCAGATCACCCAATTGCTTCAAGAGCTTGGGCAGGCCTCCGGCATGGTGGAAATGCTCCATGTAATGGGCGCCGGAGGGCTTGAGATCCACCAGCACCGGCACCGTGCGGCCCAACTCGTCGAGCGTGTCGAGGTCGAACCCGTATTTGGTGCGATTGGCGATGGCGGTGAGATGGATGATGCCGTTGGTGGAGCCGCCGATGGCCTGGAGCACCACGGCGGCGTTGCGGAAGGCGGTGGGGGTGAGCAGTTCGCTCGGCCGCGGGCCGTCCGCCACCGCCATCTGCGCCGCCACGCGCCCGCTTTCCTCGGCGAGCCGAATGCGCTCGGCATGGGGGGCGGGAATGGTCGCGCTCATGGGGAGGGAAAGGCCCATGGCCTCGGTGATGCAGGCCATGGTGGAGGCCGTGCCCATCACCATGCAGGTGCCGACGGACGGCGCCAAACGGGAATTGACGGTCTCGATCTCCACAGCGTCGATTTCGCCGGCGCGATGGGCGCTCCACAGGCGGCGGCAATCGGTGCAGGCGCCGAGCACCTCGCCTTTGTGATGGCCGACCACCATGGGGCCGACCGGAATAACCACGGTGGGCAGATCGACGCTGACCGCCGCCATGATCTGGGCCGGCAGGGTCTTGTCGCAGCCGCCGATCACCACGACCGCGTCCATGGGCTGGGCGCGGATCATCTCTTCCGTGTCCATGGCCATGAGATTGCGCAGGAACATGGAGGTGGGGTGGGCGAAGCTTTCGTGGATCGAGATGGTCGGGAACACCATGGGCATGCCGCCCGCAAGCATGACGCCGCGTTTAACCGCTTCCACCAATGCCGGCACGTTGCCGTGGCAGGGATTGTAGTCGCTATAGGTATTGGTGATGCCGATGATCGGACGATCGAGGGCATCGTCCGAATAGCCCATCGCCTTGATGAAGGCCTTGCGCAGGAACAGCGCAAATCCTTCGTCCCCATAGCTCGTCAATCCTTTGCGCAGCCCCTTGGCCATGCCTCGTCTCCCATTGGCCGATCTGTCGCGCCGACCCAGCGGGCACCCTATCGGTGGCCTCAACATTGTCAATAATTTTAGAGGACTATGGCGGGCTTCGCATATTTGTCCCCGAAATTAGGAATCATTATTGACAATCTTGCGGCACGCAGTCCACCTTCCGGGCAAAACAAACCTAGGGAGGACATGCCGATGAGATGGGGTCAATTCGGGTGCGCGATCGCGGGAGCGACTTTGGCGCTAGGATGTGTGGGGCCTGCCCTGGCGCAGCCCACGCAGATCAACATGTGGAGCAACTGGCCCGACGAGCCGGCGAAAAAGGACTGGGTCACCGCCCGGGTCAAGGAATTCGAAGAGGCAAATCCGAAGTGCTCGGTGAAGCTGAGCTTCATTCCCAAGGCCGATATCTACACGCAGGCCAAGTCGGCCGTGCGCACCGGGCAGGCGCCCGACATCTTCTATCTCGAGCCGGACCAGCCGGAGTTCCTCGCGGGCGGGTTCCTGGAGCCGCTCGACGGCTATATCGACCTTGCCGGTCACGAAGACTGGGCGAAGCCCGCCTGGACCTCCAAGGGCAAGGTCTACGGCCTGCCGGTCGAGGCCTATACGGTCGAGCTTTATTACAACAAGGATCTGGTGAAGAAGGTCGGCGTCGACGTGCCGGCCAATTTCCAGCTCTCCCAGGCCCAGTTCACGGACCTGGTGAAGAAGGGCGTCGCCGCCGGCATCACGCCGATCTCGCAGGGCGTCGGCGATCGTCCGTTCCCCGGCGGCCTCGTGCTCTATGAAGCGCTGCTGCGCAAGCTCGGCCCCGACGATTACGGCAAGCTGCTGGACGGCACGCTCTCCTACAAGGATCCGCGCGTCATCGAAGTGATGGACTGGGTCAAGGGGCTGGTGGATGCCGGCGCCTATCCCAAGAGCTTCTCCACGCTGAAGCTCGGCGAATCCCACTTCTATTTCTACAATACCCCGGGCTCGCTCACCTTCCCCGATCCGAGCTGGTTCACGGGCCGCGCCTTCGCCGCGCCGGAAAGCGGCGGCATGCCGGCCAACTTCCCGCTCGGCATCATGCAGTTCCCCGCCATGGATGGCGGCAAGTGCCCCGAGTGCAAGACGCTCGCCGTCGCCGGCAGCTTTGTGATGTATTCCAAGGGTAAGAACAAGGACTGCGCCGGCGCCTTGCTGAAGTCCATGGCCACCCGCGACAACGGCACCAAGTGGATGGAGCAGGTTTCGCTCCAGACCGGCCTTGCCTCCGATCCCAGCAAGATCAAGAGCGCGCATGCGGACTATTTCGCCGAGCTGAACGCGCGCAACAAGGGCGTGAAGTATTTCTTCGGCACGCCGCTGTTCCACTACCGCGCCAAGTGTGCCGATACCTATACGCAGGTGATGAACAACGCCTTCCCGGCCGGCCTCATCAGCGTGCAGGACGCCGCCGACAAGATGAACGCCGCCTGCTTCAAAGGGTGAGGGTGCATGTCTGAGGACGTGACGATGACTTCCACACTGGCCCGGTCGGACGACGTCAAGTCGCCCGGCTCGGTGGCGGACCCACGCCGGACCTCATGGCCCGTGCTCGTGATCTTCCTGGTGCCCGCGCTGGCGATTTACGTGGGGCTGACGGCCTATCCGGCCTTCCGCACCATCTATGACAGCTTCTTCACCATCGAAGGGCTCGACGCGACCTTCGTCGGCCTCGACAATTACCGCGCGCTGATGTCGGACGAGACCTTCTGGGTCGCCGTGCGCAACACCTTCGTGTGGTCCTTCATCGCGCCGATCCTCGACGTTTCCACCGGCCTGCTGCTGGCGCTGGCCCTCTACGCCGGCGTGCCGTTCGCCCGTTTTCTGCGGGTCGCATGGTTCACGCCGGTGCTCCTGTCCTATGTGGTCGTCGCGATCCTGTGGATGTGGATCTACAATTATGACTGGGGCATCCTCAACGAGCTGCTCCGCGCGGTGGGCCTGGGCGCGCTGGCGCAATCCTGGCTCGGCGACCCCAATCTCGCGCTCGGCGCGCTGATCGTGACCCACGCCTGGAAATGGGCCGGGTTCAACATGGTGGTCTGCCTTGCCGCCATCCACTCGCTGCCGCGCGAAGTGCTGGAGGCGGCGGACCTCGACAATTGCGGCTGGGGCGCCAAGTTGCGGCACGTCATCGTGCCCATGTTGCGGCCGACGTTGCTGAACCTCTACATCCTCGCCTTCATCGGCAAGATGAAGATCTTCGATTTGGTCTGGATCATGACCGGCGGCGGCCCGCTCTGGGCCACCGAGACCGTCTCGACCTATGTCTACAAGCGGGCGTTCAACTGGAACACGTTCGATCTCGGCTATCCCTCCGCCATCGCGGCGGTGTGGTTCGGCGTGGTGTGCGCCGCCGTGGTCATTCTGAACCGGGTGCTCGCCTCCAAGGACAGGCTGGAATACTGACCATGGCCCTCTTTTCCATGCTCGGCGCCCGCGACGCCGGCGCCACCCCCTTGCCGCGCCTGTTCGCGCGGGGTGGGCTGGCGTTGGTCATCGGCGCCTATACCATCTACACGCTCGGCCCGTTCCTGTGGCTCGCCACCATGTCGGTGCGCACGACAGGCGAGATCAGCCTCGACCATTACGCCTGGCCGAGCCCGTTCCATTGGGAGCAGTTCCGCATCGCCTGGGTGGATTCCAATTTCGCCACCTATTTCTGGAACTCCACCCTGGTGGTGGTGGGCGCGGTCGCGGTCGTCACCCTGGTGGGTGCGGCGGCGGCCCATGCGCTGGCGCGCTACCGGTTCCGTGGCAACCGGCTGATCTATGCGGTGCTGTTCTCGTCCATCATCTTCCCCCCGCAGATCACCTTGATCTCGCTGTACCAGATCCTGGTGGACTATAATCTCTACAACAGCCTGCTCGGGTTGAGCCTGGTCTATATCTCGCTTCAACTTCCCCTGACGGTCTATCTGCTGGAGGGCTTCTTCGCCCGCATCCCGCAGGACCTGTTCGATGCGGCGAAGATGGACGGATACGGCGATATCGAGATCTTTCGCCGTATCGTGCTGCCCATCGGCATGCCGGCGATCGCCACCACGCTGATCCTGAACTTCATCCAGCTCTGGAACGAGTTCCTGTTCGCGGTGGTGCTCATCACCGATCCCGACAAGCGCACGCTGCCGATCGGCATCCGCGCCTTCATGGGCGATCATTTCCAGGACATCGGCATGATCGCGGCGGGCGTCATGATCTCGGTGGTGCCGGTGATCATCGCCTACATCTTCTTCTCGGAAAAACTCATCCGCGGCATGACTGCCGGCGCGGTCAAGTAAGGGTAAAGCGCAATGTCGGTCGTCATTCTCGACAAGCTCTGCAAGCGCTACGGCACCAGCCAGTATGCCGTGGACCATGTGGACCTGCACATTCGCGACGGGGAGTTCATGGTGCTGCTCGGGCCGTCGGGCTGCGGCAAGTCCACCACCCTGCGCATGGTCGCCGGCCTTGAGGCCATCAGCGAGGGCACCTTGTCCATCGACGGGCGGGTGGTGAACAACGTTGCCGCGAAAGATCGCGACATCGCCATGGTGTTCCAATCCTATGCCCTCTATCCACACATGAGCGTGGGCGAGAACCTCGCGTTCGGCCTGCGCCGGCGCAAGGTGAATTCCGCCGAAATTGCGCGGCGGGTGAAGGAGGCCGCCGATATCCTCGGCCTCGGCGCGCTGCTGGAGCGCAAGCCGAGCGCGCTCTCCGGTGGTCAGCGCCAGCGCGTCGCGCTCGGCCGCGCCATGGTGCGCGAGCCCATGGTGTTCCTGTTCGACGAGCCCTTGTCCAACCTCGACGCCGCGCTGCGGGTCAACACCCGCAACGAATTGATCAAGCAGCATCACCGCCTCGGCTCCACCATGATCTACGTGACCCACGATCAGGTGGAAGCCATGACCATGGGCACGCGCATCTGCGTGATGAACGGCGGGAAGGTGGCGCAGATCGGCGCGCCGCTGGAGGTCTATTGGGAACCGGCCGACACTTTCGTCGCCCGCTTCCTGGGCTCGCCGCCGATGAACCTCTTCACCGCGCCACTGCGGCGTGAGGGCGAGGGCTTCCTGCTTGACGAGGGGGCATTCCACGCGCCGCTGACCCGCTGGAGCGCCGCGGCGCTGGCCCCCTATGCCGACCGCAAGATTACCTTTGGCGTGCGCGCGGAAGACCTGCATCTCGACCCCGCTGCGGCAGGAGAGGGCCTGCGCGGCCGCATTCGCGGCAAGGCGTTCGCCATCGAGCCGCTGGGCGCGGAAACCCTGGTCGTGCTGGAAACCCCGCTCGGGGAATGCACTGCGCGCCTGCCGCGCAATGTCATGATGCGTCCGGGGGATGAGGTCGATCTCGCCTTCGCCGCCAGCGCCGCCTATCTGTTCGATGCCGAAACCGGCCGGGCGGTCCCCGGCGAAAGCAATGCGCAAGGCGCGCTCCTGGCCGCGCGAGGCTTGCAGTGAGCCGGGAGCTTCGCATCGGCCTGATCGGCGCCGGCTGGGTCACGCAATATCATCTTGCGGGCTGGCGGGAACTGGCCGGCCGGGCGCGCGTGGTGGCCATCGCCGATCCCTCGCCGGAACGGGCCGCCGAACGCGCCGCGCAGTTCGACATTCCCGCCATCTTCGCCAGCGCCGAGGCGATGCTGGAGGAAGCCGAGCTGGACGCCGTCGATATTGCCGCGCCGCGCGCGGTGCATGCGGAACTGGTGCGCCTTGTCGCCGCGCGCGGCCTGCCGATCCTGTGCCAGAAGCCGCTCGCCCCGACGCTCGCGGAAGCCGAGCAATTGGTCGCCGATGTCGCCGGCTCCGTGCGCCTGATGGTGCATGAGAACTGGCGGTTTCGGACCTATTATCGCGATGCCGCCAGATGGCTGCGGGAGGGCCGCATCGGCACGGTGAAGGCCGCCCGCCTCATCCTCGCCACCAGCGGAACGATCGCCGACGCCGAGGGCAATTATCCCGCCTTGGTGCGCCAGCCCTTCATGCGCCATGAAAAGCGCATGCTGGTCGCGGAAGTGCTGATTCACCACCTCGACACGCTGCGCATGCTGCTCGGTCCGCTGAAGGTGGAGGCGGCTTCGCTGACCCGCACCTGCCCGGTGCTGGCGGGAGAGGACGGCGCCGTGATCCAGCTTGCCACACCCGAGGGGAATGGCGTCAGCGTGTTCGCGAGCTTCGCCGTGCACGGCGCGCCGCCGGCGCAGCCGGATTGGATGGAGATCCTGGGCGAGACCGGCACCCTCCGCCTGGAAGGCAACACGCTCTCCTGCTTCGGCGCGCACGGCGAAGTGTGCGCCTACGATCTGCCCGTCGCCTACCAAGGCTCCTACAGCGGCACCATCGCCCATTTCGTTGCGGGACTGGAAACCGGGGCGCCGTTCGAGACCGCGCCGGAAGATAATCTTGAAACCCTGCGCCTTGTGGAGGATTGCTACCGGCTATCCGGCTGGGACGGGAGGGCGCGGGGATGATGGAAGGCTCGATACCGGAAGGCCCGCTCCCCACCGGGCGCGATGCCAGCCAGGCGGAAATCGTCCGCCACATCGAAGAGGACATCATCTTCGGCCGTTTCGGGCCGGGCTCGCGCCTGGTCGAGGATACCTTGATGGCGCGCTACGGCGCGAGCCGGCACTTCGTGCGCCAGGCGCTGGTGCATCTGGAGCGCACCGGGATCGTCCGGCGGGAGAAGAACGTCGGCGCGACGGTGTGCTCCTATTCGGCGCAGGAGGTGCAGCAGATCTACGAGGTGCGCGAAATGCTCACCCGTCAGGCCGCCCTCATGATCGCGCTGCCCGCCTCCGCCGAGCTGATCGAGAAGCTCACGGCGATCCAGGCCGATTACGTCCGCTTTGCCGAGCAGGGCGATCTGCGCGGCATCCACGAGACCAACGACGCCTTCCACATCGCCCTTTTTTCCGCCTGCGGAAATCCGTATCTGGTGCGTTCGTTGCAGGATTACATGGGCCTGACGCTGCCGATGCGCGCCAAGAATCTCGCCGACCGGGAGGGGCTCGAAGTCTCGCGCCGCCAGCACGAAGCCATGATCGAGCTTTTGCGCGGACGCGATTCCTGGGCGTTGGCGCAATTGTGCGTGGAACATATGCATCCCAGCAAGGCGGACTATCTCAAACGCGTGGCGGCGGGCGCACAGCCTGCGCGCCTCGGCATCGCCGGCTAGGGTGGGATCCGCTCGGGTTCGATCGACCTGAGCGGTTCCCCGTCTCTGACGGCCTCTGACAACCCAGCCCTGTCACGGGGCCGCATGAGGACTTTCCATGGATCTCGGACTTAAGGACAAAACCGCCCTGGTGCTAGGCGCCGGCGGCGGTCTCGGCAGCGCCATCGCCGCGACGCTGGCGCGGGAAGGGGCGAAAGTTGCGCTCGGCGACATCGATGCCGGCGCCCTCGCGCGCGTCGCCGCGAGCATTACGGACGCCGGCGGCACCGCCTTCGCGCTCCCGGCCTGGGATCTCGCCGATCTCTCCCTGATCGAAAGCCAGATTGCCGCCATCGAGGCCAAGTTCGGCTCGGTCGACATTTTGGTGAACAACACCGGCGGCCCCCCGCCCACCCCGGCCGCGGGCCAGGACCCGGCACTGTGGAGCAAGAGCTTCCAGCAGATGGTGCTGTCCGTCATCGCCCTCACCGACCGGGTGTTGCCCGGCATGAAGGCGAAGAACTGGGGCCGCATCGTCACCTCCACCTCCTCGGGCGTGGTGGCGCCGATTCCCAACCTCGGCATCTCCAATGCGCTGCGCCTGTCGCTGGTGGGCTGGTCGAAGACGCTCGCCCGCGAAGTGGCGCGCGACGGCATCACTGCCAACATCGTGCTGCCGGGCCGCATCGCCACCGACCGCATCAAGTTCCTGGACGAGCAGAAGGCCAAGCGCGAAGGCAAAAGCGTCGAGCAGGTCTCCACCGAGAGCACCGGCACCATTCCCATGGGCCGCTACGGCGACCCGCAGGAATACGGCAACGTGGTCGCCTTCCTCGCCTCCGCCCCCGCCTCTTACCTGACCGGCTCCGTCATCCGCGTGGATGGCGGGTTGATCGCCTCCATCTGAGTGACCGCCATGCTTCTCGACGCGACCGCCTCCGGGCTGTTTCCCATCGCACCCACCCCCTTCCACGCTGACGGCCGCATCGACGAGGCGTCGGTCAACACCTTGATCGAGCGCTATCTCGCCGCCGGCGCGACCGGCGTCACGGTGCTCGGCATCATGGGCGAAGCGCCCAAGCTGGAGCCTGAGGAATCGCTCGCGATCACCTCCCGCTTCATCGACGGCTTCGGCAAGCTGCCGGTGATCGTCGGCGTTTCCGCGCCGGGCTTTGCCGCCATGCGCTCCCTGGCGCGCCAGGTGATGGAGAAGGGCGCGGCCGGCGTGATGATTGCCCCGCCGCCCGCGCTGCGCACCGACGACCAGATCACCGGCTATTACCGCCAGGCGGTGGAAGCCATCGGTGCCGACGTGCCGTTCGTGATCCAGGACTACCCGCTCACCCTCACGGTGCAGATGACCCCCAAGGTGATCCGCCAGATCGTCGAGGAGAACCCCTCCTGCGTGATGCTGAAGCACGAGGACTGGCCGGGCCTGGAGAAGATCTCGACCCTGCGCAAGTTCCAGGCGGAGGGCTCGCTGCGGCCGATCTCCATCCTCACCGGCAATGGCGCGCTGTTCCTCGACTTCGAGATGGAGCGCGGCGCCGACGGTGCGATGACCGGCTATGCCTTTCCGGAAATGTTGGGCGATGTCGTGCGCCTGCAGAAGGAAGGCAAGCGGGATGAGGCGCACGATCTATTCGACGCCCATCTGCCGCTGGTGCGTTACGAGCAGCAGCAGGGCGTGGGCCTCGCAACCCGCAAATACGTGCTGATGAAGCGCGGCTTCATCGCCTCCGACGCCCAGCGCAAGCCAGGCGCGGCCCTGACGGATGCGGCGCGCGCCGAGATCGATTATCTGCTCGCGCGCCTCGCCCGCCGTGATCCGCGGGCGCGGATCTAAGCGTGGTCTTTCCGCGGGCGCGGATCTGAGCGGCGCGGACGGCATCCGTAAAGACGGCGGCGCGGGCCTTGTTCGCGCCGCCGCTTTTTTGCCCGCGTCCCCGCCCGGCCGCGCGCGAGGCCGCGCTGGGATGTGGACCCCGCATCCCCCGTCTTCCAACGCGCCAGCCCTTGCGTTAGAACAGCCATGGGCTCCCGGTAGCTCAGCAGGATAGAGCACAGGTTTCCTAAACCTGGGGTCAGGGGTTCGAATCCCTTCCGGGAGGCCAAACTTACGCTTCAGGGCGTCGCATAAGGCTTCAAAATCATTTTAAATCAATGACTTAATCCCATTCCGTGGCGTCTGTTGCCGTGTCGTTGCATCTCATCAATTTGCAGGCATGTTCGGAGGCATCCGCGCGTGCCGGCAAAAGAGATGCCACCCCTCCAGCTGACCGGCCTCGCGCTTCGCAATGCCAAGCCGAAGGACAAGCCTTACAAATTATTCGACGGCGGCGGCTTGCATGTGCTGGTCAGTCCGAACGGCAGCCGTATCTGGCGCCTGGCCTATAGGTTCTCCGGCAAGCCGAAGCAGCTTTCCTTCGGTCCCTCTCCCCAGGTCGCTGGCCGACGCGCGCCGCAAGCGCGATGAGGCCGCAGGCTTTCAGCCACGTCCGCTTGTGGGGGGTGCATAGATGAACGCGGCGCCGGTGTTGCCGCTTCAAGACTTATTTGCCGCTTCGGGCCATCATCCTCAACACGCAACGCCCCAGGTGCCGCGCAGGGTGCGCGAAACCCCACCTTGGCCGATCAATAGCTGCGCCGGCCCGGTGCTGCTGTCGCTGGCGGGATTGTGCGTGATGCGTCCTGTGCGCCGAAGCTTCAGGCTGATCCCATCGCAAACTGCGGATTCCCTTGCGTCCATGAACGCGTCGGCATTCGCGATGTGGCAGACGTGAAGTCCCGAAAGCGTGCGGAACATCAGCTCTCCGTCGATCAGTTGCACATAATCCTTGGGGGAGACGCTAAACAAAAACATGCAGCCGCTCTGCTGCGAACTCCTCTCGTCATCCTCGGAAAGCGGCACCAAATTCGCGGCATCTTGCGGCAGAGGCGGGCTCGAAGTCTCCTGAGCGTGCCCAGCCTCCCCGGCAAGAGCACCACGCCCCACAGTAAGCGCGACCGCTGAAATCGATGGGACAAGCACAGCGAGGGCCACGAGAACACGCAATCCATTCATGAACGCAGCTCCCAAGAGGTGAAGTGGCTTAACGCGGCAGTCCGAGGCTAAAGTTTTCACAGCAGGTTTGAATCCGGATTTCAACCTGCTGATGTGCGCTGTTGACCCATTAGGCGAAGTTCGGAACGTCCGCTCGTCGAACCGGGCGGAGGGCGTAAGCAACTCCATCCGCCGCTGCGAGCAAGCCATTAGACATCGCGCAGGCCTTGCAGGCTGACACTCGTCCCCGCGCTCAGTTGCACTAGCTTAGTTGGCCGGTTGGGAGCAAGTCCGGCGCAACGAGAACGCTGGCTGAGGGCGGCGGCATGGCTGACGAACTGGTCGGCGGACACTTAAGTTTCTCAACAACGGTGCCGCCGAGCCAGAGGCACTAGACTCGCGCTAAACTACATTCATGCCAAGCATAGCTCGCAAGCATTTTCAGATCCACACCAGCCACGCCGCACAAAATCTTCCCGCGTACGATACGCCAATCGCAAGGAGTGTGAGCTCACCGGCGCGCCAGGAGCGTGAGCTCACAGGCCGAACGGAATTGGCACCTGCCATTCAGCCAGATGTTGCGCGAGAGACCGAGCGGGCCGGCTAAGGTGCCGCGCCCATCGGCCGGACGTCAGCGAGCCGCCTGCCGATCACGGAGCGTTTGTTGATCAAGGCGGTCTTTGGCTTAGGGAACCCGCCAGAGCACGGAACTCCCATTGCTAGAAAGTCAGCAATCCGGCCCTGCAGAACTTGACATGCACCGATCACCGACGCAGCATAGATCACATGTGGTGAACGCCGTTCACTTGTGGTGAACAAAATGACATCTGAACCTAAAAGACACCTGCACTCCCTCAACACCTCCCTTGATGTGCTGGAGCTTTTGGCCGATGCAGCAGACTCCCTAAGCATCAGCGAAATCGCCGCGAAGCTTGGTCTGGGCAAAGCGACCGTCCACGGCGTGGTGTCGAACCTCGAGGCACGCCGCTATGTCGAGCGACCTGGAGGGCGAGGGGGCTACAGGCTCGGGCAAAGGCTCTGGGAACTGGGTGTCATTGCCGGCGATTTTATCGAGATCAAGAATATTGCTCGCACTCATCTTGTTCAGCTGACGGAGATCAGCGGTGAAAGCTCCCAGCTTTCAGAATATGTGGACGGACGGGTCATTTATCTTGATCGCATCGAGAGCCCGAACCCCGTTCGTGCGAACATTCAAGTCGGACGTTTCTTTCCTGCGCATGCCGTCGCGACCGGCAAGGCAATGCTTGCCTACCAGCCAGAGGCGGAGATCGAGCGCATTTGTGCCGGTGGACTGACGGCTTACACGCCAAAAACCAAGACCGATCCGCAGGCCTTGCGGGAAGAACTCGCAGAGGTGCGGACGCGAGGTTTTGCGCTCAATCACGGGGAATACCGGGGCGAAATTGTCGGCGTCGCTGCGCCGATCCGCAATAGCTCCGGTGTCGTCGTCGCCGCGGTGAGCGTGTCGGGACCGGCCTATCGCTTCTCGTCAGAACGAGCGGTCTCGCTCGCCCCAACAATACAAGCTGCAGCTACGGAGATTTCGCGGAAATTGGGCTATCAGGCGAATGCGAGCCTGACGAAACTTGAGGTGAGCACATGCTGATTGGAGATTTGCTCCAAGAAATTCGCAGCGACAAGGCTGCAATCATATTTGAAGGCCAGACGATATCTTATAGCGCACTCGATGAGCTTTCGAACCAGTTCGCTCATCTATTCGGTTCGCTTCGACTAGAGCAAGGCGATCGTGTCAGCCTTCTCATCGGCAATGAACCATTCGTTGTTGCCGCCTATTTCGGGATGTTCAAGGCTGGGCTCATCGCAAATCCGATCAACAATCGTCTCAGCGCGGAAGATGTGGCGTATATTGTCGGTCATGCCGCTCCGAAGCTGATGATCACGACGCCGGAATATTTGCCGCTTGCGATCGAAACGGTCCAGCGACTGGCGGAAAAGCCCGCCATCCTCCTGCTTGGTACCGCCTCGGTCGACGGGCTGCCCCTGCCCGTCCTCCGCGAAGCGCGACTGTTCGAGCAGCCGCGCTCGCGACGCATGGTCGAGGGTCTGACCGAAACCACGCCGATCCTCCTGATATACACGTCCGGCACCACAGGCCGTCCGAAGGGCGTGTTGTTGAGCCACGCCAATGTGTGGGCCGACAGCGTGGCCCTGTCGCAGGCGTTCCGGCTCGACGAGAGCCATGTTGCCCTCTGCTTCATGCCGCTGTTCCACTGCAATGCTCTGATTGTCAGCCATCTTGCGGGTTTCGTTGCCCATTCAACAGTGCTGCTCTGCCGCAAGTTCAGTGCCCGCGAGCATTGGAAACTGGTGGCCGACCACGGTGTCAGAAGCTTCAGTGCGCCGCCGACGGTGCTCGCCATCCTGCTTGAGCGCGAGGCGGAAGCGCGTGCGGCAGGGGTAAAGCTTGATTTTGTGAAGACCGGATCGGCGCCGCTCACCATGGAACTCGCGAGCCGCTTCGAGCGCCGTTTTGGCCAAGACCTTCTTATTGAAGGCTGGGGTCTTACGGAAGGCACTGCAACCAGCACACTCAACCCCCTTTATGCCGGTGGCCGGCGTAAAATTGGATCGGTCGGCCAAGCGCTTCCTGGTCAGGAGGTCGCTGCCTTCGATGATCTCGGCCGCAAGCTCGGGCCCGACCAGGTTGGTGAGCTTTCGATCCGATCTCCAACGCTGATGCTCGGCTATTACAAAGATGACGCGGCGACCGAGAAGGCGCTCGTAAATGGGTGGCTCCGCACGGGCGATCTCGGGCGCGTCGATGCCGACGGCCATGTCTTCCTGGTCGGCCGCAAGAAGGAGATCATCATTCGTGGCGGTGAAAACATATCACCGCTTGAAGTTGAGGAGGTGATCTGTCGTCACCCCGCAGTACGCGACGTTGCTGTCGGTGGAATGCCGGACCGGATCTGGGGAGAGATCGTCGTCGCATGCATCGTGCCCTCCCAGGATGTCTCTGAGGAGGAGATCCTCAGTTATTGTCGGGACAATCTTGCCGACTTCAAGGTCCCCGTGCGCATCGCCTTCGCGGAAGATCTACCCCGCAATGCGACCGGTAAAATCCTGCGCCGCAATCTCAACGCGCTCTTCCAATCAGAAGGATCGAAAACATGAAGCAAATTACGCTTCAGGACGCAGCAAGGCTCGTCCGCGACGATCAGACGGTCACCATCGGCGGAACCCTTTCGCAGCGCATTCCCGCGGCCTTCGTGCGCGAGCTCGCGCGCAACAACGTCAAGGGCCTGCACCTGATCAAACCCTCGCCCGGCTACGACGGCGATGTGCTGGCTGCCGCCGGGTCACTCGCGAGCGTCCGGGCCGGGATGACCACGCTGGAGCAGCCGTTCGGCATGGCGCCGAATTTCCGCCGCGGCGCCGAGGCGGGAGAGATCCGCGTCATCGAGAACGCATGCCCCGCCGTGATGGCGAGCTTGCAGGCGGCGGCCTTCGGCCTGCCTTTCCAGGCGGTCGCGGGTCTCGATGGCAGCGATGTTCCGGAGATCAGCGAGTTCGCCCGGGTGAAAGACCCGTTCACCGGCCTGGATACCTGGGTCGTGCCCGCCATTCGTCCCGACTGGGCGATCCTCCACGTCCACGAGGCGGATGTCCTCGGCAATGCTCGGATCTACGGCACGCCGGTCTGGGACCGCCTGATGGCGCGCGCGGCCAAGCGGGTGATCCTGACGGCCGAGAGGATCCTGCCGACCGAGCATTTCGTGGCACAGCCCGAGATGACGATTGTGCCGGGATTGTTCGTCGAGGCCGTGGTGCACGCGCCGATGGGTGCGTGGCCGACCGCGGTCTTCCCTGCCTACGAGATCGACGAAACGGCGATGCGACGCTACCTGCAACTGAGCCGCACGCCTGAGGGATTCCGCCAGTATCTCGCTGAGACCGCTGCCCATGACCATGGCCAGGTCGGAGCCGCAGCATGACCGCGCGCTACGCACCCGCCGATATCATGACCTGCGCCATGGCGCGGCTCATCCGCGACGACGAGGTGACCTTCGTCGGCGTCAACTCGCCGATGCCACTCGCGGCTGTCGCACTCGCACGCAAGCACCATGCTCCGCGGGCCAATTTCGTGAGCGTCGGCGGCGGGGTCAACCCACGGATCGATCGCATCATCGCCACCACTTCCAGCGCCGAACTTGGAGTGGGCTCGGCCTCGATTTTCGACAATCAGGAAGTCTATGGCCTCAACGGCCGGGGCGGAATCGATCTGACCTTTCTCGGCATGGCACAGGTCGATGCCAAGGGTCGGGTCAACTCGAGCTATGTCGGCGACCGCGACAGGCCGAAAGTTCGCTTTCCCGGTGGCGGAGGCGCTCCGGCGATCCTGCCGAAGGCCAAGCGCGCGATCCTCTGGCGGGCCGGCCATTCCCGGAGCATTTTCGTGGAGAAGGTTGAGTTCGTGACGTCGCAGGGCAACCTTGAGCGGATCGTCACGCCGCTCTGCGTCTTCCTGTTCAAGGACGGCGAACTCGTCCTGGACAGCATCCATCCGGGCGTCGCGCGCGACGATCTTGCGAACGCTACCGGATTCACGATTCCAAACCTCGCCGACGCGCCCGTGACGCCCGAGCCGACGGACGAAGAGCTCTCGATCCTGCGCGCCATCGATCCGGAGAACGTCAGACGCATCGAGTTCGGTCCGCAGTAACCCATGACCGCGTGAGCCCGCGAAAAAAAGACGGGCTGCGACTTCAGGAGGAAAACATGACGCCAATCAGACGCGCCGCATGCGGCAAGATGCTTTTTGCAATGCTCGCCGGTGCTGCCCTCTTCGCGAATCTCGCCCATCCCGCCCGCGCCGAGGAGGCCACCCAAGAGAAAGAGCTGGTCTTCGGAGGCTTCGGCGGTTCGCTGCAGAAGGCGCTTCAGTCGACCGTTATTCCAGCCTTCGAGAAGAAATATGGGGTCCGAGTCATCTATGTGACCGGAACGTCCAACCAGATCCTCGCCAAGGTGAAGACCCAGAAGAATCGGCCGCAGATCGACGTGATCTGGGCAAACGATACAACCCATTATCAAGGCAAGGCCGAAGGCCTCTTCGCCAAGATCAATCCGACGAAAGTCCCGAACCTCGCGTATCTTTATGAGTTTGCGAAGGATCCGGACGGCATCGGGGTCGTCATGGGCATCCAATCGCTCGGCATCCAGTACAACACAGAAGTGTTCAAGCAGAAGGGCTGGAGCCCGCCGACATCATGGGCAGATCTGTGGGATGAAAAGTATAAAGGTCACGTCGTCGCATACAATATGCCGATCGGCTATACGAACCTTGTCTTGTCGAAAGTCGCCGCACTGAATGGTGGCTCGAACGAGCAGCTTGAGCCTGCCTGGGCGAAGTTCAAAGCCTTGATCCCCCATGCGCTCGCCTTCGTGGATCCCCCCGCTCAGATCGACGCGCTGTTCGGAACTGGCAGTGCCTGGATCGGCTTCAACGGCTCAGCGCGCGTCGCGGACCTCGCCAACCAGGGCGCGCCGGTCGCGTTGATCCTGCCGAAGGAAGGCGGAATCCTCTACCCGCAGCAATTCGACATCGTGAAGGACGCGCCGCATCCCGAACTCGCGCAGAAGTTCATCGACTTCACGCTGAGCCCGGAATCGCAGAGGCAAATCGCCGAAGCCATGCTGCTCGGCCCTGTCAACAAAACCGTCACGCTCGATCCAGCGGTCGCCGCCAAGGTGCCTTACGGCGCCGAGCAGGTGGAGAAGCTCGAGCATCTCGACATCTCGGCGATCAACAAGGATCTGCAAGCACTGACATCGCGCTGGACCGCCATGGTTGGAGGACGTTGAGATGAAGCCGTTCCTCGAGATCAAGGGCGTTACGAAATATTACGGTGCGTACCAGGCCGTCGACAACGTGTCGTTCGCCGCCAATCCCGGCGAGATCGTCGCTCTGCTCGGCCCGTCGGGCTGCGGCAAGACCACCCTGCTCAATATGATGGCGGGCTTCTTGAAGCTCGATGGAGGCTCGATCTGGGTTGGTGGCCGGGATCTCTCGGATGTCGCGCCGAACAAGCGCGACATGGGGATGGTGTTCCAGAACTACGCGCTGTTCCCGCACATGACGATCGAGAAGAACGTTGCGTTCGGACTTAAGATGCGCGGCGTCTCCCGCAAGGAAACCGATGCCCGCGTCGAGGAAGCCCTGGCGATGGTGCAGCTCAGCCACGTCGTGCACCGCTACCCCAAGGAAGTATCTGGAGGTCAGCAGCAGCGTGTGGCCCTGGCTCGCGCCCTCGTCGTCCGCCCTTCGGTCCTTCTTCTCGACGAGCCGCTCTCAAACCTTGACGCGCTTCTCCGCAAGACCATGCGGGAGGACATGCGGCAGATCTTGAAGAAGGCCGGGATCACCACGATCCTTGTCACGCACGACCAGGAAGAGGCGCTCGTCACGGCGGATAACATCATCCTGATGACGTCCGGCCGGGTCGAGCAGATGGCGACGCCGACCGAGCTCTACGAGCGCCCGCGCACCGTCTTCTGCGCGCGTTTCATGGACGTGACCAATATCTTCGACGGCATCGTCATCGGCAAGGAGGCCGGGCTCTCAGTGGTCGACACACCCCTTGGCCATCTGCATGCAGAAGGCTGCGCGAGCGATGTTGGCCAGCCGGTCACGATCGCTGTCCGCCCCGAGAACCTCTCGGTCACGGCAAATCACGGCGAGAACAGCGTTCGCGGCACGATCGTGCGCGAAAGCTATCACGGCGCGGTCCGCCGCCTCGACGTCGATGTCAACGGCTGCACGATCGTCGCGCACATACCGGTGCGCCGTTGCGTTGCAGGCATCGGCGAGATGCTCGAGCTCTCGTGGCCGGCCGAGTGCACGCGAATCCTGCCGCGCGGCAGCAGGCAACCCGGCGAATCTTCGCCGGCCCTCGCCAAGGTGGCCCTGCAATGAGTGTCGTCACCGGGACCCTGCCGCTGGTGCCCGCCCGCCAGCGCATCAGCCTGAACGCCTGGTGGCTGCTCGCTCCGACCGTGGTGGTCTACGCAATCCTGTTTGTGTGGCCTCTGCTCGGTTCGTTCTGGACGAGCCTGACGCCTCACGGCGTCTTGTCGTTGGAGTCCTACGAGGACTTCTTCCTCGATGAGTTCAACCGCTCCGTGCTGTGGCGCTCAGTCCGCATCAGCCTCGTGACGACGGCGATGACCCTCCTCGTCGGCTACCCCGTGGCGGTCTACCTGAGCCAGAACTGGCGCAGGGGTCGCTCAATCGTCGTGTTCCTGGTGATCGCGCCAATGTTTGTGAGCGCGGTCGTGCGCTCCTACGGCTGGATCATCATCCTCGGTCCCAATGGCATCCTCAGCAACGCCCTGGTCCAACTGGGCTTCTCCCCGGCCGCGGGGCGGCTGCTCTATACCGAGGCCGGCGTCGTCGTCGCGCTGACCCATGTCTTCCTCCCGTTCATGGTCATCGCCCTGACCGGCTCGCTCCAGCAGATCGACCCGGCATTTGCCCGCGCCGCGCGTAGTCTTGGCGCAAACGGCTTCGATGTTTTCTTCCGCATCACGTTGCCGCTCAGTCTGCCGGGTGTGACATCCGGCGCGATCATCGTGTTCTGCCTTGCGGCAAGCGGTTTCGTGACGCCTGCCCTTATCGGCGGCGCCGCGGTGCCTGTGATGCCCTATCTCATCTACAAGGAAGGTCTGCTCGTGCTGAACTGGTCTTTCGCTTCGGCCGTCGCCGTGATCCTCCTGGTCGCCACTGCTTTGATCACCGCGGTCTACACCCTTCTTGCGGGCGGCCGAGGCGGGCGGAGGGCGGCAGCATGAGCACCGCCGATCGCTTGCTGACAATCTACGTCTCGATCATCTCCGCTCTGGCGATCGCGCCGATCGCCATCGTGCTGATCGTCGCTCTCAACACCTCAAACTTTCTGAGTTTCCCGCCCGCGGGGCTCAGTTTGCGATGGTTCGCGCAGGTGATGAGCGAGCCCATGTGGCGCGACTCCCTCTGGATCAGCCTTCAGATCGGTGGTGCGGTCGCGCTTCTGTCGACAGCACTCGGTATCGCCACCGCGCTCGGCTTGCGCGCGATGAACAACACCATGTCGAGCGCGCTGCAGACCTTTTTTCTCTCACCTTTGATGCTGCCGACGGTCGTCATCGGCCTCGCGCTCATGCAGTTCTACAACACGATCAACATGCCGGCCTCGCTCATCACCGTGACCCTCGGCCAGTTGCTGATCGCGGTGCCATACGTCATTCGACTGGTGCTCGCGAGCTTCACCGGCGTCGATCTGCGTGTGGAGCGCGCTGCGGCGATCCTCGGCGCCAATCCGGTGCAGGTCTTCAGGTATGTGACCTTCCCCTTGATCCGCCATGCGGCGCTCGCTGGCGCGCTGTTCTCCTTCATCGTCTCGCTCGACGACGTGAACATCGCCCTGTTCCTGTCGGATGTTCGCACGACGCCGCTGCCGGTGCAGCTCTTCAGCTACATCGAGCAGAACGCCGACTCTCTTGGGGCCGCGGCGGCCTCGGTCCTCGTCCTGCTCGCCTGCGGCGCGGTGTTCATCTGCGATCGGCTGGTGGGCATCGAGTGGCTGTTCGGCATCGAGCGCAAGTCCAACTGATCCGCGGAGGCAAGACTATGCTTACTCTTGAAGGCGTTCGTGTCGTCGAATTCTGCGAGATCGCGGCCGGGCCGTTCTGCGGCATGCTTCTCGCCGACATGGGCGCGGACGTGATCAAGGTCGAGCGGCCGGAGGGTGACGGCATGCGCCAATGGCCGCCGATTTCCGGCGGCTTCAGCGAAAATTTTGCATCGGTGAACCGCAACAAGCGCTCGATTGCTCTCGATCTCAAAGATCCGAAGGATTTGGCGACCGCGCGGGCGCTGGCGCTGTCGGCCGACGCGGTGATCGAGAACTACAGGCCCGGCGTGATGAAGCGCTACGGACTCGACCATGCGAGTTTGTCCCAGTCCGCTCCCGACCTCGTCTACGCCTCGATCTCGGCATTCGGTCAGACCGGCCCGCGCGCGCAGGAAGGCGGCTTCGACCTCACCCTGCAGGCGATGGCCGGTGTGATGAGCGTGACGGGTGAAGCGGGCGGGCCCCCGGTGAAATGCGGCGTACCGCTCTGCGATTTTGTGAGCGGCCTGTACGCTGCCTTCTCCGTCGTCTGCGGGCTGCGCAAAGTGCGCGAGGGCGCTGGTGGCGATCACTTCGACATCTCGATGATGGGTGCGACCCTCGCTGTGGGCGCTCTACAGACCAGCCAGTATTTCGGAACCGGATCGGATCCGGAGAAGCTCGGCTCGGCCCATCCCCGCAACGCGCCCTATCAGGCGTTTCGCGCGTCCGACGGCTGGTTCGCCATGGCGGCGGGCAACAACCGCCTCTGGGAAAAGGTTTGCGAGATCGCCGGAACGATGGATCTGCTCCGCGACCCGCGCTTTACCACCTCGATTCTGCGCGCGCAGAACCAGCAAGCGCTGCGCGATCGCCTCGAGGCCGAGTTCACCCGGCAGCCCGCCGGCCATTGGCTGGAGCGCTTCGCCGCCGCGGGTGTGCCATCCGCCGAGATCAACACCTACTCGCAGGCGCTGGCCGACAGACAGGTCGCTCACCTGAAGCTCGTCGAGGACATCGTGCTTCCGGGAGGGGCCCGCACCAGGACGGTCGTCTCTCCTATCGTTCAATCCGGTCGGACGTCCGGTGTCCGCCGCGCGCCCCCCACGATCGGCGAGCATTCTGCCGAGATTCGCGCTGAAATCGTGATGTGACCCGGAGTATCCAGAGAATGGTTGAATCTCATTCGGCCGAATTGCGCGTCGAGCGCGTCGGCTCAGCGCTGAATTTGACGCTCACGCGACCCGAAAAGGCAAATGCGCTGAGCGCGACCCTCGTTGAGGCGATTATCGCCTGGCTCGAAGAGGCGGACCGCGACGGAACGGACCTCGTGGTGTTTCGTGGCGACGGCCGGAATTTCTGTGCCGGTTTCGACTTGGGCGACCTCGATGCCCAGAGCGACGGCGATCTCGTGTTCAAGCTCCTGCGCATCGAGACCATGCTGCAAGCCGTCGCGAATGCGAAATTCGTGACACTGGCTCTGGCGCAGGGCAAGGTCATTGGCGCCGGCTGCGACCTATTTTGCGCGTGCTCCGAGCGCATCGCGACGCCGGACGCGGGCTTTCGCATGCCGGGCTGGCGCTTCGGCGTCGCGCTGGGAACCCGCCGTCTCTCGGCCCGCGTCGGGAGTGACGCAGCCCGCTCGCTCCTGCTCGATACCCGCGCGTTTACCGCAATAGAAGCAAACGAGATCGGTCTTGCGACCCGTCTCGCGGAGGTCGAGCTGTGGCCGGAGGTGATCGAGGCGACGGCGGTGCGTGCGTCTGCCCTCGGCGCGCCGTCCCGCAGGATGCTGCTGGAACTCACGGCAGTAGATACACGTGCGCTCGATATGGCCGCCTTGGTCGCGTCCGCCGGCCGCCCCGGACTGCGCGAGCGCATCAAGGCATATCGCGCAGAACGGCCGTGAAGGGGCGCGGGGGCGGCGCCATAGATGGGCGGGCAGCCCATGTGTCCTCGCCTCAACCTGCGATGATCGCCTCGTCCGCGGTCTCCGCAGTCTCGCCTCGGCGTCGTCAGGTACAGGCCCGCTTGCGGTACCGCCAGCATAGGGAGGAGGCTCCCGCTTGTGCTGCACCCATTCGCAAGGTCACGAAATCGCACAGGAGGAATGAGTGCTCTCACGATGGTGTTGCGCTTCGCCGAACGGGTCCCGGCCATGTTCTCGTAGTGTCGCTTGATGACGCTGGACGGCACAGGATGGGCCACCGGCGATAGTGCGGGCGGCGTCAGCTATTTGGCGATCATTCAAGGTCTGCTATTGGCGCT
>NZ_JBAFWT010000032.1:0-61582 GCF_043195195.1 Roseixanthobacter psychrophilus
CCGTTGGCGGTCACCGAAATCTCGCCCGCGATGAACGCGCGGTTGTTGTTGACGTCGAGCCAGCTTTCGGTGCCGGGAATGAAAGTCTTGTAGAGCTCGGCGGCATATTTCAACGCGGCGACCGTCTCAGGGCTATTGATCACAACCTTGGACTTTTCATCCACCATCTTGCCGCCGTGGCTCCACAGCACCCAATGGCAGAAATTATTGCCGTCGCCCACACCGTGGCCCAGCGTGAAGCCCATGGGATGATTCTTCGCCTTCAGGGCCTTGGCGAGCTCAAGGAAGCCCTTGGTCTCGTTCGGAAACTGCGAGAATCCGGCGTCCTTCACCCGGCTGTCGCGATAGCACACCGCATTGCCGATGGTGGCGAGCGGCAATGCGATGAACTTGCCGTCGGCTTTCGCATAGGCCTCGTTGCCGGGATACCAGCCGCCATATTTCGCGCCGAGGGCGTTGGCGAGCGGGGTCACGTCCAGAAGCTTGTCGGGATATTGCTGCGCATCGTCGAACCAGACCCAGACGATGTCGGGGCCGGAGCCCACGTTCGCCGCCACCGCGGCCTTGGGCCGAATGTCTTCCCAGCTCTCCTTGTCGATCCGCACTTCGATGCCGGTCGCCTCTGTGAACTTCTTGGTATTGGCGATCCAGGCATCCTCCTCGCCCTTCACGAACGGGGCCCAGCGCAGCACCCGCAGGGCCGCGCCCTGCTCGGGCTTGAACTGGGGCATCGCGGCGCCTTGGGCGAAGGCAGGCATCGCGCCGAGGCCCGGCAGGGCCGCCGCGCCGGCAAGCCCGGCACCGCCGAGCAGAACATTACGTCTGGAAATGGTCATTGCGTTCCTCCACAGTGACTTTGTTTGGCGTTGTCACTTCATACCGGCCGCGTGGGTCTTTTTGCCCTTCGGTCTTTCGGCAGAGTCGGTTGGGCGCGCTTTCCGCGCGCGCCTTCGAAGCGTCCCGCTTCACGCCTCCAGGCGTGCGCCGGTGGCCTCGTCAAACAGATGCTGCAATCCCAGCATGGGGGCGACGTGGATCGTCTCCCCCGGCGAGAACATCAGTCGTTCGCGGAACAGCAGTGTGACCTCCTGCGAGGTCGCCTCGTCCGCCCCGAGGCGCGCGACCACCAGCAACTCGGAGCCCGTGGGCTCCACCACCACCACGCGCGCCGGCACGCCGTCCTCGTCGATCCGCACATGCTCGGGTCGCAGGCCGTAGACGGCGCGGCGACCGCTGGCCGACCCGGGCACCCGATCGAGCGGCAGCACCACGCCTCCGTCGGTCATGAAACGGGCGCTGCCATTAACCTGCACGGTGCCCTTGATGAAGTTCATCGAGGGCGAACCGATGAAGCCGGCAACGAACTGGTTCGCCGGGCGATCATAGAGGTCGAGGGGCGCGCCGATCTGCTCCACGACGCCGTCGTGCATCACCACGATCTTGTCCGCCATGGTCATGGCCTCGATCTGATCATGGGTGACGTAGACGGTCGTGGTCTTGAGGCGCTGATGCAACTCCTTTATCTCGGTGCGCATCTGCACGCGCAGCTTGGCGTCGAGGTTGGAGAGCGGCTCGTCGAACAGGAACACCTGGGGATCGCGCACGATGGCGCGGCCCATGGCGACGCGCTGGCGCTGGCCGCCCGACAACTGGCGCGGAAAGCGATCCAGCAGCTGGGAGAGCCCGAGAATCTCGGCCGCCCGCGCCACCCGAGCATCGATCTCGGCTTTGGGCGCACTCCGCAGCTTGAGCGAGAAGCCCATGTTCGCGCCCACCGTCATGTGCGGATAGAGCGCGTAATTCTGGAACACCATGGCGATGTCGCGTTCCTTGGGCGGAACGTCGTTCACCACGCGGTTGCCGATGAGGATTTCGCCCCCGGTGATATTCTCCAGGCCGGCGATCATGCGCAGCAGGGTGGACTTGCCGCATCCGGAGGGACCAACGAGGACGACGAATTCGCCGTCGCAAATATCCACATCAACGCCGTGGATGACCGCAGTCGATCCATAGGCTTTCTTCACACCGCGAATATCGACGGTCGCCATCCCGCTCCGCTCCTTGAACCATCCGCCCGATGCGCTCTTTAAGCTCCGCCGCGTGCGGAGAATGGCGCTTCAATTGGGCTGCCATGCGGCAGCCATGCCCCGGCTTGTGCCGGGTGCGCGGCGATCATGGTGCGGCGCCGATTTTGGATCAAGTGCTTTTTAAAACGATTGAACCAAAGCATAAGGCGGCTTATCCAGAACCCCTGGGCCTGCGTCCGCGCCCTCCGGACGCAGGCCGCCCGCCACACGAACCCCGAGCGCTGTCATGACAGAAGACTCACGCCCCAAGTTGCTCCTCACCGGCCCAATCATGGACACCGTGGTCGAGCGCCAGTTGGCCGAACGCTTCACCTTGCTGGGGCTCGACGATTTCGAGGCCGCAATCACCACCCACGGGCCTGAGATTCGCGGCATCGCCACAAAGGGCAAGCGCAAGGTGGACGCCGCCCTGATGGCGCGCCTGCCGAAGCTTGAGATCGTCTCCAATTTCGGCGTCGGATACGACACCGTGGACGCCGCCGCAGCCGCTGCCCGCGGGGTCCTGGTGAGCAACACCCCCGACGTGCTGAACGAAGAGGTTGCCGACCTCGCCCTGGGTCTGCTGCTGGCGACGGTGCGCGAGATTCCCCAGGCTGACCGGTTCACCCGCTCGGGCGCCTGGAAGACCGGCACGTTCCGGCTCGGCGCGACCCTGCGCGACCGCACCATCGGCATCGTCGGCATGGGTCGCATCGGCAAGGCGATAGCCAAGCGCATCGAAGCGTTCGGGCTGCCGGTGGTCTACCACACCCGCCGCGCCCAGCCGGATGTCGCCTATAAGCATTACGAGAACCTCGTCGCCATGGCGAAGGACGTGGACACCATGATCCTGATCCTTCCTGGCGGCGCAGCCACGCGCGGCCTCATCAATGCCGAGGTGCTGGCGGCGCTCGGACCGAACGGCATTCTCATCAATGTGGCCCGCGGCACCGTGGTGGATGAGCCCGCCCTGGTGGACGCCCTGGTGAACAAGACCATCCTCGCCGCCGGCCTCGACGTGTTCGTGGACGAGCCCAATGTTCCCGAAACCCTGTTCGGCCTCGACAACGTGGTGCTGCTGCCGCACGTCGGCTCGGCCACGCACTTCACCCGGACCGCCATGGGGCAGTTGGTGGTGGACAATCTCGTCTCGTGGTTCGACGGCAAGGGACCCGTGACTCCGGTCGCCGAGACACCTTGGCCGCGGAGCTGAAAGGCCACGCTTTCTGGCGATTCTTGAAATAGGACCGAGAAGCGGCCGGACCGGTCGCCTCTGCGGCACACGCCCGGCCGCCAGGCGGAGCATGTGCGGGCCATCCCCTTCCGCCGTCCGCCCTCCCGCACCGCATGGCGCGAATGCGCCGTGACGACTCCGCGTTGGGACCGGCATAAACATCAAGCCCAAAATTGCCCGCCTTGAGCCTGCGCAAACCTGGGCGCGATGTGATGACGCCAGCGGCAAGCGTTCTTTTTTGCCCCGACATGCTTTAGCTTGCGCCATTCGCCGTGATGGAACGGATTTGGACCATGCGCCGCCTTCGCCTTGCCTGCGCGCTCGCGCTGGCCGCCCCTGCTCTCACGTTGGCTCCCTTTCCCACAGCGGCACAAACCCAGACTGACATCCTGGCGCAGACCGGCCCATCCACCTCGAAACCAGCCCCCGCCAGACCCGCCCCGCCCCCCAAGCCGTCTGCCGCGAAGCCGGAGCCGGCGAAGACTGACCCTGCCTTGCGCGCACAGGCAGAGCAGGCGGCGGGGACATTCGTTCTCACAAGCGCGGATGGCGAGCGCAAATGCCCGCTCACGCTGAAGACCGATCCGGCCGCCCCGGCTTTCTCGCTCGTGTTCGACGGCATGGCCTGCGCGGGGATCGGCTTCATGCAGCAGGTCACGGCATGGACGCCGGATTCCTCGGGATCGATCCGGATGCTGAACGCACAGGGCCGGCTGGTGGTGGAGTTCGATCAAGCGACCGCCGGCAATTACGAAGCGCTACGCGAAGGCGATGGGGTCTATTTTCTCGCAAGCCCGACGTCGACTGACGAGAGCAATGTGCGCGTCGAAGACATGCTCGGCGCGTGGGATCTCGCCCGAACCGCCGGCGCGCCCATCTGCCATGTGACGTTCCTGGAAGATCCCGTGCCCGGCGGCGGCCGTGGCCTGCGACTTGGGACCCCATGCGACGCGGCCATCACTCAGTTCGGGCCGGTGTCCTGGAGCATCGAGGGTGGGAATGTGCTGATGGCATCCGGTTCTGGCACTCCGCTGCGATTCGCGCGGCAGGAGGATGGAAACTGGGCGAAGGTGCCGGAACGGGGCAGGCCACTGCTTCTGTTGCGTCAGTAACACATCAAGAGCCCATAAAATAATTGTGGCATAGCCTCGCCGCGGTTTCGCCCGAGCAGCCGGTTGTATCGGTTTCATCTACGCGTTGCACTTTTGCAACATGAAAACCTAGCATCCACGGCGTTTTGCCTAAAGTGCGGGCAGATCATGCCTTAATTTTCTCATTGGAACGGCTGCAAAAATTTGGTCTCAATCTGGGCAGATATCCATTGGGGGTCACTTGATGAAGAAGATCGTTCTCGCCGCCGCCGCCAGCTTGATGCTGACGGGCGCCGCTTCCGCCGCCGACCTGAGCACGATGCCGGTGAAGGCCGTTGCCCCCGCGCCTGTCGCTCCGATGTGGGATCTGGCGTTCGGCGTGACCGGGACCTCTGATTACCTCTTCCGCGGTATCAGCCAGACGAACAACAACCCCGCCATTCAGGGCTTCGTCGAGCTCCAGCTGTTCGACTGGGTCTACTTCAACGTGTGGGCGTCCAACCAGAACTGGGTCGAGAACTTCCTCTGGGACGGCAACAGCTCGCTTGAAGTCGACTTCGCCGGTGGCCTGCGCCACACCTGGGGTAACTTCAGCCTCGACGTCGGCGGCGCCTACTACACCTATCCCGGCAGCAGCAACAGCCTTGACCCTGTGACCCTGCTGAAGACCGCCAACGGCTCGACCGACTACAATTACTGGGAAATCTATGCGAAGCCCAGCTATGTGGTCGCTCCTTGGCTGACCGTCGGCCTGAACCTGTTCTGGTCCAGCGACTTCGCCGCCACCGGCACGGACGGCACCGCCCTGTCGGGCACCGCCAAGGTTCCTCTGCCGGCGTTCGGCCCGGGTGGCGACTTCGGCTGGTACCTGTCGGGTGAGTTCGGCCATCAGTGGCTTGACACCAACTCCTACAATTATGCCGTGACCAATTTCTCTGGCATCACCTTCGACCAGACGATCCCCGGCTACAACTGGTGGAATGCTGGCATTGCCTTCACCTACAAGGCTGCTACGCTTGACCTGCGCTATTCCGGCACAGACCTGAGCGGCAACGACTGCAACTTCATCATCGGCAACAACAATGCCTGCGGTGACAAGATCGTCGCCAGCCTGTCGTTCGCGACCTCCTTCAACGCTCTGAAGTGATCATTAGTCCCCGTCTTCGGACGGGGACTTCTTAAGCGCCGCGTACCACGCGGCGCTTTTTTTATGCCTGCTCGTCCGTCCGGGCTTCAGGCCTTGCTCGCGCCGCATGGGTCGCGAAGAGGCGCCGCTCTCGTCCAGCGCCGGCGCGACGCCGGCCGCACCGCAGCAACACCATTGCGCGGAAGCCTTCGCCGCCGTACCGTTCTTTCGTCAAGCGGCAGCTATGCGCAATTTCCTCTGCTGGGCCCAGCCAAAAGCGGGGGCGGTGAGCTTGTGAGTTTGCCGCTTTTCTGTCATGTTCGATGAGATAGGGCAGCGCTACTGCCCTATCAGATGCGTCTCAGCGGTCGGCCATGGCGTGCGTCTTCCGGACGTGCGCCTTTTCGCGCCAAGGTGCGGCCCGCCTGCGAGACGAGCGGTCTGCCGGCATGGCCCGGCGTCAGGGAGAGGGCGAAATCATGGATGCGACCGATCGCAAGGAAGGTTTGACCGGACAGGTGGCCCAGCGCGCCGCCGCCGTGAATGCCGGCGCGATTGTGGGTCGGCCCAAAGCCTTCGGCCTGTTCGATCCCGCGCAGGAGCGCGACGCCTGCGGCGTCGGCTTCATCGCCGACATCAAGGGCCGCAAGTCCCATCGCATCATCGAGGACGGCATCCAGATCCTGCTCAACCTGGAGCATCGCGGCGCCGTGGGCGCTGACCCCCGCGCGGGCGACGGCGCGGGCATGCTGGTTCAGATCCCCCACCGCTTCTTTTCCAAGGAGGCGGCACGCCTCGGCTTCTCCCTGCCCGAGCCCGGCCAATACGCCGTGGGTCATATCTTCCTGCCCCGCGACGCCGAGGGCGAAGCCATCGTGCGCGCCGCGTTCGAGCGCCTGGTTGCAGAAGAGGGCCTGAGCCTGCTCGGCTGGCGCGACGTGCCCACCGACAATTCCTCGCTCGGCGCAAGCGTGCTGCCCACCGAGCCGCGCCACGTGCAGATCTTCCTTGGCCGGAGCGAGAGCATCGCCGACGAGGATGCTTTCGAGCGCCGCCTGTTCGTGCTGCGCAAGGTGATCTCCAACGTCATCTATGACGCCAAGGACCCGCGCACGGCCGGATACTATCCCGTGTCCCTGTCCTGCCGCACGCTGGTCTACAAGGGCATGTTCCTGGCGGACCAGTTGGGCGCCTATTATCCCGACCTGCACGATCCCGACTTCGAGAGCGCGCTCGCGCTGGTGCACCAGCGCTTCTCCACCAACACCTTCCCCGCCTGGCCGCTGGCCCATCCCTACCGAATGGTCGCCCATAACGGCGAGATCAACACGTTGCGCGGCAACGTGAACTGGATGGCGGCCCGGCAGGCGTCGGTCGACACTGAATTGTTCGGCGCCGACATCTCCAAGCTGTGGCCGATCTCCTATGAGGGGCAGTCGGACACCGCCTGCTTCGACAATGCGCTCGAATTCCTGACCCAGGGCGGCTATTCGCTGCCCCACGCGGCCATGATGCTGGTGCCCGAGGCCTGGGCGGGCAATCCGCTCATGGATGAGGAGCGGCGCGCCTTCTATGAATACCACGCCGCCCTCATGGAGCCGTGGGACGGGCCGGCGGCCATCGTCGCCACCGACGGGCGCCAGATCATCGCCACCCTCGACCGCAACGGCCTGCGGCCGGCGCGCTATATGGTGACCAGCGACGACACCATCGTGCTCGCGTCCGAAATGGGCGTGCTGACCCTGCCGGAAGAGAAGATCGTCACCAAGTGGCGCCTTCAGCCCGGCAAGATGCTGCTGGTGGATCTGGTGGAAGGTCGCCTCGTGCCCGACGAGGAGATCAAGACTACGCTCGCCCGCGCCCATCCCTACAAGGAATGGCTCAAGCGCACCCAATTGGTGCTGGAAGACCTGCGCAAGGTGGAGGCGCGCGAGGTGCGCACCGACGTGTCGCTGCTCGATCGCCAGCAGGTCTTCGGCTATACCCAGGAAGACCTCAAGCTGCTCATGGCCCCCATGGCCGTGACCGGCCAGGAAGCGGTCGGCTCCATGGGCACCGACACCCCCATCTCGGTGCTCTCCAACAAGTCGAAGCTGCTCTATTCCTACTTCCAGCAGAATTTCGCGCAGGTGACCAACCCGCCCATCGACCCGATCCGCGAGGAACTGGTCATGAGCCTGGTGTCGTTCATCGGCCCGCGGCCGAACATCTTCGATCTGGAAGGCAACGCCCGCCGCAAGCGGCTGGAAGTGCGCCAGCCCATCCTGACCAATGAGGATCTGGAGAAGATCCGCTCCATCGGCTTTATGGAGGAGCGGTTCGACACCCGCACGCTCGACATCACCTACGCCTCCGACAAGGGAGCGGCGGGCATGGAAGGCGCGCTGGAGCGTTTGTGCGAACGCGCCGAGGCGGCGGTGCATGGCGGCTACAACATCATCATCCTTTCGGACCGCATGACCGGGCCGGACCGCATCCCGATCCCCTCCTTGCTGGCGACGGCGGCGGTGCACCATCACCTCATCCGCACCGGCCTGCGCACCTCCGTGGGTCTTGTGGTGGAAACCGGCGAAGCCCGCGAAGTGCACCATTTCGCCTGCCTCGCCGGCTATGGCGCAGAGGCGATCAACCCCTATCTTGCCTTCGAAACCCTGCTGGGCATGAAGGAAGACATCCCCGAAGAGGTAGACGAGACCGAGATCGTCAAGCGCTTCATCAAGTCGGTGGACAAGGGATTGCTGAAGGTGATGTCCAAGATGGGCATCTCCACCTATCAATCCTATTGCGGCGCGCAGATCTTCGACGCGGTCGGCATCTCGTCCGAACTGGTGGCGAAGTATTTCTTCGGCACCGCCACCACCATCGAAGGCGTGGGCCTCGCCGAGGTGGCGGAAGAGACCGTGCGCCGGCACAAGCTCGCCTTCTCCGACGCTCCGGTCTTCCGGCTCGCGCTGGATGTGGGCGGGGAATATGCCTATCGCATCCGCGGCGAGGAGCACGCTTGGTCGCCGGATAGCGTCGCGACGCTCCAGCACGCCGTGCGCGGCAATGCCCAGGATCATTATCGCGCCTTCGCCAAGATGATGAACGCGCCGGGCGACAACCAGGCGTTGACCATCCGCTCGCTGTTCCGCCTGCGCGACGCGGGCGAGATCGGCAATGCCCCGGTGGACCTCGCCGAGGTCGAGCCGGCGGCCGAGATCGTCAAGCGCTTCTCCACCGGCGCCATGTCGTTCGGCTCCATCTCGCGCGAAGCGCACACCACCCTCGCCATCGCCATGAACCGGATCGGCGGCAAGTCGAACACCGGCGAGGGTGGCGAGGAGGCGGAACGCTACAAGCCGCTGCCCAACGGCGATTCCATGCGCTCGGCCATCAAGCAGGTGGCCTCTGGCCGGTTCGGCGTGACCACGGAATATCTGGTTAATTCCGACGTCATGCAGATCAAGGTCGCGCAGGGCGCAAAGCCCGGCGAAGGCGGACAATTGCCCGGCCATAAGGTCGATGCGGTGATCGCCAAGGTGCGCCACTCCACTCCCGGCGTCGGCCTCATCTCGCCGCCGCCGCACCACGACATCTATTCCATCGAAGATCTGGCGCAGCTCATCTATGACCTGAAGAACGTCAACCCGGCGGCGGACGTCTCGGTGAAGCTGGTGTCGGAAGTGGGAGTCGGCACGGTCGCGGCGGGCGTCGCCAAGGCACGAGCCGACCACATCACCATTTCCGGCTTCGAGGGCGGCACGGGCGCGTCCCCGCTCACCGCCATCAAGCACGCCGGCTCGCCCTGGGAGATCGGCCTTGCCGAGACCCAGCAGACGCTGGTAGCCAACCGCCTGCGCGGCCGCATCGTGCTGCAGGTGGACGGCGGGCTGCGTACCGGCCGCGATGCCGTGATCGGCGCGCTGCTGGGCGCCGACGAGTTCGGCTTCTCCACCGCGCCCTTGATTGCGGCGGGCTGCATCATGATGCGCAAATGCCACCTCAACACCTGCCCGGTGGGCGTGGCGACCCAGGATCCGGTGCTGCGCAAGCGCTTCAAGGGCACGCCCGAGCACGTGATCAATTATTTCTTCTTCATCGCGGAGGAGATGCGCGAGATCATGGCGCAGCTCGGCTTCCGCTCGGTGGAAGAGATGGTGGGCCGGGTGGACGCCTTGGACCGCCAGCCGGCCATCGACCATTGGAAGGCCAAGGGCCTCGACTTTTCCAGGATCTTCGCCCAGCCGAACATGCCGGCGGACGTCTCGATCCGGCACAATGAGCGCCAACACCACCCGATCGAGAAGGTGCTCGACCGCACCCTCATCGCCAAGGCCATGCCCGCGCTGGAGCGCGGCGAGAAGGTGGTGATCGACAGCCCGATCCGCAGCGTCGACCGGTCGGTGGGCGCCATGCTCTCGGGCGAGGTGGCCAAGCGCTACGGCGGGGCGGGCCTGCCCGACGACACCATCGAGGTGAACCTTTCCGGCACCGCGGGCCAAGCGTTCGGCGCCTTCCTGATGACCGGCGTGACGCTGAACCTCGTCGGCGAAGCCAATGACTATGTGGGCAAGGGGCTATCGGGTGGCCGCATCGTAGTGCGCCCGCCGGCCAACTCGATCATCATCGCGGAAGAGTCGATCATCGTCGGCAACACCGTGATGTATGGTGCCACCGACGGCGAATGCTATTTCCGCGGCGTCGCCGGCGAACGCTTCGCCGTGCGCAATTCCGGGGCAATCGCCGTAGTTGAAGGCACTGGCGACCATGGCTGCGAATATATGACCGGCGGCATCGTGGTGGTGATCGGCCAGACCGGGCGCAATTTCGCCGCCGGCATGTCGGGCGGCGTCGCCTATGTGCTGGACGAGGACAAGAGCTTCGCCAAGCGCTGCAATCTTTCCATGGTGGATATCGAGCCGGTGGAGGAGGAGGAAGACCTTCTCGAACGCCTGCACCACCATGGCGGAGATCTGGAATTCAAGGGCCGCATCGACGTGCAGGGCGACATGTCCCGCCACGACGAGGAGCGCTTGCACCAGCTCATCGCCAAGCACCTGCATTATACCGGCTCGACGCGTGCCCAGATGATCCTGGACAATTGGGCCGACTACCGCAGCAAATTCGTCAAGGTGATGCCGGTCGAGTACCGCCGCGCCTTGCGCGAAATGGAAAAGCGCCGCGGTCTTCAGGCGGCCGAATAGCTTTCGGGGCGACGCGCCGCACGCCCCCTCCCGCTTGCGGGGGTGGGCTCGGGAGGGCGCCGAGCGAAACAAGCAGGCGTCCTGCGGCTCCCAACGATGACATCCGCCGCTGCGCAGCGCCCCTCCCAGCCCTCCCCCGCAAGCGAGAGAGGGCTTCCAGGGCGCACGCCGCAAAAGCGGAGTCCTCAAGCTGGAACAATTCTTGTAATGGAGCTACCGGCGCCGTGCGCGCGACGCGGCTCCTGGAGGGGATCGAATGGGTAAGGTTACGGGGTTCCTGGAAATTGATCGGCGCGAGCAGAAGTATCAGCCCGCGTCCGACCGCATTCGCCATTTTCGCGAATTCACCTTGCCCCTGCCCGACCCCGAGGTGGCAAATCAGGCCGCCCGCTGCATGGATTGCGGCATTCCCTTCTGCCACGGTCCCACCGGCTGCCCGGTGCACAACCAGATCCCGGACTGGAACGACCTCGTCTACCAGGGCGATTGGGAAGAGGCCTCGCGCAACCTCCATTCCACCAATAATTTCCCCGAGTTCACCGGTCGCATCTGCCCCGCCCCGTGCGAGGAAGCCTGCACGCTGAACCTGGAAGACGTGCCGGTCACCATCAAGACCGTGGAGCAGGCGATCGCCGACAAGGCGTGGAAGAACGGCTGGATCAAGCCGGAGCTGGCGCAGGTGAAGACCGGGCGCGCAGTGGCCGTGATCGGCTCCGGCCCGGCCGGCCTTGCCGCCGCCCAGCAGCTTGCCCGTGCCGGCCACGACGTGCATGTGTTCGAGCGCGAGCCCAAGGCTGGCGGCCTGCTGCGCTACGGCATCCCCGACTTCAAGATGGAGAAGGTGCACATCGATCGCCGCGTCGCCCAGATGGAGGCGGAAGGCGTCACCTTCCATTACGGCGTGAATGTCGGCGTGACCAAGCCGATCCAGGAATTGCTGGATAATTACGACGCTGTCCTGCTCGCCGGCGGCTCGGAATCGCCCCGCGACCCGCGTCTACCGGGTCAGGAGTTCGAGGGCGTGCATTTCGCCATGCCCTATCTGGTGCAGCAGAACCGCCGGGTCGGCGGCGAGGATGTCGGCCGCGAACAGCCGCTGCTGGCTTCGGGCCGTCATGTGGTGGTGGTCGGCGGCGGCGATACCGCCTCCGACTGCGTGGGCACGGCGTTCCGCCAGGGCGCGCTCTCGGTGTCCCAGCTCGACATCCGCCAGGTGCCGCCCATGAAGGAGGACAAGCTGGCGGTGTGGCCCTATTGGCCCACCAAGTTCCGCACCTCCTCCTCCCAGGCGGAAGGGGCCGAGCGCGAGTTCGCCTGCGCCACCCTCGGCATCGAGGGCCGCAACGGCCGCGTCACCGGCGTGAAGTGCGTGCGTGTGGACGAGAGCCGCCAGCCCATCCCCGGCACGGAATTCGTGCTGCGCGCCGACCTGGTGTTCCTCGCCATCGGCTTCGCCGCGCCGGTGCACGAAGGGATGCTGGACCAGTCCGGCGCCGCCTATGACAAGCGCGGCAACGTGGTGGCCGACGAGACCACCTATCTCACCTCGGTTCCCAAGCTGTATGCGGCGGGCGACATGCGGCGCGGCCAGTCGCTGGTGGTGTGGGCGATCCGCGAAGGCCGCCAGGCCGCCCACGCCATCGACAAGGACCTCATGGGCGAGACCACGCTGCCGCGCTGACGCGGCCGGCGCCCAGCGCTTTTTGCGACACACTGCAAGGGCCGCCCGCGCCACGTGGGCGGCCCTTGCGCGCATTCGTGGATGGCGCCCGCTTTGACGTGTCAAAGCGGGCGGCCTGCGGCACAGGGCCGGTGCAATCGCGAAATCTTGAGAGAGAACAAGCCGGAAGTTGACCACGATCACCTTCTCGTGCACCCTGTCACATCGTCGATATCCATCCATATACCAAAGTATTCAACTGACATTGCGTCAGATTGAGATTTTTAACCCTTGATATGACTGATTGTAACAGGCGTCTGGAGCTGAATGCGGGCACCGTTAACCGCAGGAGTTTAGCCCATGCGCACGATCTCCAAGACTGTTCTCTCCGTCAGCTTCCTTATTTCGCTTTCAGCGGCTGCCGCGCCGGCCTTTGCTGCGGGAACCGTGACCCACAAGCACCACGCATTCAACGAGCGGCAGCTTCCCGCCGAGGCTCAGCCGGCCGCGCTGATGACCGGCACCAACCCATCCCCGTTCGCGCCGACGCACGAAGATCCCGCCAAAGACGCGCATTGGGGCCCTGCCCACAATGTCAGCCCCGCCCTTTGGTGAGCCGCACCGCAAATGCTGAGCTGCCACGGGACGAGCCCGTGACAGCATGCCCTGTTTGCCGATGATACGAAGCGCCGCCGCCCCGCAGCGGCGCTCATAGGCCTGACGTCAGGCAGCAAGGCTCCTCAGCCAGATTGCCCCTCAGACCAGATAGGCGGCTGCGGCGAGACCGATGACCACCACGGCAAGAAGCCCGAGGGTGACCAGGCCGAGCCTTTTCTCGATGAATTCCCGTGCCGCCGGCCCGAAATAGCGCAGCAGCGCCGCGAGCAGGAAGAAGCGGGCGCCTCGGGTGATCAGCGACAGCACCACGAACCAGAACAGATTGTAGTTTGCGAAGCCGGACGTGATCGTCACCAGCTTGTAGGGAATGGGCGTGATGCCCTTCAGCAGGATCACCCAATGCCCGTAATGGGCATAGGCGGCGCGGAACCCCTCCACCTTCTGCCCGTAGCCATACAGGTTGATCAAAAACTGCCCGACGCTGTCATAGAGCAGCGCCCCGATCGCATAGCCCACGAGGCCCCCGACCACAGAGGACAAGGTGGCAATGAGCGCATAGGTCCAGGCCTTGTCCGGCCGCGCCAATGTCATCGGAACCAGCAGGACATCGGGCGGAATGGGAAAGATGGAGCTTTCCGCAAACGAGACGATACCAAGCGCCCAGGGCGCGGACGGGCGCGCCGAATAGGCGATCACCCAATCATAAAGTTTGCGAAGCATCGAGACTCTTTGCGTGCTTGGGGGCTCGGGCGGGGGTCTAGACGCGGCGCGCCATCCTGTCCAGCCGGGTGTGGACGGCATCTGTTCGTATAGTTGCATGCTGCGGCGCAGAAAGGTAGGAACCACTCGCAAGTCTCTGACATTAACCCTCTTGAAAAGCGGACGGGGCACAAACCTCTCCGGGCGGGCGGGTTTAACCAGACGGCAACCAGTGTGGCGGCACCGTGTCGTCACTTCGGGCCCGAAGGTGGCCATATCAGTGCGAGAGTCGTCATGTTGAAGCGTATTGCCGTGTTTGCCGTCCTTGTCCTGGGCTACGCTCTCACGGGCGTCGCGCTGAATGCCGGCGATTTCACCCATTCCGGCGCTCCAGTGGACATGGCGGTCGAGTGAGCCTTTCCGCTGCAGCCTGCTGCGCAGCCGGTTCGATTCAGTCCCTTTAGCACTCCGCGCCGGCCCTGCCGGCCCTCCCATTTCAGGCAAAAGAGAGGCCGGCCCGAGATCGGACCGGCCCAAGATGCCCTGGAGGGAGTTATGGTCCGCCGCGGCGGATGAAATGAGATGACGGGCCCCGGCGCCGGTGCCCCGCCCGGCCCTGGCCGCGACGAGGCCCGTCTTGCCCCGGGGCGCGGATTGGGCACGCACCCAGGGCAACCGTTTCGCACGGAGAAGATGAGCCGGCGGGAGAAGCCCCGGCTTTCTTCTCAGTGCGTCGCAGTCTTTGCCGAAGCGAGATCGGCTGCGGTCAGCGGCGGGCACGAGAGATGCCCCCCGAGGCCGGCCACCGCCGCCCGCTGGCGCACCAGCGCGAGCACCACGTCGAGGGTCGGGGTGGGCACATCCACCAGCCGCGCCATTTCCTGCACCACGGTCACCAGCGGATCGATTTCCATGGGCCGGTCGCGTTCCAGATCCTGCAGCATGGAGGTCTTGTGCGCGCCAACCGCGCCTGCGCCGCTGATCCGGCGTTCCACGTCCACGCGGAAGTTCACACCCAGCTTGTTAGCCACGGTCTGCGCCTCGATCATCATCGCGCGGGCGACGGCGCGGGTATCGGGATCGGAGGCGATCACATCAAGGGTGGCATGGGTCAAGGCGCTGATGGGATTGAAGCAGAGGTTGCCCCATAGCTTCAGCCACAGTTCATCGCGGATATTGTCCAGCACCGGCGCGCGCAAGCCGGCCTTGCCCATCATCTCGCTGAGGCGCTCGACACGGGCGCTCTTTTCGCCGGAGGGTTCGCCGATCGGGAATTTGTCGCCATAGACGTGCTGGATGACGCCCGGCGCCACCACCTCCGTCGCGGGATAGACGATGCACCCGATGGCGCGCTCCGGGCGCAGGACATCCCACTGCTTTCCGCCGGGATCGATGCTCTCAAGCGTGCGTCCTTCGAGGGCGCCGCCCGACTTGTAGAAATACCAATAGGGCACGCCGTTCACGGCGGTGACGACGCTGGTATCATTGCCGAGCAGCGGACGCATGCGGTCCACCACGCCCGGCACCGAATGGGCCTTGAGCGCGATGAACACATAATCCTGCGGCCCGAGCTCTGCGGGATCGTCGGTGGCGCGCACCTTGGCGACCCGCTCTTCACCATTGATCAGCAGCTTCACGCCGTTCTGCTGCATAGCCTCCAGATGTCCGCCGCGCGCAACGAGGCTCACCTCGGCTCCCGCCAGCGAAAGTTGCACGCCCAGATACCCGCCGATGGCCCCCGCCCCGTAAATGCAAACCTTCATGGCGCCGCCTCCTCGTGCCCCGAACTTCCCGCTCGGATGCCGTATAATGTATACCAGAAAATCAGACGATCGCTGCCGCCGTCAATCCCATTTCATGATATTCGTGAGAAATCATTCCAGAATGTGGAAAATTGTCACAGCGGGTCGCCGCACCCCCTTTTCGCTGTAAAGTGCCCGTCGCAGGCCTGCGTTACGGAGGCCTTGAATTGGGCGAAACCACCCATGCCAGAAACTGAGATCCTTCCCCGCCGCCGCGGTCGCCCCGCCTCCACCACCCCGGAGGCCGGCGGAGAGGTGCAATCGCTGGATCGCGCGGTCGCGCTGCTGCGCGTGCTGGCGGAAGCCGATGGGATGAGCCTGTCGGATATCGCCAAGAAGGCCGACCTGCCGGCCTCGACGGTGCACCGTCTGCTGGCGACGCTGCAGAAGCGACAATTGGTCAATCATGACCACGAGAACGGCCTATGGACGGTGGGGCTCGGCCTGTTCCGGATCGGCGCGGCCTATCTGCGCATCCGCAAGTTGCCGGACATCGGCCGCCCGGTGATCCGCCGCCTGCTGCACGAGACCGACGAGACCGTGAATCTCGCGATGTTCGACGGAAACGAGCTGGTGGTGGTGGCGCAGGCGGAAGGGCATTCGGCGGTCCGCGCCTTTTTCCGCCTGGGCGCCCGCCTGCCGCTGCACGCCACGGCGGCCGGGAAATGCATCCTGGCGGTGGCGACCCCGGCGTTCCGGGGCGCCTGCCTCGCGCAGATGCGCTACGAGGCCTTCACAGTGCGGACCCATCGCACCGAGCGTTCGCTTATGGACGACATCGGGGCCATCGAGGCGCGGGGCTACGCCATCGACGATGAAGAACACACCCTCGGCATGCGGGCAGTCGCAGCGCCGATCTTCAACGAGTGGCGCGAGCCGATCGGCGCGGTCTCGGTCTCGGGGCCGGCGGTGCGGATGAGCGACGATCGGATTCAGCGCCTGGGTCGGCGCGTAGCGTCTGCGGCGGAGCAGATGACCCGCCTGTATTCGGGCGCCGACGAAGTCTTGCCTCCGGAATTCGTGATTTATCGCTGATATTTCGCTGCGACGAATCCGGTGTTCGGGCCGGATTCGTCAAGCTTCTCGGGGTGATTTCAGGCTCCGGCGGAATTTTACCGCAGCGCACACGCCCACCTCTGGTGCTGTGCAGCAAATGACAGCATTCATTCCGAAGCTTTCTGGCATATTGTATAAAATATTTTAATTGAAAGTATTCGGCGGACGTTATGCCGAACCGTCAATTTCGTTTGCGTGCCTTTGACATACAATATACTCTTTCCAAATCCGCTCCTAGCCAGAGCGGCAATAAAAGCAGCTACGTCAGCACGTTAGGGAATGCGATCCGCTTACTTAAAACGCGGACGATCGGGAGGAAAAACGAATGCGTTTGGCCCTTGCCAAGTCCATCAAGCAATTTGCGGCGGTCGCGCTCGCGGCGGCGGCCCTGTCGCCTTTGCCCGCGCTCGCGTGGGAACCCACGAAGAACGTAGAATTCATCGTCCCCGCCGGCACCGGCGGCGGCGCTGATCAAATGGCCCGCGTGATTCAGGGCATCATTCAGAAGAACAAGCTGATGACCCAGTCCATGGTGGTCATCAACAAGTCTGGCGGCGCCGGTGCCGAAGGCTTCCTCGACATGAAGGGTTCCGCAGGAAACCCTCATAAGATCATCATCTCGCTGTCCAACATTTTCACCACGCCGCTCGCCACCGGCGTGCCGTTCAAATGGGACGATCTGACCCCGGTCGCCATGCTGGCGCTCGACGAATTCGTGCTGTGGGTCAATGCCAAGGCGCCCTATTCGGACGTCAAAGGCTATCTGGAGGCCCTGAAGAACGCGGCGCCCGGCGGCGAATTCAAGATGGGCGGCACCGGTTCCAAGCAGGAAGACCAGATCATCACCGCAGCCATCGAGCAGAAGACCGGCGCCAAGTTCATCTACGTCCCGTACAAGGGCGGTGGAGACGTGGCGGCGCAGTTGGTCGGCGGGCACGTGACCTCCTCCGTCAACAACCCGATCGAGGCGGTCTCGCAATGGCGCGCAGGCGAACTGAAGCCGTTGTGCGTATTCGACAGCACCCGCCTTGCCTATAAGACCCCGGTTGCCGGCGACCAGTCGTGGGGCTCCATTCCCACCTGCAAGGAAGGCGGCCTCGACATCGAATACCTGATGCTGCGCGGTATCTTCATGGCGCCCAAGGTCACCAAGGAACAGACCGATTATTATGTCGATCTGTTCAAGCGTGTCCGGGCGACCCAGGACTGGACCGACTTCATGGAGAAGGGCGCGTTCAACACCTCCGCCCTGACCGGTGAGGAATACAAGGCCTGGCTCGGCAAGGCTGCCGATACGCACCGCGCCCTCATGGAGAAGGCGGGCTTCATCGCCAAGTGATGGACCGCCGGGACGGCTGCGCCGTCCCGGCACCCATCTGCAGCGGTGATCTCCAAAGGGAGGTTGCAAGCATGTCATCGGACGTCGAAAAGACCCAGAAAACAGTATCAAATCGCACGATGGACATCATCGTTGCGCTGATCTTCATGGCCCTGGCGGTGGTGGTCATGGCCGATAGCTGGCGCGTCGGCGCGCGGTGGGCGGAAGACGGCCCGCAGGCCGGTTATTTCCCCTTCTACATCGGCCTCATCATGTTCATCGCCAGCATGGGCACGATGGTACAGAACATCATCACGAAGACTCCCGACCTGACCAATTTCGTCGATCGCGAGCCCTTCATGCAGGTGCTGAAGGTTCTGGTGCCCACCATCGTCTATGCGATCCTGATTACGCTGATCGGCATCTACGTTGCCTCAGTGATCTTCATCGCCTTCTTCATGTGGTGGCTCGGCAAGTACAAGCTGCCCGTCATCCTCCCGGTCGCCTTCGGCGTGCCGTTGGCCTTGTTCGTGATGTTCGAGATCTGGTTCCTGGTGCCCTTGCCCAAGGGCCCGCTGGAAACGGCCTTCGGCTATTGATCGCGGCCGCCCGCGCCGGGCGCCCGCCAATTCGCAGGTCCCGCGCCCGTCCCGGCTCAGCCGCGATGCAGAACGGACCGCATCCGCCGCCAAAACATAACACCCGCATGTCCAGGCAAGCCTTGCCAGGGCCGAGGGGAGGAATTCCGTGGAAGCGCTTTCATCACTCATCGGAGGTTTTTCCGTCCTCGCCGACCCGATGAACATCGTCTACATGTTCGTCGGTATCGCGTTGGGCGTGCTGATCGGCGTGCTGCCAGGTCTCGGAGGCGCCAACGGCGTCGCCATCCTGTTGCCGCTGACCTTCTCGATGTCGCCGGTCTCGGCGATCATCATGCTCTCATCCATCTATTGGGGAGCGCTCTTCGGCGGTGCGATCACGTCGATCCTGTTCAACATTCCAGGCGAACCCTGGTCCGTTGCGACAACATTCGACGGGCACCCCATGGCCCAGAAGGGTCGAGCCGGCGAGGCTTTGACCGGAGCCTTCACCGGCTCCTTCATCGGCGCCTTCTTCGCCGTGCTGCTCATCACCTTCCTTGCCCCTGTCATCGCCAAATTCGCGTTGCAGTTCGGCCCGGCCGAATTCTTCGCGGTCTACCTGCTTACCTTCTGCTCGTTTGTCGGCATGGGGCGTGAATCCCCGTTCAAGGTTCTCGCGGCCATGACGCTGGGCTTCGCCCTGGCGGCAGTGGGCATCGATACCGTGACCGGCCAGTTGCGCATGACCTTCGGGTCGGTGGAACTGCTGCGCGGCTTCGACTTCCTGGTGGCGGTCATCGGCCTATTCGGCGTCGGCGAAATCCTGCTGACCATGGAAGAGGGCTTGGCCTTCAAGGGCAAGAGCGCCAAGATCAACGCCCGCGTGGTGTTCCAGACCTGGGCCCAATTGCCCAAATACTGGGCCGGCATGCTGCGCTCGGCGATCGTCGGCTGCTGGATGGGCATCACCCCCGGCGGCGCGACCCCGGCCTCCTTCATGAGCTATGGCCTCGCCAAGAAGTTCTCCAAGAACGGGAAAAACTTCGGCAAGGGTGAGCTGGAAGGCGTCGTGATGCCGGAAGTGGCGGCCCATGCGGCCGGCACCTCGGCCCTGCTGCCCATGCTCACGCTCGGCATCCCGGGTTCGCCCACGGCGGCTGTACTGCTGGGCGGCCTGCTCATCTGGGGCCTCCAGCCCGGTCCGCTCCTGTTCGTGGAACAGAAGGATTTTGTGTGGGGCCTGATCGCCTCGATCTATCTCGGCAATATCGCCGGTCTGCTGGTGGTGCTCACCACCGTGCCGCTGTTCGCCGCGATCCTGCGCATTCCGTTCAGCGTCATCGCCCCGATCATCCTCGTGATCTGCGCGGTCGGTGCCTATACGGTGCACAATGCCGGGCTCGACATCGCCGTCATGCTGGTCTTCGGCGTCGTCGGCTATGTGTTCAAGAAGCTCGACTATCCCCTGGCCCCTCTGGTGCTTGCCCTGGTTCTCGGCGACATGGCGGAAAGCTCCTTCCGCCAAGCCATGCTGGTCTCGCAGGGGCACCTGTCGATCTTCTGGTCGAACCCGCTGGTAGGCTCCATTGTCACCCTCGCCCTGGTGATGCTGTTCTGGCCGGCCATCAGCGCCATCAAGGCGCGGCTCACCAAGGGCTCGCAGCACGCAGCGGCTGAATAAGCCGGCACGACGGGGGAAGCCGGCGGTTCGCGCCGCCGGCTTCCCCCGAAGACCAGGATAGGTGCGCGTACGGGCCGGATTGCGCGGGCACCGCGCAGGTCGGTCGCATCGGCAGCGCCGCTCGAACCCACGCCGCTCAGTGGCTGGCGCTCACCCGAGAATCCTGAACTCCGCACGGGGCAACGAACTGGTCAGTCGCAGCACCAGTCGCCGCACCCACTGCCCGGAAGTCGTTGCACCGCAGCATGTTTCGGGGCTCCGAGGGTCTTGCACCCCCGCCTAGCATACAGTACACAGTATTTCACCGACGGCGCGCGCCCGCCAGAAGGCGCTGGCCACAGGGAAGGGAACAACGTCGTGCATCAGGTCGCCGACACACCAAAGCTCAATGTGGAACCGCTCGGCGCTTCCTCGAGCTTGCGCATGCTGGCTTATGACGCACTGAAGCGGGCCATTACCGAAATGGACATCTATGGGTCGACCACGGAGTTCCGGCTCGACGAGCGCCAGCTCTCGGAAGATCTCGGCGTGAGCCGAACGCCCATTCGCGAAGCCATGACGGTGCTGGAGCAGGAAGGCTTCGTGCGCTCCGTGCCGCGGCGCGGCATCTTCGTGGTCCGCAAGACCAAGCGCGAAATCCTCGAGATGATCACGGTCTGGGCCGCGCTCGAAGGCATGGCCGCGCACCTCGCCGCAACGCGCGCGAGCGCCGCTGACCTCAAGGGCCTGCGCCGCCTGTTCAACGATTTTGAACAGGAAGTGCCGCATGCCCACACCAATGAATATTCGCAAGCCAACATCGCCTTCCATCAGGCGATCATCCGCATGGGCGGCTGCAACCTGATCGTCGACATGACGCAGAACCTGCTGCTTCACATGCGCGCGATCCGCGCCGTTTCCATTCGACAGGAAAATCGGCTGGAGACGTCCATGCGCGAGCACATGGCAATCATCGACGCGCTCGAAAGCCGCGACCCCGAGCTTTCCGAACGCCTGGTGCGCGAGCACACGATGGGTCTTGCGGCCCACGTCGAGAAACACGGGGTTTTTCCCGAATAGCCCGCACGCGCGGCGAGCCGGGAAAACTGGACATCGCAAGGAGACGCGATATGTCAACGACGGACATCATGACGGCCGAGACCCTGGAGACCCTCCGGTCTCAGGATTGGCCCCGCAGCAGCCGCATCGTCCAGCCGGACCGCGGCCGCCGTTTCATGCGCGTTCGTCTTGAGCGGAGCGCCATCCGCGCGCTCTAGGACTCCACAGCCGAATCTTCACAGTCAAGATTTTCCGGGAGGAAGCGGAATGTCCGCAGTAGCACAGATCATCGATCCCCAATCTGCCGAAGCCAGCGCCCAGGACCTGACCGACGGTTTCCACCTCGTCATCGACGCGCTCAAGCTGAACGGCATCGAGACCATCTACGGCGTGCCCGGCATTCCGATCACCGATCTCGGCCGCATGGCGCAGGCCGAAGGCATCCGCGTGGTGTCGTTCCGCCACGAGCAGAACGCCGGCAACGCCGCCGCAATCGCCGGCTTCCTCACCAAGAAGCCCGGTGTCTGCCTGACGGTTTCCGCGCCCGGCTTCCTCAATGGCCTGACCGCGCTCGCCAACGCCACCACCAACTGCTTCCCGATGATCCTCATCTCCGGCTCGTCCGAGCGCGAGATCGTCGATCTCCAGCAGGGCGACTATGAGGAGATGGACCAACTCGCCATCGCCAAGCCGCTGTGCAAGGCCGCCTTCCGCGTGCTGCATGCGGCCGACATCGGCATCGGCGTCGCCCGCGCGATCCGCGCGGCCGTCTCGGGCCGTCCCGGCGGCGTCTATCTCGACCTGCCCGCCAAGCTGTTCTCGCAGGTGATGGACGCACAAGCCGGCGCCAAATCGCTGGTCAAGGTGATCGATCCCGCTCCGGCCCAGATCCCCGGCCCCGACGCCGTGAAGCGCGCGCTCGACGTGCTCAAGGGTGCCAAGCGCCCGCTCATCATCCTCGGCAAGGGCGCCGCCTATGCCCAGGCCGACGACGCGATCCGCGACCTGATCGAGAAGAGCGGCATCCCCTTCCTGCCCATGAGCATGGCCAAGGGCCTGCTGCCCGACAACCATCCCCAGTCCGCCGGTGCGGCGCGCTCCACCGCGCTGAAGGATGCCGACGTGGTGGTGCTGATCGGCGCCCGGCTCAACTGGCTGCTGTCCCACGGCAAGGGCAAGACCTGGGGTGACGCGCCCAAGCAGTTCATCCAGGTGGACATCGAGCCCAAGGAGATGGACTCGAACGTCGAGATCGCCGCACCGTTGGTGGGCGACATCGGCTCGGTCGTGTCCGCCCTGCTGGCCGGCATCGACGGCAACTGGCAGGCTCCGCCGGCGGACTGGATCAAGACCATCGTCACCAAACGCGACGAGAACATCGCCAAGATGGCGCCGCGCCTGATGAAGAACTCCGCGCCCATGGATTTTCACGGGGCGCTCGGCGCGCTGCGCACGGTCATCAAGGAGCGGCCAGACGCCATCCTGGTGAACGAGGGCGCCAACACCCTGGACCTCGCCCGCGGCATCATCGACATGTACCAGCCGCGCAAGCGCTTGGACGTGGGCACCTGGGGCGTGATGGGCATCGGCATGGGCTTCGCCATCGCCGCCGCCATCGAGACCGGAAAGCCGGTGCTGGCCGTTGAAGGCGATAGCGCGTTCGGCTTCTCCGGGATGGAAGTGGAGACGATCTGCCGGTACAACCTGCCGGTCTGCATCGTCATCTTCAACAATAACGGCATCTATCGCGGCCTCGACACCGACCCGACCGGCCGCGATCCCGGCACCACGGTGTTCGTCAAGGACTCGCGCTACGACAAGATGATGGAAGCCTTCGGCGGCGTCGGCGTCAATGTGACGACCCCCGACGAGCTGAAGCGTGCCGTGGACGAAGCCATGGACAGCGGCAAGCCCACCCTCATCAATGCGGTGATCGACCCCGCCGCCGGCACCGAGAGCGGCCGCATCGGCAACCTCAACCCGCAAAGCGTGGTCAAGAAGAAGTAGGCCTGCCGCACGAGAACCGGGCGGGGCCCAAGGTCCCGCCCATCCCCTTCACCCGCGTCGATAACCAACGAACAAGACCAAGCGTTGCTTAAGGCGCGCGCGGAGAGGAAAAGAGGAAATAGATGGCCAAGGCTCTGGATGGTGTCCGCATTCTCGATTTCACCCACGTCCAGTCAGGACCGACCTGCACCCAATTGCTCGCCTGGTTCGGCGCCGACGTGATCAAGGTGGAGCGCCCCGGCGAGGGCGACGTCACGCGCACCCAGCTGCGCGACGTGCCCAATGCCGACAGCCTCTATTTCACCATGCTGAATTCCAATAAGCGTTCGATCACGCTCGATACCAAGAACAAGGAAGGCAAGTCCGTCCTCGAAGACTTGGTGAAGGTGTGCGACGTGCTGGTGGAGAATTTCGCTCCTGGCGCCCTCGACCGCATGGGCTTCACCTGGGAACGCCTGCAGGAGCTGAACCCGCGCCTGATCGTGGCCTCCGTGAAGGGCTTCGGCCCCGGCCCGTTCGAGGATTGCAAGGTGTATGAAAACGTCGCCCAATGCACCGGCGGCGCGGCCTCCACCACCGGCTTCCGCGACGGCCTACCGACCGTGACCGGCGCCCAGATCGGTGACAGCGGCACGGGCCTCCACCTCGCCCTCGGCATCGTTACCGCCCTGTTCCAGCGCGAGCACACCGGCCGCGGCCAGAAGGTGCTGTGCGCCATGCAGGACAGCGTGCTGAATCTGTGCCGCGTAAAGATGCGCGACCAGCAGCGCCTGGCGCGCGGGCCGCTGCGTGAATACAGCCAGTTCGGCGAAGGCGTGCCGTTCGGCGACACCGTGCCCCGCGCGGGCAATGATTCCGGCGGCGGCCAGCCCGGGCGCATCCTGCGCTGCAAGGGGTGGGAGCACGACGACAACGCCTATCTCTATTTCATCACTCAGGCTCCGGTCTGGGAGAAGATCTGCGACGTGATCGGCGAGCCCACCTGGAAGACCAATCCGGATTACGCCACGCCCGCCGGCCGCCTGCCGCACCTCAACGAAATCTTCACGCGCATCGAAGCCTGGACCATGGCCCACACCAAGTTCGAGGCCATGGATGTGCTGAACAAATACGACATTCCCTGCGGCCCGATCCTCTCCATGAAGGAGATCGCCGAGGACAAGTCGCTGTATGCCACCGGCACGCTGGTGGAGGTGGAGCACCCGGCGCGCGGGAGCTACCTGACGGTCGGCAACCCCATAAAGCTGTCGGACAATGAGGTCCCAGTGGAGCGCTCGCCGCTGCTCGGGGAACACACCGACGAGATCCTCGCCCAGGTCCTGGGCTTCGACGCGGACCGCATCGCGGCCGTGAAGCAGTCGGGCGCGGTGGGCGAGCCCTTCCGCCAGGCGGCGGAATAGGAGTTTCAAGCGGCGGCGCGGTTCCGCAGGGGCCGCGCCGCCGCAGCAACCGAGACCCTGGCACCATGGAAGCCAGGCCTCGCGACAAACGGAACGACCGGCGCCTTCCGGCGGCGGGCGATGGACAGGGGCGGTGATCGCCGAAAGAGTGAGACGATGCACGCGCATGAGAAACCGGCCGCATCTGCGGCAGTATCTGCCGGCACGATCATCGTGCCGGCCCCGCAAGGCGCCCCCGCCCGGCCGATGCCGGCGCGTGTGCAGCGCCCGTTCCGCCATTCAATTTGCGCGCCCAAGGTCGCGCCGCCCGTGCGCTGTCGTTCTGCGCCGGGCAGGCCCGCGGTACCTGCGCCAGCCCGTCTTTTCAATATTCCAGATCCGTCCCGCCTCGCGGCCGGGCGGCCCAAATAATGGAATAAAATAAGCTAGTAAAAAACTAGCGCCCCTTCCGCGTCCCAGGTCGAACGGCCAGGCGGGGAAGGTTTTCACTTCCTGGCTGAAGCCGATGGGTGCAGAACGCCGGGAATAAAGTCAAACGCTCGAAAGGGAATTCGACGATCATGAGCAAGCCACTGGAAGGCATTAAGATTATCGACTTCACGCACGTACAGGCCGGACCGGCCTGTACGCAGCTTCTCGCTTGGTTCGGCGCGGACGTGATCAAGGTCGAGCGGCCCGGCTCGGGCGATGTCACCCGCTCCCAGCTGCGCGACATCAGCAATGCCGACGCGCTCTATTTCACCATGCTGAACAGCAACAAGCGCTCGCTGACGCTGGACACCAAGACCGCCGAAGGCAAGGAAGTCCTCACCAAGCTCATCAAGGAATCCGATGTGCTGGTGGAGAATTTCGGCCCCGGCGCGCTCGACCGCATGGGCTTCACTTGGGAGCACATCAACGAGCTGAACCCCGGCATGATCGTCGCGTCCGTCAAGGGCTTCAGCGACGGCCATCATTACGAAGACCTCAAAGTCTATGAAAACGTCGCGCAGTGCGCCGGCGGTGCCGCTTCCACCACCGGCTTCTGGGATGGCCCTCCGACTGTCTCCTCCGCTGCGCTGGGCGACAGCAACACCGGCATGCACCTTGCCATCGGCATCCTCACCGCCCTGCACGGCCGCAACAAGACCGGCAAGGGCCAGAAGGTCGCCGTCTCCATGCAGGATGCGGTCATCAACCTGTGCCGCGTCAAGCTGCGCGACCAGCAGCGCCTCGACCGCGTCGGCTATCTGGAGGAATATCCCCAGTATCCGCACGGCACCTTCTCGGACGTGGTTCCCCGTGGCGGCAATGCCGGCGGCGGCGGTCAGCCGGGCTGGGTTCTGAAGTGCAAGGGCTGGGAGACCGATCCCAACGCCTATATCTACTTCACCATCCAGGGCCATGCCTGGGCGCCCATCTGCAAGGCGCTGGGCAAGGAAGAGTGGATCTCCGATCCCGCTTACAACACCGCTGAAGCCCGTCAGGACAAGATCTTCGACATCTTCGCCTATATTGAGAACTGGCTCTCGGACAAGACCAAGTTCGAGGCGGTGGATATCCTGCGCAAGTTCGATATCCCCTGCGCGCCCGTGCTCACCATGAAGGAAATCGCCGAGGATCCGTCCCTGCGCGAGAGCGGCACCATCGTGGAAGTCGATCACAAGGAGCGTGGCAAGTATCTGACCGTCGGTAGCCCGATCAAGTTCTCGGACACCTCGGTTGAGATCACCGGCTCCCCGCTGCTCGGCGAGCACACCGACGAAGTGCTGGCCCAGCTCGGCTATAACGAAGAGCAGATCAAGCAGCTTCACGCCGCCCGCGCGGTCTGAGGCTTCGGCCTGAACGAAGCTTCAGTTTGAACGAAGGCTTTGGCCTTCCCGGACGGCGCGCCCACGTGCGCCGTCTTCTTTACCCCAGCATCCCCGGCTGACCTTGCTCGAGCCTCGCCCCGCATGCGCCGCGGGCTTGGTCTTTTCAACCTTCCGCCTGCCGACTTTGTGCCCTGCGGAACAGCATTTTCCCTATGTGCCACGGCCCCGCCGCTCGCGGCATCCGCCATGGAGCGTTTTCGAGCGAAGTGGAATCCGGTTCGCGTGAAGAAAACGCGCCCACACAATGAGATAGAGTGGTTTCCCGACTCCATGAAACGGGAAAGCGCTCTAGCCGCACAGGACGGTTTTTTCGGGCATCCTCGACATGGGATGACCCCCTTTGGCTTCTCCGCGATGCGGGTTGAAGCGGGACGAGATCGGCGCGTTGCCGGACCTGCGGGCTGAGCCTGCGGCCCGGCCCTCTCATGGGAGAGGCTCGGTTTGGCGAGGCCGCGCGCCCGCCCAGTATCATCCTCGTCCGCCGGGCGCGTCACGCCGCCGGCATCCATCCCGGCCCGGCGCGCCCATGCGCCGAAACGCCGGAGCCGCGACCAACGCGGCCCACCCACGCAAGGGGGAACACCCTCATGAACATCCATGAATATCAGGCGAAGGCGATCCTTCGCGATTACGGTGCGCCGGTCTCGCGCGGCATTCCCGCTTTCACCCCCGAGGAAGCCGAGGCGGCGGCCAAACAGCTCGGCGCGAAGGAGCTTGGCGGCCTCGTCGTGGTCGTGAAGTCGCAGATCCATGCCGGTGGCCGCGGCAAGGGCACGTTCAAGGAATTGCCGACCGGCTCCAAGGGCGGCGTGCGCGTGGTGCGCACCCCCGGGGAGGTCAAGGCGGCCGCGCAGGAGATGCTCGGCAACACCCTCGTCACCATCCAGACCGGCGCGGCCGGCAAGCAGGTGAACCGCCTCTATATCGAGGAAGGGGCAGCCATCGCGAAGGAGTTCTACATCTCCCTCCTGGTGGATCGCACCACCTCGCGGGTCTCGTTCGTTGTGTCCACCGAAGGCGGCATGGACATCGAGGACGTCGCCCACAATAGCCCTGAGAAGATCGTGACTTTCTCGGTCGATACCGCCACTGGCATCCAGCCGCATCATGGCCGCCGCGTTGCCGATGCGCTCGGCCTGTCGGGCGATCTCGCCAAGCAGGTCCAGGCCCTCACCACGACGCTCTTCACGGCGTTCGTGGAGAAGGACATGGAGATGCTTGAGATCAACCCGCTGGTGGTGACCAAGGACGGCAAGATCAAGGTGCTGGACGCGAAAGTGGGCTTCGACGGCAATGCCCTGTTCCGCCATCCCGACATCGCCTCGCTGCGCGACGAGAGCGAAGAAGATGCCAAGGAAATCGAAGCCTCCCGGTACGATCTCAATTACATCACGCTCGATGGCACCATCGGCTGCATGGTCAACGGCGCCGGCCTTGCCATGGCGACCATGGACATCATCAAGCTGTACGGGCTTGCCCCCGCGAACTTCCTGGATGTCGGCGGCGGCGCCACCAAGGAGAAGGTCACAGCGGCGTTCAAGATCATCACCGCGGACCCCAATGTAAAGGGCATCTTGGTGAACATCTTCGGCGGCATCATGCGCTGCGACGTAATTGCCGAAGGCGTGCTGGCGGCGGTGAAGGAGGTGGGGCTCGGCGTTCCCCTCGTCGTGCGCCTCGAAGGCACGAACGTGGACCTCGGGAAAAAGATCATCCGCGAGAGCGGCTTGAATGTGATCCCCGCCGATGACCTCGACGACGCCGCGCAGAAGATCGTGGGCGCGGTGAAGAAGGAAGCTGCGTGATGTCCGTGCTTATCGACGCCAATACCAAGGTCATCACCCAGGGCTTCACCGGCAAGAACGGCACCTTCCATTCCGAACAGGCGATCGCCTACGGAACCAAGGTGGTCGGCGGCACCTCGCCGGGCAAGGGCGGCACCACCCATCTCGGCCTGCCGGTGTTCGACACCGTGATCGAGGCCCGCGAAGCCACCGGCGCCGATGCCAGCGTGATCTATGTGCCGCCTCCGGGCGCGGCCGACGCGATCCTGGAAGCCATCGACGCGGAAATCCCGCTGATCGTCTGCATCACCGAGGGCATCCCGGTGCTGGACATGGTGAAGGTGAAGCGGGCGCTGTCGGGCTCCAAGTCGCGTCTGATCGGGCCGAACTGCCCGGGCGTGATGACCGCTGGCGAATGCAAGATCGGCATCATGCCGGGCAATATCTTCAAGAAGGGCTCGGTGGGCGTCGTGTCGCGCTCGGGCACGCTGACCTATGAGGCGGTGTTCCAGACCACGCAGGAAGGCCTTGGCCAGACCAGCGCGGTGGGCATCGGCGGCGACCCGGTGAAGGGCACCGAGTTCATCGACGTGCTGGAGCTGTTCCTGGCCGATCCGCACACCTTGTCGATCGTGATGATCGGCGAGATCGGCGGCTCCGCGGAAGAAGATGCGGCGCAGTTTATCGCGGATGAGGCCAAGCGCGGTCGCAAGAAGCCGATGGTTGGCTTCATCGCCGGCCGCACGGCGCCTCCGGGTCGGCGCATGGGCCATGCGGGCGCGATCATCTCGGGCGGCAAGGGCGGTGCGGAAGACAAGATCGCGGCCATGGAAGCGGCCGGCATCCGCGTCTCCCCCTCGCCGGCGCGTCTCGGCAAGACCCTGGTCGAAGTCCTCAAGGGCTGAACCCACAAAGGCCCGGCGCACCCGCGCCGGGCCGTTCGTCCTTTCGTTTTCAGGAGACGCCATATGGCGAAATGGGTCCGTTTCACCAAGAACGGCAGCACCGGCTTCGGCACGCTGGAGGGCGAAGCCATCGCCGTGCACCAGGGCGACATGTTCGTCGGCGCGACGCCGACCGGCGAGAGCCTGGCGCTCTCGTCCGTGACGCTCGAAGCCCCGAGCGTGCCGAGCAAGATCATCGCCCTGTGGAACAATTTCCACGGCCTTGCCGCCAAGCTCAATGTCGCCGAGCCGGCCGAGCCGCTCTATCTGCTCAAGGCCACCACCTCGGTCGCCGCACCGGGGAGCATCGTGCATCGCCCGCCGGCCTATTCCGGCAAGACGGTCTATGAGGGCGAGCTCGGCATCGTCATCGGCAAGACCACGAGCAATATCTCAGAGGACGAGGCGGCCGCCCACATCTTCGGCTATACCATCGTCAACGACATCACGGCCGCCGACATCCTGAACAAGGATCCCACCTTCCCGCAATGGGCGCGCGCCAAGGGCTTCGACCAATATGGCCCGTTCGGTCCCTGGATCGAGACCGCGTTCGACGCCGCCAGCGCCAGCGTGCGCACCATCCTCAACGGTGCCGAGCGGCAGAATTATCCGCTCGCCGACATGATCTTCCCGCCGCACCGCCTCGTGGCCCTGCTCTCGCAGGACATGACCCTCAATCCCGGCGATCTGATCGCCTGCGGCACTTCGGTAGGCGTCGGCTCCATGAAGGACCCGTCGAACGAGATTGACATCGTCATCGATGGCATCGGCACACTGAAGAACATCTTCGTGCAGTGAGGCGTGCGCCGGGGGGCTCGCGCGGCCCGGCACTTGATGTAAGAGGGTCCCGGAGCATCGTGTTCCGGGACCCTTTTTCATGCCAGCCCTCGCCTTCCCGCCCCCCGACCCCGATTTCGAGCAGCGCGTACGCGACAGCTTCGCCCGCCAGCCATTCATGGCGACCATCGGCGCGCAGCTGGGGCGCGTGGAAGCGGGACGGGTGGACGTCATCCTCCCCTTTGCCGAAGGCCTCACCCAGCAGCATGGCTATTTTCACGGCGGCTCCATCGGGGCCATCGCCGACACCGCCGGCGGATATGCCGCCTTTACTCTTTTCCCCGCCGATTCCAGCGTTGTGACGGTGGAATACAAGGTGAACATCATGTCGCCGGGCCGAGGCGAGCGCCTGATCGCGATCGGCGAGGTGCTGAAGGCCGGGCGCACCCTCACCATTGTCCGCATCGATGTGTTCGCCGAGGCGGACGGCGAGCGCATCCATTGCGCCGCCGGAACGCAGACTCTGTTCTGCCTCGCCGGCCGCAGCGACGCCCGGGCCTGATGCGCTTCCCCCACGCCCTCGAACCGGCGACCCTGGTGCGCCGCTACAAACGCTTTCTCGCTGACGTAGTGCTGGCGGACGGGACCGAGACCATTGTCCATGTGGCCAATTCCGGCGCCATGAGCGGGCTCGCGACGCCGGGCGCGCGGATTTGGCTGTCGCGCTCGCCCGTTCCCACACGCAAGCTGCCGCTGAGCTGGGAGATGGTGGAGGCGGATTTCGGCGCGGGGCTGGAGTTGGTGGGGGTCAACACCATGCATCCCAACGCCCTGGTCGCCGACGCGGTGCGGGCCGGGGCCATTCCCGAACTCGCCGGCTACGACAGTCTGCGGCGCGAGGTGCCCTATGGCCTCAACAGCCGCATCGACCTGCTGCTGGAAAGCGCGGGCCGGCCGCCCTGCTTCGTCGAGGTGAAGAACGTGCACCTCATGCGCCGCCCGCACTTTTCCGAATTTCCCGATTGCGTCACCGCGCGCGGCACCAAGCATCTGGTGGAATTGGCCGCTCAGGCGCGCGACGGCGCGCGCGCGGTGATGGTCTATCTGTGCCAGATCGGCTCGGCGCAGAGCGTGGCGCTCGCCCGCGACATCGATCCCGCCTATGGCGCGGCGTTCGACCTTGCCCGCGCGGCTGGAGTGGAGGCGCTAGCCTTCGCATGCCGGCTCGATGCCGGCGGCATCGCCTTGGACCGCCCCATTCCCATGCTGGGCTGAGGCGTGGCTTCCGTGCGCCGGTGACATGCAAAGGCGCGCCGAGACTTGCTTTGCGCGCCACATGGCCTAAATCTGATGCAAATGCAATCAATGCTGGCAGCCCATGCCGGCGCAGGACCAATGCGATGAATTATGTGGATGCGGCCCAGGCGCCGCTCAGGAAGACCGGCCATATCAAGCTCTATAGCCCTGCCGCCTTCGAGGGCATGCGTAAGGCCGGCCAGCTCACCGCCCGGGCGCTCGATGCCGTGGCCGAGATGGTCGGGCCGGGTGTCTCCACCGCCGCCATCGACGACCTGATCTATCAGTTCGCCATGGACAACGGTGCCCTGCCGGCGACGCTGATGTATCGCGGCTATCGCTATTCGGTGTGCACCTCCATCAATCACGTGGTCTGCCACGGCATGCCCAATCCGCGCCCGCTGCGGGAAGGGGACATCGTCAACGTGGACGTGACCCTGATCGTCGACGGTTGGTACGGCGATTCCAGCCGCATGTTCGCCATCGGGGAAATCCCCCGCCGGGCCGAGCGGCTGATCGAGGTGACCTATGATTCCATGATGCTCGGCATCGAGGCCATCAAGCCCGGCGGCCATGTGGGCGACATCGGCGCGGCGATCCAGGATTTCGTCGAGCCGCAGCACATGAGTGTGGTGCGCGATTTCTGCGGCCATGGCGTCGGCCAAGTGTTCCACGACGAGCCGAACATCGTCCATGTGGGCCGGCGCGGCGAGGGGCCTGAATTGAAGCCGGGCATGATCTTCACGGTCGAGCCCATGATCAATCTCGGCCGCCCCCATGTGAAGGTGCTCTCGGACGGCTGGACCGCCGTGACGCGCGATCGCTCGCTTTCCGCCCAGTTCGAGCACACGGTTGGCGTCACCCAGACTGGAGTGGAGATCTTCACCCTAAGCCCGAAGGGCTACCACAAGCCGCCTTATCTGCCGGCCTGACCATGGCGGGGGAGCCCGAGGACGGCATTGCCGAGGCGTCTCCCCATTTCCTGGGGCATCGCGACCGGTTGCGTGCCCGCTTCCGCGAGGCGGGGCCGGCGGCGCTGGCCGATTACGAATTGCTTGAACTGGTGCTGTTCCGCGCCGTGCCACGGCGCGACGTGAAGCCGCTCGCGAAGGCACTCGTGGAGCGCTTCGGCTCGTTCGCGGAGGTGGTGACCGCTCCGGCGTCCCTGCTCGCCGAAATCCCCGGTGTGAAGGATGCCATCGTCACCGAGCTGAAGATCGTGGAAGCCGCCGCCCATCGCCTCGCCAAGGGGCAGGTGAAGCGGCGCCCCGTCCTGTCTTCCTGGAGTTCGGTGCTCGATTATTGCCGCGCCTCCATGGCGTTTGCGGAACGCGAGCAGGTGCGGGTGCTGTTTCTCGACAAGCGCAACCAGCTCATCGCCGACGAGGTGGTTCAGCACGGCACCGTGGATCACGCCCCGGTCTATCCCCGCGAGGTGGTGAAGCGGGCCCTGGAGCTTTCGGCCACCGCCATCATCTTGTGCCACAATCATCCCTCGGGCGACCCGACCCCCTCGCGCGCCGATATCGACATGACACGCAAGATCATTGATGTCGCAAAGCCGCTGGGCATCGATGTGCATGACCACATCATCGTCGGCCGCGACGGCCATGCCAGCCTCAAGGGCCTGCGGTTGATCTGAGGCCCGTCCGTCCGCAGAAGGGCGAGCGTCGGCCCGGATACGGTCGGCAATCTTCGCGCACGCTTGCGCCTGCATATGGTCCTAACGGTGCCTCATTGAACGGGCTTGGTACGGTCATGAAGCTTTCCGGCAGACCCCCCATGCCCTTTCGCTCCTTCTCCGGCGGCAAGCCACTCACAGAGGCGCGCCACGCCCGGAACCAGCCTGGGAGGCGCCTCGCCTCTCTGGGCCTGCTGGCGCTCGGCGCCGCAGCGCTCGCGGCCGAGCCCGCGCGGGCTCAGTATTATCCCTATCCCCCCACGGTTTATGGCGCCCCGGCCGAGATGCCGCGCGTCTATCGCGCGCCGCCCGCCTATGTGCCCGGCGCTGCGATGCTACCGCCCCAGGAAATCCGCTCCATCGTGCTGAACCTCGGCTATGGCCGGGTCGGTCGGCCGGTCCTGCGCGGGCGGACCTACATGGTGGATGCGGTGGACGGGCGCGGGCCGCTGATCCTGGCGGTGGATGCTTTTTCCGGCCGCGTCCAGCCGGCGGACCCCTCCATGTACGGCGCTCCGGGCGGCCCTTACGCGCCCGCCCCCGCCTATGGGGCCGCGCCGCCTCCGCCGGCCTACGGCGCGCCGGCACCCGAGCAGCGTACCCAACCGATCGCGCGCGCGCCGCTGCCCAAGCCACGGCCCGCCGACAGCGAGATCGCCAGCGCATCGGCACCAGACCTCGCCGCACCCGCCGCGCCGCCAGGTCACGACGGAACGGCCGATGCACCCGAGAACCCCGCGGTCGCCGCCGCGCCGCCGGAAGGCGCCCATGCACCCAAATCGGCAGATCCCACCCTCGCCTCGCCGGCGCCGAGCATGTCCGCCCCAGTGACGGGCCAGCAACAGCCGGCACAGACCGCATCGGGCGAGGCCCAGACCGCGCGCGCGGCGGCAGCATCCGCTCCGGCCAAGCCGGTCGCGGTTACGCCGGTCGCGGATAAGCCGGCCGCTGCCCAGCCCGCGCCCCAGGGGCCGACGGGCGCGGGGGCAGCGACGCCCGGCGACGGCGTCTCTGCCGGGACCGCCTCAGTCCTCTCACGCACCGCCGCGCCGGCCAATTGAGGTTGTTTAGCTGAGGCCGACCTGAGCCAGCGCCGCAGACTGGCGGGCCGCGACGCCCTCCAGGCTGAAGTTCGCCACCGTCTCCTCGAACAGGCGATGGAAGTTCAGTTCCGCCTTGAGATGCAGGAACACCGCGCCTAGGCCGATAGCGGCGCGGTCCATGAAGACGAACTCGCGCGGCACGGTCACGGGGCCGAGCTGCTTCAGCGCCGTGTGCACCCGGAACGCTTCGCGCCGGCCATATTCGCCCGGCGCCACGCCATCGGCGATGGTGCGGACCCGATCGTCCATCAGCGGGCCATAGATGAAGCGCGCCCAGATGTTCAGCACGTCGATCAGCTCGCGCTTGAGGCCCTTGAAGCCCCAGGTCTCATAGGCATGCACCACCCGCGCCTCGTCGTCGTCCTGAAGGCCGCGATAGAGATCCACCACCCCGGCCACGAAGGCCGGCGGGAAAATGCGGATGCAACCGTAATCCAGCAGATTGATGCCGCCGGGCGTTCCGGCCTCATTGGTGAAGACGGTATAATTGCCAAGGTGGGGATCGCCATGGATCACCCCGAACCGACTGAACGGCAACCACCACGCCGTGAACATAGCGCGGGCCAATTGGTTGCGCTCCTCCAGGGCGTGGTCGGTGAAGCCCAGGATCTTACGGCCCTCCAGCCAATGCAGCGTCAGCAGGCGGCCGGTGGAGAGATCGAGCCGCACACTTGGCACGCGCACATGGTCCTGCCCCTCCAGCATCAAGGCGTAGAGGGCGGCGTGCTTGGCCTCGCGGCGATAATCCAGCTCCTCGCGCACCCGCGCGCCGATCTCCCCAGCGATCTCGCGGGTGTCGATGGCGGGGTCCATGCGGCGATGGAGCGAGAACAGAAGATCAAGCTGGCTGAGATCCGCCTCCACCGCGGCCTGCATGTCGGGATATTGCAGCTTGCAGGCCAGTTCCTCGCCGTCGAGCGCCACGGCGCGGTGCACCTGCCCGAGCGAGGCGGCGGCGGCCGGCTTGTGCTCGAAGGAGGCGAACCGGCTTTCCCAGTCGCGCCCCAGCTCGGCCATCATGCGCCGGCGCACGAAGGCCCAGCCCATGGGTGGGGCGTCGTTCTGCAGCTTCTGAAGCTCGGCGGCATACTCCGGCGGCAGCACATCGGGAATGGTGGACATGAGCTGCGCCACCTTCATCAGCGGGCCCTTCAGCCCGCCCAATGCCGCCGCCAGGGCCGCCGCATTGCCTCCCCCCGCCCTATCGAGCCCGAGCAGGCGCGTTCCGGCCATGCGCGCCGCCACGCCCCCCACATTGGCACCGACACGGGCATAGCGGGCGGCGCGGGCGGAGAAGCGGTTGCGCTCGGCATCTTCGGTCATGGGGGGCTCGCTGTGCCCGGTGCCGGGCGCTCAGGCCCGCGCGGTGTGCCGGGAGAGCGCCAACAACACCAGGAGGGTGAGGGGCGTCAGAATGTCCGTATAGAGAATGGGGCCCGCATTTCCCGCCGCAAGGTTCCCCGTCTCGACAATCTGCACCAGATGGACTGTCGCCGCGCCGCCGAGGAAGCCCGCCGTTACCACGGCGACACCCAGGCGAAAGCCCCAATTGCCATAGAAAGCCGCAATCAGCCCGCCCATGCCGATGCCGAGATTGGCCATGCCCACCTCGGACTGGAACGGGCTCGGTTCCCAGCCGATGGCGCGCGCCGCCTCTGAGGCGAAGAAGACATGGCCAAGCGCGCCCCACAGGCCCATCAGCCCCACCGGCAGCAGGAACAGGTAGCGCATCAGCCGATCAGCAACGAAGCCCGGCGGCAGTGGACGCGGCGCACGCGCCACCGCAAGCGCCGCCAACGCGAGGGCAAGCGTCCAGCTCAGCAACGGAACCCAGAAAACCATAGCCCCCTCCCCCAGCGTCACAGCCCCATTCCCGGGACAGCGTGCCACCGAAACCGGCGCGCGGCCAGCCTGAGGCTCCCGCAGGCTTGCAGGCGCCTGTGCCGCAGCCTATGGCAGGGATATGATCGGGTCCGGCAGCGCGAGATCGACCGTGGCGGGGTGGGCCTCCCGCCTGTTGCTCGCCTATGCGCTCCTGCTGCAGATGGTGCTGTCGTCCGCTGCGATGGTCCAGCACACCGGGGTTCCCGCTACCGACCTGTGGGGCGCGACCTGCACCGGCACCCCCTCCCCCGCTGGCACACCGGCCCCCCAGGATGGAGGCCCGCCGCACCAGGGGCTCTGCTGCGTGCTCGGATGCATGGCCGGCCCGTCGCCTCTGCTGTCGCCCACCGACGCGGCCGAGCTTCAGCCCGCACCGCGCATCACCAAAATCGCCTTCCCCACCCGCGTCGCGTACGCACGGGCGGGCGATTCACACCACGCCTTCCACGCCCGGGGACCTCCCGCACGGGTTTGAGCCTGATTTTCAGATTCTCAAACCCATTCGGAGAGACATTCCATGTCCGTTTCGTTCGCGCGCACTGCGCCGCTGAGCCTTGTCGCCGCCGCTGCTCTTCTCGCCCTCTCCGGCCCCGCCCTGGCCCACATCACACTTGCTGAGGGGCAGGCCACCTCAGGCACCTATTACAAGGCGGTCCTGAAGGTCCCACACGGCTGCGGGGAGGCTGCCACCACCGGCATCAAGGTGAGCATTCCCGAGGGCGTCCTCACCGTAAAGCCCCAGCCCAAGGCCGGCTGGACCCTCGCCGTCGAGAACGGCCCTTATGAAAAGAACTATGCGGTGATGCACGGCGAGCCGGTGAAGGACGGGGTGAAGACCATCACCTGGTCCGGCGGCAACCTGCCCAATGCCTATTATGACGAGTTCGCCTTCATCGCCTATCTCGCGCCCCAGGCGCAGGCGACCAAGCTGTACTTCCCAGTCCTGCAAACCTGCGAAGGGGCGAGCGCCGATTGGGCGCAAATTCCCAAGGAGGGCGGCGCGCGCCTCGAATATCCGGCCCCTGCACTGAAGCTCGCCGCTGCCGCCATGCCGGCGCCAGCCGGAATCTATAAAGTCGGAACGCTGACAATCGAGCAGCCCTGGAGCCGCGCCACACCCGGCGGCGCCAAGGTGGCCGGCGGCTATGTGAAGATCACCAATACCGGCACCCTGCCCGACAAGCTGGTCGGTGGCTCGTTCGAGCAGGCGGGGCGCTTCGAGGTGCATGAGATGGCCATGAACAACGGCATCATGACCATGCGCCCGGTCTCCGGCGGGCTGGAAATCGCGCCCGGCGCCAGTGTGATGCTCGCACCCGGCGGGTTCCACATGATGTTCATGGATCTCAAGCGGCCATTGAAGGAAGGCGAGAGCATCAAGGGAACGCTGACCTTCGAGAAGGCGGGCACGGTGGACGTGGTGTTCGCCGTGCGCGGCATCGGCGCCGGCGCGCCGACCAGCGGCGGCACGATGGGTGGCGGTGCGATGGGCGGAATGGACCACTAGCACTAACGCCGCCCGACGAATGCCGCGAGAAGGCGCTCAGGCGGCAGCGAACAGCGGCCGCTCGCGCTGCAATTCCTCGCGCATCACCTCCTGCGCGAGGCGCAGGGCGGGCGACAGGCTCTCGGCCCGCGCATAAAGGATGAGTTCAACAAACGGCAGCGGCGCGGGGCCAAGGCCGGCGACGGTGACGATATCCGCCCGCCGCGCGCGGGCGGTGCGCACCGTAACGCCCAGTCCCGCGCCGACGGCCGCCAGCAGGCCCGGCAGGCTCGGGCTGGTGAAGGCGATGCGAAACCCGCGCCCTGCCGCATTGAGGGTGGAGATCGCCGCATCTCTGAAGACGCACGGCGCCTCGAACACGAGAAGCGGCACCGGCGCGTCGGCGGCAAGGCGCAACGCGTGCGCGCCGAGCCATTCCATGGGCTCGCGGGACAGGTCGAGCGCAGGCAGATCGCCGTCGCCGCGAAAGCCGGCGGCGAGGTCCAGGTTTCCGGCCTTCAGCGCGGCCATCAACCGGCCGGTGGAGGCGATTTGCACCGTCAGTTGCGCGCCGGGCAGGACGGCGGCGATGCGCGCAAGGATCCGTTGCAGGGCCGCTTCTCCCACATCCTGGACGAAGCCGAGGCGCACCGGCTCGCTCCCGCCCCCGGCCGTATGGTGTCCGAGCACGCGGTCATTGAGATCCAGCAGGGCGCGCGCATCGTCGAGGAAGACAAGGCCGCGCGGGGTCAGCGCCACGCCGCGCCCACGCCGCTCCAGCAGGGCGAAGCCCAGCATGTCCGAGAGCCGATCCATCTGCAGGCTGACCGCCGATTGCGATCTCCCGACGCGCGCGCTCGCCGCCGAGACGGAGCCGAGCGTTGCCACGGCGAGGAAACTGCGGAGCAGGTCGAGATCCAGATTGCGTGCCATATATATGAGTTAAACGAAATTCTAACCGCTGATAATTCAATTTTTCTCAAATGATATGCAGCGCTAGGTTCGGGCATCCAAACAGGAGATCGAACCCATGCCGATCCTTCAGCTCAAACTCTCCGGCACCGCCGACACCGCCCGCGCTTCCGCCGTTGCCGCCACACTCTCGGCCCTCAGCGCCAGGATCCTGCGCAAGGATCCGGCCCTGACCTCGGTGGCGGTGGATTTCCTGGACCCGGCGCTCTGGTTCGTCGGTGGGCGCAGCCTTGCCGAGGCCGGGCTTGCCAGCTTCTGGCTCGATATCGCGGTGGTGGACGGCACCAACACCAAGGACGAAAAAGCCACCTATCTCGCCGCCGTCTTCGCCGCCATGGGCGATCTGCTCGGTCCTCTGCATCCCGAGAGCTACATTCTGGTGCGCGAGGTGAAGGCCGATGCCTATGGTTATGGCGGGCGCACCCAGGAAAGCCGCTATGTGGAGAAGACCCTGAGGGCGGCGTGACGCAAGCGAGCGGCACGCGCTCTTGCGTGCCGCCGGGCGGGATGCGAGCCTGAGGCGATGAACGAGACCCCCGCAGAAGACCCACAGCCGAAGCCGTCCAATAGCTGGGCGGTGACCGGCGGCGTCAGCGTGATCCTGCTGACCGGCATGGCCGCCGCCGCCAAACTTCACGAGGACGGCGGCAGCCTCGGCTTCATGGGCTTCATCCTGGTGCTCACGGCGGTAGGCGCCTTCGCGCTCGCCCGTTTCATCTCGCGCCACGGCCATGAGATCGGCGAAGCCCGCTTCGACACCACGCCAAAGGAACCGCCGGCCGCCTGACGGATTCCCGGCGGATCTGCCCCGTTAGGATGGCCGCGCAGGCGGCCCATATCTGCGAGCGACCAGCCGCTGCCGCCGACTTTCGTGATATCGTGGCGGCGAGTTCGTGACGGTACGGGGGACGCCGACATGGTTGCAGAAGCGAACGCCGAAGGATCATTCCCAGGGGCGGAAGGAATCGAGAGCCAATTCGCTGACCTCGGCGAGGTTCGCCTTCACTATCTCACCGCCGGTTCTGGCGACCCGATCCTGCTGCTGCACGGCTACGCCCAGACGAGCCACATGTGGCGGCCGCTGATCGCGGAACTTGCAAAGACCCATCGTGTCGTCGCTCCGGACCTGCGCGGCTTCGGCGCGTCGTCCAAGCCTGAGAGCGGATACGACAAGAAGACCATGGCGCAGGATGTCCGTGCACTTGCATCCGCACTTGGTATCGACCGCGCCGGCGTGGTCGGCCACGATATCGGGCTCATGGTGGCCTATGCCTATGCCGCACAATATCCCGAGGCCGTGACGCGTATCGCGCTGATGGACGCCTTTCTTCCCGGCGTCGGCGATTGGACGCATGTCTGGCTGATGCGCGACCTCTGGCATTTTCATTTCTACGGCAAGACGCCGCTCGCGCTCGTCGAGGGCCGCGAGCGGATCTATTTCGAGCATTTCTGGAACGACTTCGCAGCCGACCCTAGCCATTCGGTGTCCGAGGCGGACCGCCAAATTTACGCGGCGGCCTACGCACAGCCCGGCGGCATGAAGGCCGGGTTCGAAGTCTTCCGCGCGTTCGAGCAGGACGCAAGCGACTTTGCTGCCTTTGCCGAAACCAAGCTGGCCATGCCCATGCTGGTGCTGACAGCGGAGAAGGCATCCGGTGAATTCCTGATCGCGCAGGGCCGGCTCGTGGCAGAGCACGTGGAGGGCGTCGTGGTGGAAGGTTCGGGCCATTGGCTGATGGACGAGGCGCCCGCGCAGGTTATCCCCCGCCTGGCGGCGTTCTTCGCCGCCTGAGCGCGGTTGCGCGCGCCGCCGTCGATCAACCCGCCGTCGCGCGCGCAACGCACCAGCGATGGGCTCCAATCAATAAAAAGGCCGCCGGACTTGCGTCCCGGCGGCCTTTCTTTTTCGTCCCGTCCCGCCGCAGCGGGCGGCGATCAGAGGTTTTTGACGATTTCCTCGGTGACCTTCTTGGCGTCGCCGAACAGCATCATTGTGTTGTCGCGGAAGAACAATTCGTTCTCCACGCCGGCATAGCCGGAACCCATGCCGCGCTTGATGAACAGCACCGTCTTCGCCTTTTCGACATCCAGGATCGGCATGCCGTAGATGGCGGAGGTCGGGTCGGTCTTCGCGGCCGGGTTGGTCACGTCGTTGGCGCCGATGACGAAGGCGACGTCGGCCTGAGCGAACTCGGAGTTGATGTCTTCCAGTTCGAAGACCTCGTCATAGGGAACCTGGGCTTCCGCCAGCAGCACGTTCATGTGCCCGGGCATGCGGCCCGCCACCGGATGGATGGCGTACTTCACCTCGACGCCCTCTTCCTTCAGCTTGTCGGCCATCTCGCGCAAAGCGTGCTGGGCCTGGGCCACCGCCATGCCGTAGCCCGGCACGATGATAACCTTCTGGGCGTTCTTCAAGATGTAGGCGGCATCGTCCGCCGAGCCCTGCTTCACCGGGCGGGTCTCCGCCGCGCCACCGGCGCCGGCCGCCACCTCGCCGCCGAAGCCGCCGAGGATGACCGAGATGAAGGAGCGGTTCATGCCCTTGCACATGATGTAGGACAGGATCGCGCCCGAGGAGCCCACCAGAGCACCCGTGATGATGAGCGCGGTATTGCCCAGCGTGAAGCCGATGCCGGCCGCCGCCCAACCCGAGTAGGAGTTGAGCATGGACACCACCACCGGCATGTCTGCGCCGCCGATCGGAATGATCAGCAGGCCGCCCAGCGCCAGCGAAAGGATGGTGATGATCCAGAACAGCGGGATCGAGCCGGTCATCACGAAGGCGATGATCAGCACCAGCAGCAGCAGCGCGAGACCGCCATTAATGAAGTGGCGCATGGGCAGCATGATCGGCTTGCCGGACATGTTGCCGTTGAGCTTGGCGAAGGCGATGATCGAGCCGGTGAAGGTGATCGCGCCGATGGCAACGCCGAGCGTCATTTCCACAAGGCTCGCCCCGTGGATGTTGCCGGGTTCGCCGATGCCGAACGCCGCCGGAGCATAGAGCGCCGCCGCCGCCACCAGCACCGCCGCGAGACCGACCAGCGAGTGGAAGGCCGCGACCAGCTGAGGCATCGCGGTCATGGCGATGCGGCGGGCGACAACCGCGCCGATGCCGCCGCCGATGCCGATGCCGGCGATCACCAGAACCCAGCCGAGAATGTCGGAGGGCGGCGAGAGCGCGAGCGTGGTGAGCACAGCAATCGCCATGCCGACCATGCCGAACATGTTGCCCTGGCGCGAAGTGGTCGGGTGCGAGAGCCCGCGCAGCGCAAGAACGAAGAGGATGCCCGCTACCAGGTAAAGAAGCGCGGCCAGATTGGCGTTCATGGGTCCGCCCTCACTTCTTCTTTTGGTACATGGCGAGCATGCGGCTGGTCACGAGGAACCCGCCGAAGATGTTCACCGATGCAAAGATCAGAGCGATGAAGCCGAAGCCGCGCGCCCACAGAGAATGGCCGGCATCGCCGACCGTGTTAACGCCGACCGCGAGCAACGCGCCGACCACGATCACCGAGGAGATGGCGTTGGTGACCGACATCAGCGGTGTGTGCAGCGCCGGGGTCACCGACCACACCACGTAATAGCCGACGAACACCGCCAGCACGAAGATGGAAAGGCGGAACACGAACGGGTCGATGGCGCCGCCGGTGGCGGCATGGGCGACCGCGCCGAGGGCGGTGGCCGCTTGGTCGGCATAGATCTGGGCGGCTTCGGCAGCCTGGCGGGCCACCTCGGCGGCAGCGCGCGCCTGGGCGGCGGCGTCTGCGGCGGTTTGTGCGGTGATCGGGTTCATTGGGCGGCTCCCTCAACCTTGGGGGCGAAGTTCGGGTGAACCACGGCGCCGTCGCGGGTGAGGAGCGTCGCCTTCACGAGCTCATCGTCCCACTTCACGGCGAGGGCCTTGGCCTGTTTGTCCACCAGGGTCTCGACGAAGGCGTAGAGGTTCCTGGCGTAAAGCAGCGAAGCCGAGGCAGCGATGCGGCCGGGCACGTTGAGATAGCCGACGATCTTCACACCGTTCGCGTCGACCACCTGGCCGGGCTCTGCGCCCTCCACATTGCCGCCGCGCTCGACCGCGAGGTCGATCAGCACGGAACCCGGCTTCATGGAGGCCACCATGGCCGCCGAAATCAGCTTCGGCGCCGGGCGGCCGGGGATCAGGGCCGTCGTGATGACGATGTCCTGCTTCTTGATGTGCTCGGCGACCAGGGCCGCCTGCTTGGCCTGGTATTCGGCCGACATGGGCTTGGCGTAGCCGGCGGCGGTTTCCGCCTGCTTGAACTCGTCGTCTTCCACGGCGACGAATTTCGCGCCGAGGGATTCGACCTGCTCCTTGGAGGCGGGGCGCACGTCGGTGGCGGTCACCACGGCGCCGAGGCGGCGGGCGGTGGCGATGGCCTGGAGGCCGGCAACACCGGCGCCCATGACGAACACGCGGGCGGCGGGAACCGTGCCGGCGGCGGTCATCATCATCGGCAGCGCGCGGCCGAACTGCTCGGCGGCATCGATCACCGCGCGATAGCCGGCGAGATTCGCCTGCGAGGACAGCACGTCCATCACCTGCGCGCGGGTGATGCGGGGCATCAGCTCCATGGCGAAGGCGGCCACGCCGGCGTCGGCCATGGCCTTCAGGGCCGCCTCGTTGCCGTAGGGGTCCATGATCGCGAACACCAGGGCGCCGCGCTTATAGGACGAAAGTTCGGCTTCCGTCGGACGGCGAACCTTGAGTACCACATCGGCATCGGTCACCGCATCGAACGCGGTCTGCGCAATGGTGGCACCGGCGGCAGCATAATCCGCGTCGAGAATGCCTGATTTCAGGCCCGCGCCGCTTTCGACCACGACGTTGGCGCCGAGCGCGGTCAGGCGCTTTACCGTATCGGGGCTCGCAGCGACCCGCGGCTCGCCGAGGTCAATCTCGGCGGGGACAGCGATTTTCATTGAAAACGTCTCCGAAGTCCGAGTGCGTGACTCAGAGCAGGAAAATCCACATGAGGGCGAGGATGACGGCTACCGTGATCGCGCCGTATTTCGTGAGCTGCGTGAAGAGCGTAAACGTCCGGGCATGCTCAGCGTAATCATTGCCCTCGGCAGTCAGATATTCAATCGTGCCGTGCTCGGCCATTGGCGTTTCCCCTCAGCTTACGGTGGCCTTGGCCCTTTAGCGGAGAAGGGCTTCTGTGGCAACTCGCGCTGGTGGACAATATACCAGATACGACAAGGTTCAAGATCAAAAACCGCGCCCTGAGCGAGGAGAAATGTTCTTGTTTTGTTCGCGCGTTCGCGTACGATCAAATCATGGATTTTCAGCGCGATTCTGCCCTTCCGGCATCTTCCGCCGACGCCCCGGCCGCCGGCATCCAGCCGCGTCCGCCTCGGGCGCAAGCGAGGCGTTCCGTCGGTTCCGCGACAAAAAAAAGCAACAAAAACGACCCGATTATCGGCCGCCTGAGTTCGGATCGGGCTTTGCGGGTCGCCGCCTTGGCCGACGCGCGTGCCGAAGCGGAAGCCGCGGTAGCAGATCTGGCCCCGATCGCGGCGCCCCGCGGGGTGCCGGACCACATGGTCACGGCGGTGGACGCGGACCCGCTGGCCCGGGTCGACAAGGCCCGACGCCGAGGGCGCGGCGCGGTCTCCAACGCTGCGGGGCGCTACGAGCCCGCTGCCCGCATCCTGTTCGACGATGGATGGGAAAGCCTGGAGGATTTGCCGGCCTTCCGCACCGAGGTGGTGGAAGAGCGGGCCCGCACGGTAATTACCCGCAATACCTCTCCGGACATCGCCTTCGACCGCTCCATTAATGCCTATCGCGGCTGCGAGCACGGCTGCATCTATTGCTTCGCCCGGCCAACCCATGCCTATCACGGGCTCTCAGCGGGGCTGGACTTCGAAAGCAAGCTGTTCGTCAAGCCGGACGCGCCGGAATTGCTGGCGCGCGAGCTGATGCATCGCACCTATACCCCGCGCACCATCGCCATGGGCACCAACACCGACCCCTACCAGCCCATCGAGCGGCAATACCAGGTGACCCGGCGCTTGCTGGAGGTGCTGCGCGATTTCGGCCATCCCGTGGGCATCGTCACCAAGTCCGGCCTGGTGGCGCGGGACATCGACATCCTCGCCCCCATGGCCCAGCGCGGCTTGGTGAAGGTGGCGATCTCCATCACCACGCTCGATCCCAAGCTGGCACGCCTGATGGAACCGCGCGCGGCGAGCCCGGCGCGGCGGCTGGAGACCATCCGGCGGCTCAGCGATGCCGGCATTCCCACCGCCGTGCTCGCCGCTCCGCTGATCCCCGCGCTCAACGACATGGAGATCGAGCGCATTCTCGACAGCGCCAAGGCGGCCGGCGCCATTGAGGCCGGCTATGTCACGCTGCGCCTGCCGCTGGAGATCGCCGACATGTTCCGCGAGTGGCTGGCCGCCCATTTCCCGGAGAAAGCGCGCCACATCATGTCGCTGGTGCGCGAGATGCACGGCGGCAAGGATTATGATTCCGGCTTCGGCAAGCGCGGACGGGGGGAAGGCCCCTATGCCTGGACCATCGGCCGCCGGTTCGAGATCGCCGCCCGCCGGCTCGGTCTCGTGGGGCGCGGCCTGAAGCTGACCACCGAACATTTCAAGCGCGCCACGCAGGTAGGCGAGCAATTGTCGCTGTTCGAATGAGGCCAGGCTCATGACCGCATCCACCATGGCGTCCGCTGCCCCCTCCGCCGCACGTCCCAGTGCGCCGCCGCTTCGCCTGCATCTGGTGACGCTGGGGGTGGCCGATCTTCCCCGCGCCATCGCCTTTTATGAAACCCTCGGCCTTGCGCGGCGGGACCGGAGCACGCAGGGCGTCGCCTTCTTCGATGCCGGCGGGGCCGTGCTGTCCCTGTTCCCCCGGCCGGCGCTTGCCGCCGACGCGATGCAAGCGGACACTGGGACCGGCGGATTTTCCGGCATCGCGCTCGCCTTCAACGTCGCCGGCGAGGGCGAGGTGGACGCCACCCTCGCGGCCGCGCAGGCGGCCGGCGGGACGGTGGTGAAGGCGGGGCAGCGCGTGTTCTGGGGCGGCTATAGCGGCTATTTCACCGATCCCGACGGGCATGCCTGGGAAGTGGCGCACAATCCCTTCTTCCCCTTCGACGCCGCCGGCCGCCTGGTGCTGCCGGACTGAGTGCGACAGAAATTCCCCTGCGCGCAGACGATGCGCGCTCGGGGAGGGGCCGGCTCGCCTCCGCCGGACAGGTCTCGTCCGCCTGGACCTCACCCCTCCCCGCCCCTTTTCATGGGCCGCGCGGGCGCATCGGACACATGCCGGCGCGCCCGGTTGAGATGACGGTGCAAGTTTCAGCCGTCGAGTTCCTCGCGCAGGATTTCCAGCCGCAGCCATTCCTCCTCGGCCGCGTCCAGTTCCTTCTGCACCTTGGCCAACGCGGCCGAGGTGCGCTCAAAGGAGCCCGGATCGCGCTCATAGAGGATCGGATCGGACAGGACGGCGCCGAACTTGTCCGCCTCCGCCCGCAGCTTCTCCAAGGTCTTGGGAAGCGTCTGCAGCGCGTGCTTCTCGTGGAAGGTCAACCGCCGCTTGGTCCCTTCCCCACCGGCGTTGGCCGCCGGACCTAAGGCGGGCTTGCTCGCCGATTTCGCAGAACCGCCTGCGCCCCCGCGCTTTTCCTTCGCCTGCACCCCATGGCCGCGCTGGTTCACCATATCCGCATAACCGCCGGCATATTCGGTGAACCCGCCGGCCCCTTCCGCCGCGATCACGCTGGTGACCGTGCGGTCCAGGAAATCACGATCATGGCTGACCAGGATGACCGTGCCGGGATAGTCCGCCACCATCTCCTGCAGCAGGTCGAGGGTTTCCAGGTCCAGGTCGTTGGTGGGCTCGTCGAGGATCAGCATGTTGGATGGCAGTGCCAGGGCGCGGGCCAGCATCAGCCGCCCCCGCTCGCCGCCCGACAGCACCGACAGAGGCGAATTGGCCTGGTCGGGCGTGAACAGGAAGTCCTTAAGATAGCCCATCACGTGCTTCGGTACCCCGCCCACCAGCACCTGATCGCTGCCGCCGCCGGTCAAAGCGTCGCGCAAGGTGGTGTTGGGATCGAGCGCCGCGCGCTTCTGGTCCAGCGAGGCGATTTCCAGATTGGCGCCGAGCCGCACCGTTCCGCTGTCCGGGGCCAGCTCGCCCGTGAGCATCTTCAGCAAGGTGGTCTTGCCGGCGCCATTGGGGCCGACGATGCCGATCCGGTCGCCGCGCACGATCCGGGTGGAGAAATCGGTGACGATCGGCACGCCGTCATAGGCCTTGGAGATTCCCTTGGCCTCGATCACCAGCTTGCCGGAGGTCTCGGCCTCGGTGACGGTGATCTTCACGTTTCCCTGGGCACGGCGCTCGTCGCGCCGATCGGTGCGCATGGATTGCAGCAACCCGAGGCGCCGCACATTGCGCTTGCGTCGGGCGGTGACGCCATAACGCAGCCAATCCTGCTCCGCGACGATCTTGCGGTCGAGCTTGTGGCGGTCGGTTTCTTCCTGTTCCAGCACTTGATCGCGCCAAGCCTCGAAACTGGAGAAGCCCTGGTCCAGCCGGCGCGTGGTGCCCCGGTCGAGCCAGATGGTGGCGCGGGACAGATTTTGCAGGAACCGCCGGTCGTGGCTGATGACCACCAGCGCTGACCGCAGCGATTTCAGCTCGCTTTCCAGCCATTCGATGGCGGGCAGGTCGAGATGGTTCGTCGGCTCGTCCAGCAGCAACACGTCCGGCTCCGGCGCAATCACACGCGCCAAAGCGGCTCGGCGCGCCTCACCGCCGGAAAGGTTCGCCGGGTCTTCATTGCCGGTGAGGCCGAGCTGATCCAGCAGATACTGGGCCCGATAGTCTTCATCGCCCGGCCCGAGGCCGGCCTCGACGTAAGCAAGGGTGGTCGCGAAGCTGGAAAAGTCCGGCTCCTGCGGCAGATAGCGGACGGTTGCGCCGGGCTGGAAAAAGCGCACGGCAGAGTCGGCCTCAACCAGGCCGGCGGCAACCTTGAGCAGGGTCGATTTGCCCGACCCATTGCGCCCCACGAGGCACAGCCGATCCCCCGGCGACACGGAGATTTCCGCGCCGTCGAGCAGAGGGGTGGCGCCGAAGCGCAGATGGACGTCTTGAAGCGAGATCAGCGGTGGAGCCATGGCGTCGGCTTAGTGGGTTTTACCGACGGATGGAACCCACCGCCGCCCGCAAAGCACCCGACGCACCACGGCTTTCTGCCGATAGCGCCCCAACGCGGAGAGCACACCTCACCACGCCCGCCTATCACACTGATTTCCGATTAATGGACCGTCGCCTCGCCACGCAGGCGGGTGATTTGATCCTTGAGCAGCAATTTGCGGCGCTTGAGTTCGGCAACCCGGAGCGGGTCGGTAGCGGCGTGATGCAGTTCACGTTCTATTGCCGTCTGAAGAGCGGCGTGACGACGCTGAAGCTCTTCGAGGTGCGACTGGACGGACATGAGTTTCGTCTCCCTGTCTGCAACGAAGGGCAGTCTGTCATGGAGGCGGCAAAGAGTCGACCGGGTAATTTTGGTCTCTTTCCAGCCTGCGGCGCCGTGCGGCTTGCGGCTTGGGGAGACGGTGCGGTATTCGAGAGGGAGCAGCTCAGACCGCAACGGATATGGCATGACCAGTGACGAGGAAAGGGAGCTGAGATTGCTGCTGGAGCGCTTGCGGCAAGAACATCGGGACCTCGATGCCGCCATCGATGCGCTGACTGCGGTGACAGGCTCCGACGTCCTGCAGATTCAGCGGCTGAAGAAGCGGAAGCTCCAGCTCAAGGACCGGATTTCCCACCTGGAAGACGAGTTGTTCCCCGACATCATCGCGTAAAAAAGCCCCCCGGACGTGCCGGAGGGCTGAATCTTGAGGATCTTTGCCGCTGCCGCGTCAGAGCTGGCCAAGCATGGTCTGCGCGGAGGAGACATCCGCCTTGGAAGGCACGTCCTCGACATTGAGGGCCTTCACCACGCCGTCTTCCACCAGCATGGAATAGCGCTTTGAGCGCACGCCGAGGCCGGCCATGGAGCCATCAAAAGTCAGGTCCAGCGCCCGCGAGAATTCCCCGTTGCCGTCCGAGAGGAACACGATCTTGCCTTCGGCGCCGGAGGTCTTTTCCCACGCGCCCATGACGAACGGATCGTTCACCGCCACGACCGCGATGGTATCGATGCCCTTCGCCTTGATCTCGTCGGCGCGGGAAACATAACCCGGCAGATGGTTCTTATGGCACGTGGGGGTGAAGGCGCCGGGAACGGCGAACAGGACCACGCGCTTGCCCTTGAAGATGTCGTCGGTGCTCTTGGGCACCGGACCGTCTTCCGTGGAAACACGGAAGGTCGCCGTGGGCAGGGTATCGCCGACTTGGATTGCCATGGGTGGTTTCTCCGCACATTTCGGCGCTATTCCGCCGAATGCGGCGCAGAATAGGCAGATTTCCGGCCGATGAAAGTCGCGATGACGGCTCTCGGCTTCATTTCCCCTTGAGGGGTACCATCGTCTCCACCGCCTTGCCGCCGTCCACGAGGGTCAGGCGCACCTGCTTGCCTTCCCAGGTCTCGCCAGAGGGCAGTCCATCCAGTTCCAGCGTGAAGCGCGCCTCCCCATTGGGTCCGAGGGCGCGGGTCGGCAGTGGCAGAGCCCAGCTATTGTCCGGCCCCTCGACGAACAGGTCCGCCTTCTCCGAGCCGACCGTTGCGGTGACCACCAGCAGCGGAGCCGGCCCCTCCGGCGTTCCCGGTGCGGACGCCACGGGCCGCGCCTCCTGCGGGACCACCTCGGCGGCAAGCAGCGCCGGCGCAGGGCCTGGACCGAGGGTGATCGGCGTCGGCACCAGGGCGCGGGCCGCGGTGAGCACGGCGCTCGGCCCCTCCCCGGCGGCGGGAACATCGAGGCTCGCCTGCGCGTGCACCGGGACGCACAGCGCCTCGCAGACGGCGAAGTCGAGCGACAGGTCGAGCCGCGCCGCCTTGCCCGGCTCGGCAAGCTTCACCCGCAGCGGGAAGATGACGCTGCCACTCTTGTAGCCGATGGAAAAGCCGCTCGCGCCGTCGGAAAAGCGCTTGGGCGCCGGGAAGGACACATCCACCTGAGCCACATTGCGCGAGCCGGTCCAATCGAACCGGGGCGGCACGCCGCTATCGCCGGGATAGCGCCAATAGGTCTTCCATCCCGCGGCCAGGCGGATCTCGATTCCGGCCTCCACGATTCCGTCCGCCACCGCCCCGGTCATCAGCCGCACATCGGCATTCTCGGCGCGAACCCAGGGTGTCTCGGCCGCCGCAACCGGGGCCGACAGGGCCAGGAGCGCCAGAAGGAGTGCCGGGGCGAGGAAGACAGAGGGGAGGCGGATCACGTTCATGCCCTTGCGCGTACAGCCTCGCGCGTGTCAGCGCAAAGGGCCCGCGCGCACATTCCTGTCAGGGCACAAAGACGTGAGCCGCGCCTGCGCCAATGTGGCAGCGTTGACGCCCGGTTCACCGTTTTCAAATCCGGCGGGTCGGGTTAGGCTGTAGGCATGACGGTCGATCGCAAGACCCTTTCCCTCGGCGACCCGCCGGACTTTCTCGACGGGCAGATGCTCATTGCCATGCCGTCCATGCAGGACGAGCGCTTTTCCCGCACCCTGATCTATGTCTGCGCCCACTCCAACGAGGGCGCGATGGGCATCATCGTCAATCAGGCGGCGGCGCACATCAATTTCACCGATCTGCTGGTGCAACTCGACGTGGTGCCGGAGGATGCCCGCATTCTTCTTCCGCCGCGCGCGGGCGCCGTGAAGGTTTTGCGCGGCGGTCCGGTTGAGACAGGGCGCGGCTTCGTCCTGCACTCGTCCGATTATTTCATCGAGAACTCCACCTTGCCGATCGACGGCGGCATCTGCCTGACGGCGACGCTGGACATTCTCAAAGCGATTGCCGGCGGCACCGGGCCGCATAGCGCCGTGCTCGCGCTCGGCTATGCCGGCTGGGCGCCAGGGCAGCTCGAAACCGAGATCCAGGCCAATGGCTGGCTGCATTGCCCGGCCGATCCGGACCTGATCTTCGGCGAGAGAGTCGAGACCAAATACGATCTCGCCTTACGCAAGCTCGGCATCGACCCCGGCATGCTCTCGAGCGAAGCCGGCCACGCCTGAGGTTCCGGCAAGACCTTTCGGGCGCGGCCCTCCACCAACGCCGTCGAGGAGCGCCGGAGCGCTAATAATCCCACTGCGCGCCGATGCCCACTTCGGTGCCGCCATCGGCACCGGTCGCACCCTGCAGGCGAATGTTCCGGGTGATGTCGATGTCGATCGTCGCCGCGCTCGAACCCGATGTGGTGCCCTGCCGCACGCCGAGATAGATCCGGTCGTTGAGGCGCTTGCCGATACCGAACTGTCCGCCTGTTCCCTCGGCGTTTGTCCCCACGTCCACGCTGTCCACCCCGAGCGAACGGCGCAGGCTGCTGAGCGCCGCCGATCCGGTGCCCGACATGGTCGCAACCGTCTGCGCCACCTGCAAGGCCTGGCCGGCGCTGAGCTGTCCGGCCGAGCGGCCGAACAGCAGGCGCGCCACCACCTCGTCTTGCGGCAAGGTCGGTGTTGAGGAGAAGGTGATCTCGGGCCGCGAGGCGCGGCCCGAGATGGTGACACGGGCTGTCACCTCATTGGCCGTGCTCTCGGCGACAAAATCGAGGTCTGGGTCGGTCGTGCCGTTGAAGGTCACCCGGCCGCGGGTGAAATCCAGCCGCCGGCCGATGATGTCGAAGCGCCCACGCAGCAGCTCGAAGCCGCCAACGGTCACGGGCGCCGCGCTGGTGCCGCGCACGGTGAGATTTCCAGATAGCTCCGCATCCATGCCCATGCCGCGCACGAACACGCGGTTTGGCGCCGTCACGGCAAGATCCAAGCTGGCGAGGAAGGCCGGGGGCCGCGCGCCCCCCTGCCCCGGACGTGTCGGCGGCGCCGGGGGCACGGTGAAGGTTTTGCCAGGCGGCACGTTCACATGCCGCACGTTGAGCGCCCGCGCCCCGCCCGGCAGGCGGTCGGGAATGGTGATGTCGAGTGCCCGCACATTGATCTGGCCGCCGATGGTTGGGCGAATGGCGAATGCGCCGCCGATGGCGAGCCGCCCATCGGCGACGAAGCGAACGATCTCGCTGTTCACGAGGCCCGCATTGTTCAGCGTGAGGTCGAGCCGGCCAGGGAACCCGGCGCGGGGATCGAGCGTCACATTGCCGGTGCCCTGGATCGAGCCGCCATTGAGCGTCGCCGTCTGGAATGACGAGAGCGTAACCGAACGATCCGTGCCGGTGATGACCGCCTGGATGCGATCCAAAGTCACTCCATTGACCGCATCCTCATATCGGCCGCCGGCAATGCGCACCGTGCCGCCGGCGCGGGGATCGTCGAGGCTGCCGCGCAAGGTGGCATCCACCGTGGCGGTGCCCTGCGCCCGCGCGCCTGATGTGGCGAGGATCGCATTCGCAACCGCGAGCGAGATGGTGCCGCGCATGGAAAGATCAAGGCCATCGCCCTGGATCGGCACCGTACCCGTGATGGCGACCCCGGAGAGCGAAGGGCCGGTGATGGTGGCTGTGATGCGGGCGCGCCCGGCATCCAGCGTTCCATTGGCCCGCAAATCGAACGGCCCGGCGCCCGCCCGCGTAATATCGGGGCTGGTGGCCCGCAGCACCGAAAGATCGTAGCGCCCGGACGGCGCGGCGGCGGGTCCGGTGATTCGGGCGCTGCCGTTCAGCATGCCGGACAGGTTCAGCGCAGGATCGACGAGCGCTGCCAGCGCCAACGGCAAGGCGCGGATATCCACCGCAAGGTCGAGAGTATCCCCGGCGCTGCCCTGCACGCTCACGCTCCCACCGCCGGTGGCAAGGGCGAGGCGATCGATGGCAATTGTCCCATCGCGCAGGGTGAAGGTGGCCGGAGCGGAGAGTGTCACATTGGTGCCGGTGCGGGTGATGCGCAGATTTTCCAGGCGGAAGCTCTGCTCCTGCGCGCTCGCGGTGAGCCGCCCCGCCGCGACGATGGTCGCGCCCTGGGCATCGGCATTCAAGGTCAGAGCGGTGGCGCCGCCGGCCTCGCTGGCGACGAGGCGCAGGCGTGAAATCTGCAGCGCGCCCGCCGAAATGCCGGTGGCGTCCACATTGCCCCGAAGGCTTCCCGTCCCCGCGCGCGGATCGGCCAGCGCGAGATCGATGCGCGCGCTCTGCACCCACTGGCCCGCGGCGATCACATTGTCGAGGTCCGCCCGGATCGCGACCTGCTGCGTGCCGCTGGCCCCATCCAGCACGAGCGTACCATCGGCTTTGCCGGCAAGTTCGGTGAGGGCGAAAGCGGAGATATCGGCGAGGTTCCCGGCGGAGATGGCGATCTGCCCGGTCAGGAGCCCGCCGGGGGTGGCCGTCACAGCACCTTGGGCATTGACCGAACCCACGGCGATATCAAGGCCGGTGAGGGCGCGGCTACCGTCGGCGCCGGTTGAGAGCGTGGCCGCTCCGCGTGCCGGCTTGCCGCCCACCTGTCCCGCAAGGCGGGCCGTGCCGCCGAGGCGACCGGTGAGATCGCGCAGGTCCGCCTCCACGGTGAGCCCCTCGATCGGCTGCCCCATGGCCTTGCCCCGGTCCACCGAGAGGCGGGCAAGAACGTTCAGCGCAGTCAGATTGCCGGAAAAGCCCGCTCGCCCTTGCGCTTGCCCTTCCAGGCGCGGATCGAGCCGCGCGAGGTCGCGCAAAGTGAGGTCGCCGACGAGATCGGCGGCGCGGGCATCCACCTTGCCATTGACGGCGAGCGCGAGGCCGGTGGCGTCGAGCTTCAGATCCTGGACCGTCAGCGCCCCGTCCTGCGCATAGGACAGGCCGCCCGCCACCTGCGCCGCACCGCCAACGAGCCCGTCCAAAGCGGCAATGCCGGTCTCGACCTCGCGTGAGGTGCCGGTGAGGGTGAGCGCTGTGGCGCCGTTTGCCCCCGTGCGCTTGACCTGCGCATCCAGGGAAACCACGCCGCGCAAGGGTTGGCCGGCGAGCGGGGCGAGGGTCGCAAGGTCAAGGCGCGGCATGTGCAGCGTGCCGTCGATATCCTGTGTGCCGGCGCGTCCCGCAAATGTGAGGTCGAGGCCGGTGAGTGCCACCGCCAGATCGTGCAGTTCCCCCGCGCCGGTCCGGGGCAGGATGCCGGCGGCGGAGAATGTCCCGCGCGGACCGAGCGCCTTGGCGACCGAAGGATCAGCGGCGGAAAGACCCTCCGCCGTCCCGTCCGCGCGGAAATTGAGGCCGCCCTTGCCGTCGTCGGTAGTGCGCGCGAGCAAAGTGAAGCCTTGCGCGCCATAGCCGGCGCCCGTGAGCCCCTGCGCGGAAACGCTCACATCGGCGCGCGGCGCGGCCAGCGGACCGGCAACGGTGCCATCCGCCTTGAGGGCCGTCCAGCCGATTCCAGGCAATAAGGCAGAGAAGCTCGCTGCGTTCCCGGCGGTCGCGGAGAAGGTGAGGTCCGCCGTGCCCTCGGCGGTCTGCAGCGTGCCCCCCACATTGGCCTTGAGGCCAGCAGTGGTCAGCGCAAAGCGGCGGATCGAGAGGGTCGTCAGCGCGGGGTCCACCAGCACGGCCCCGGACAGCTCGGTGCGTCCCGCGAACAGCGGCGCGAAGGATGCGGGCAGCGCCTTCTCAAGGTCGCCGGTCATCGCGAGCGTTGCGAGATGGGACGTGCCCTGCGCCACGATCTCGGCCGTGCCGTCGAGGTGCAGCACCGAACCTGCGGTGGCATTGAGCGTGCCGCGCCAATTCTCCAGCGGTCCGGAGCCCTTCACCTGGGCATCGAGCGGCGGCAGGCCCTCCAGCGCCGCCATGCGGGCGACGAGGCCGCCGGCTGGCTCACGGGCGGTGAGATCGAGATCGAGCCTGCGCCCCTCGGGCACATAGCGGATCGTACCCGCGACCGAGCCCGGCTCGTCGCGCCGCTCCAGGTCGAATTGCAGCGAGATGCCCTTTGCCGGCTCCATCAGCCGCACGCCGCCCTCGAACTGCAATTGCGCCTTGCGCCCGAGCACCGGCTCGGCCAGGTCGATCCGCGCGAGCGCAAGCCGGTCGACGATCACGCGCAGCGCAAAGCCATTGCCCGAGCTTGGCGGGACGGGTTCGGCGGGGGGCGGCAGGTCGGGCGCGCGCAGGACGTTCATGCGCGCCGCCTCCATAAGGGAGACGTCCACGGTTCCCGACAGCAGGGCGAGCGGCGACCAACGCACCCGCACGTCTTCAAGCTCCAGGAAGGTGCCTGAGGGATCGGCCAGTTCGACCCGTGCAAGAGCGATGTCGCCGGGCACGAAGCCCGTGAGGCCCGAAAGCGTTACGCGCATCCCGCCAGTGGAGGCCAGTTCGGAGCCGAGCCGCGCCAAGAAAGCCTTACCGGGCGGCGTCTGCACCGCGCCGAAAGCCATGAGCGCGAAGGCGATGACCGCCACCAGGAGGATCGCCACCGCTTGCGCGGCGCCGAGGAGGATGCGGCGCATGATAGCCATCAGAAGGACTGCCCCAGGCTGACATAGAGGCCGTAATGGGTGCCGGCGACCTCCGGGTTCACGGGGAAGGCCAGATCCAGGCGGATCGGGCCGATGGCGGTATAATAACGTAGGCCGATGCCATAGCCATATTGCAGTTCCGAGAGGTCCGGCGTCTCCGAGGCAAAGGCCGCGCCCATGTCGAGGAAGGGCACGATGCCGATGGTGTCGGTCACGCGGATGCGCGCTTCAACGGACGCGGTGAAGAAGCTGAGCCCGCCGATGATATCGCCGAACGCATCGCGTGGGCTCGCCGACTGATAATCATAGCCGCGCAGCGAGCCGCCGCCGCCCACATAGAACAGGCGCTGGGGTGGCGCGTCATAGAAATCCGCGCCGAGGATCGAACCCGCCTGCACCCGCCCAGCCAGGATATAGCGCTTGTCCTCGTCCAGCGCATGATAGGTGGCGATGGAGCCCTTCATCAGCAGCGGCCCGGCGCCGGACTGGCCGAACATGGCGAACGGCTCGATGGTGGCGCTGGCGCGGATGCCGCGCGAGGCGTCCAGCAGGGAATCGGTGGAGTCGTAATTGGCATCCACCGGAATGCCGACAATGGTGTAATCGCGCAGGCCGATGGCGTTCTCCACCTGCGACTGCTCCAGATCCACGCTCACCTGAACATTCAGCTGATCGTCGAAGCGATGCCGGATGCCGCCCAAGAAGGTTTCGCCCTGGCGCACATAGGCATTGGTGACCTCGCGCAGGATCGCGGCCTGGGCAACGAGGTCGTCGTTCGGCGTGATGATGCCCGGCTTCATGAAGGTGGCGGCGAAGCGATAGCCGAACGGATCGGCATTGGGCACGGAGTCCGGCTCCTTGCCGAACCAGGACACCTGCCCGTCGAGCCGCAGGGTCTCGCCGCCGCCGAACAGATTGCGATGGCCCCAGAACACATTGGCCGCCGAGCCATCGGTATTTGAATATTTGGCGCCGAAGCCGACATAGCGCGGCTCGCGCTCGCTGATCTCCACCTCGATGGGCAATTGGCCCTGCGCGTTGAGGCGCTCCGCCTCCTTGAACCGCACGCCGCCGACGATCTCGAAGGTGAGCAGCCGCTTGCGCAACGCATCCAGCCGTCCGGGCGAGAACGGCTCGCCGGGGCGGATCTCGATCCGCTCCGAAACGAATTCCGGCTTGAGGGTCTTGGTGCCGGAAACGGTGAACGGGCCGAAGCTCGCGACCGGGCCGGGCGAAACATAAAAGGTAACGTTGAGCATTTGGCCGGCGTGGTCGGCCACAACATCCTTGCCCACCACCTTGGCAAAGGGATGGGCGCTGTCACGCAAGGTCGAAATGATGGTGTTCTCGGCACTCAGCACGAGTGTCGAGCGCGCCGGCTCCCCCGCGATCAGGCGCAGGCGGCGTGCCGGGGGCGCCTCGGCGAGCGGTTTTTTGGTCGCGGCATCCAACACCTGGATCGTGCCGAAGGTGAAGCGCGGCCCGGTGGCCACATGCACCACCACCGGCACGGGACCGGCGGCGCGGGCCGCATCCACCGCCGCGAACACGTCCGGCGCATCGGGCGCGCGGCCGGCGACACTGATGTCGAGAGTTCCCGCATAATAGCCCTGGGCATACAGGGCGGCGATGATGCGATCGCGGTCGGCAAGCGCCCGCCGCACCAGCCCGGCCGCACCCGAGGGCGCGTTGCGCTTCAGGGATTCAAGGTTGGAAGCGTCCGATACGTTGGAGCGCACGGAGGTGTCGCCCGTGACCTCGAACGTGACGCTATAAGGCACCGCATCTGGCGCCGGTGCATCCGCCTTCGCGCGATCGGGATCGAACCAGGCCATGGCCCGGTCGAAGAATGTGGCGCCGTCGTCCGAAGATGCAGGTTGGGTGGGGGCAGGCTGGGCCGGAGTCTGGGCTCGGGCCGGCGCGACGGCAAGCGGCGCGACGAAAAACGCGACGAGGCACCCGCGCAACATTCGGCCGGGAAGGCGAGACCCACGGAGCGCAGCCGCGCAAGGGGCAATGTTTCGCGACATTGGCCGCCGTGGTGCATCCCGCAAAATCGACCGCCCATGCGCCTCCATTTTGAGGGGCCATTGTAACGGCGCGGCCCCCGCCCGTCCATGGGTGGGGGCCGTCGAGCTTAATGATTTGTGAAGCTAAGCTGTTGAAATCAAAAGCTTGTGGTATTTATTGCTGCTTTGTGGCGTCGGCAGGAACCCCGCGGGGACGTCTCATACGGCGGCCCGGGCTGCGCGCAGAAGAGCCGACACGGCGACGGTCAGGCCTGTTGGCCGCCCTCTCCGGACAGGGCAAGCAATTGCCCGTGGAGGCGGTCGAGGATCTCGCGCGACAGCGCGGCATCGGACTCCGCAACCGCCCGCGCCAGCGCCATGCCGCCAACGAGACTTGACACCATCAAGATCGCCCGCCCCCGGCGCGCGGCGGGACTCTCTTGGATCGGGAGAAGGGCTTCGAAGGCGGCGATATAGGCCGCGATCCCCGAGGCGAAGCCCGCCTGCACCTGGGAATCCTGGCGCGTCACCTCGGTTGCCACTGCGGCCATGGGGCAGCCATCCCGCGGGGCATCGCGATGACGTGTCGAGAGATATGAGCCGAGATAGCGCGGCAAGCCCCCGCTATCCGCCCCAGAGCGGGCGGCGATCCGCGCGAGACTCCCGGCGAAGGCGTCCTCGAAGGCCTCGGCCGCGAGCGCATCCTTCGACGCGAAATGCCCGTAGAAGCCGCCATGGGTGAGGCCGGCGGCGCGGGTGATTTCGGCGACCCCCACGCCGTCAAAGCCCCGTTCTCTAAACAGGCGCGATGCGGCGGTGATGATGGCGGCCCTGTGCTCAGCCGCCTTTTCCTTTGAAACTTTCATCGCCTGCCCCTCCCGTCCTGCATGCCTTCCAGCTCCGACCACGCCGGCATCTTCGCGGTCGCCTTGACTTTAATCATGATGCACGTACTTTAAAATCAAACATGACGCTCGTCATTATTAATTCCGCCGAACCATGCGCCGATGCGCAGCGGAGAGATTCATGCTGTCAAACCGGCTCGCAGCCTTTCTCGCCGCGCGCAACATTCATTATGGCTGGGTGGTCGCCGGCGTCACCTTCCTCACCATGCTCAGCGCCGCCGGCGCCGTCGGCGCGCCGGGTGTTCTGCTCCTGCCGCTGCAGCGCGAATTCGGCTGGTCCACGTCAGAAATCTCCGCCGCCATGGCCGTGCGCCTGCTGCTGTTCGGCCTGATGGGGCCGTTCGCGGCCGCGCTGCTGAACCGCTTCGGCTTACGTCGCATCGTCTTGTGCTCGCTCGGCCTCGTGAGCGCGGGGCTGCTCGCCTCCCTCGCCATGACGGAGGTGTGGCAATTGATCCTCACCTGGGGCGTGGTGGTGGGCTTCGGCACCGGCATGACCGCCCTGGTGCTGGGCGCGACGGTTGCGACCCGCTGGTTCTCCCACCGGCGCGGCCTCGTCGTGGGGTTGCTGACCGCCAGTTCGGCGACCGGGCAATTGATATTCATGCCCGCGCTCGCGGTGCTATCCGAGCTCTATGGTTGGCGCATCGCTCTGATACTGCTGTGCATGATGCTAGGGGTCGCTGCCCTGATGGTGCTCGCTTTGATGCGCGACCGCCCTTCCGACCTCGGCCTTTCCCCCTATGGCGACACGAGCCCCCCGAGCGCAGCGGCCTCCCCGCCCCGTTCAGTGACAATTGCCGCGTTCGACGCCCTGCGCTTTGCAGCCAAAAGCCGGGTGTTCTGGATTTTGTTCGCCACCTTCTTCATCTGCGGTGCAAGCACCAACGGCCTGATTCAGACCCATCTCATTCCCCTGTGCGCGGATTTCGGCGTGCCTGAGGTGCAGGCGGCCGGCATGCTGGCGCTGATCGGCGCCTTCGACTTCATCGGCACGGTGGGCTCGGGCTGGCTTTCCGACCGCTACGATAATCGCTGGCTGCTCGCCTGGTATTACGGATTGCGCGGGCTCTCCCTGCTCTATCTCCCGTTTTCTGATTTCACCTTCTACGGCTTGTCGGTATTCGCCGTGTTCTACGGGCTCGATTGGGTGGCCACCGTGCCGCCCACCGTGAAGCTAACAGCCGAGCACTTCGGCCGCGAGCGGGCGAACCTCGTGTTCGGCTGGATCTTCGCCGGCCACCAGATCGGCGCGGCGGCCGCAGCCTTCGGCGCCGGCCTCTCCCGCACAATGCTCGCGAACTACCTGCCCGCGTTCTTCATCGCCGGCGCGCTGTGCCTGATCGCAGCAGCGCTGCTGGTGACCCTGCGCCGCCAGGGACCGGAAACGGCCCTTGCTTCGGTGCCAGCCCAATAATCACCCGCTTCACAACGGAGGCAGTCCCATGCCCGCAGATCCAATCGTCATAGTTTCCGCCGTCCGCAGCCCCCTCGGTCGCTTCCTTGGCGCGCTGGCGCCGGTGCAGGCCCCACAGCTCGGGGCGCATGTCATCCGCTCTGCGCTTGCACGCTCCGGCCTCACTGCCGATCGCATCGACGAGGTGCTGATGGGTTGCGTCTTGCCGGCAGGCCAGGGCCAGGCGCCCGCCCGTCAGGCCGCCCGCGGCGCGAGCCTGCCCGACGCCACCGGCGCCACCACCATCAACAAGGTGTGCGGCTCCGGCATGAAAGCAACGATGCTGGGGCACGATCTGATCGCCGCCGGCTCGGCGGAGATCGTTTTGACCGGCGGCATGGAATCCATGTCCAATGCGCCCTACCTCCTGCCGAAGGCCCGCGCCGGCTATCGCGCCGGCCATGACCAGGTGCTCGACCACATGCTGCTCGACGGGCTCGAGGATGCCTATGAGGGCGGTCGGCCCATGGGCGATTTCGGCGAGGCGACGGCGCAGGCCTATCAATTCACCCGTGCCGACCAGGACGCCTACGCGGTGGAGACACTGACCCGCGCCCGGCGCGCCATCGCCGACGGAGACTTCAAAGCCGAGATCGCGCCCTATGTGCTGAAGGGCAAGGCCGGCGATGTGCTGGTGGAGGACGATGAGAACCCGCTGAAGGTCTCTCCGGAGAAGATTCCCGGCCTCAAGCCCGCGTTCCGCGCGGACGGCACAATCACAGCGGCGAGTTCATCGGCCAATGCCGACGGTGCGGCCGCCCTTATCCTGACCCGCCGCTCGATCGCCGAACGCGAAGGCCTGCCGATCCTGGCCGAGATCAAGGCGCACGCCACCCATTCCCAGGATCCCGCCTGGTTCACCACGGCACCCATTCCGGCGATCCGAAAGCTGCTCGCCAAAACCGGCTGGAGCGTGGACGACGTCGACCTGTTCGAGATCAACGAGGCGTTCGCGGCCGTCGCCATGGCGGCGCAGCGCGACCTCGGCATTTCCCGTGACAAGCTGAACGTGAACGGCGGCGCCTGCGCGCTCGGCCATCCCATCGGCGCCACCGGGGCGCGGCTAATCGTGACGCTGCTGCATGCGCTGGAGCGTCACGGCCTGAAGAAGGGGGTCGCTGCGCTCTGCATCGGCGGCGGCGAAGCCACGGCAATCGCGGTTGAGCGAATGCATTGAGCCGTCGCTGCGCATGGTGCGAACGGAGCGGCGGAATATCGCTCAGCCGCTGCCGATGAGGATACCGGCGGCGAGCACCAGCGCGCCGCCGAGCACCACCTGAAACACTGCCCGCACGAACGGCGTTTCCATATATTTGTTCTGGATCCAGGCGATCGCCCACAATTCCACGAACACCACAACGACCGCGAGCGCGGTGGCAGTCCAGAACTCCGGGATCAGATAGGGCAAGGCGTGGCCGAGACCACCCACGGCGGTCATCACGCCGGAGGCGATGCCGCGCTTGACAGGGGAGCCGCGCCCCGAAATCACCCCGTCGTCATGCGCCGCCTCGGTGAAGCCCATGGAGATGCCCGCGCCGACCGCCGCAGCAAGGCCCACCAGAAGTGTGGTCTGGGAACTCTGGGTCGCGAAGGCGGTCGCGAAAATCGGGGCGAGGGTGGAGACCGAGCCGTCCATCAAGCCGGCAAGGCCCGGCTGCACCCAGGTGAGCACGAACTGGCGGCGCGCCTTCCCTTCTTCTTCAGCCTTCACGTCGTCAGGCCGGTTCGCGGCCTCAAGCTCCTCGGCCTTCGCCTCGTGAATTTGCTCCTGGAGGGCAAGATCTCCCAGGAGTAGCCGTGTGCCCGTATCGCTGGCCCGCTTTGCGGCTTCCAGATAGAAGCGGGCGGAATCCTCCTCCATCTTGCCGATCTCTTCGCGAATCCGCTCGATGCCGAGATTCTTGACGAGCCACACCGGCCGGCGGACATAAAAGCCAGCGATATGCTCCCGTCGAATGAGAGGAATGTGGGTCCCGAAGCGTCGCTCGAACTCTGCAATCAGCCGCCGGCGATGTTCGCTTTCTTCTTGGGACATGCCATCGAATACAAGAGCTGATGCAGGATATTCCTGGCGGATCAACTCGGCGTAGTCGGCATAGATTCGCGCGTCGTCCTCCTCGGCGGAGATGGCGAGGGCGAGCACTTCCTTTTCAGAAAGGTCCGAAAAATTGCGGCGGCTGGAAAGGCCGGGGATCATGGCACATTGCTCACTTTAGAATTTATCTAAACTGTAGCGCATATGACGGCCTCAGGCCAGCGATCAACGTGCGACACGTTGGTGAGCGGCTCGAGGGAGGCTGATGGGCTTCGGTCAGCGCCGCGCGAGCGGTTGCGGGC
>NZ_JBAFWT010000033.1:0-60368 GCF_043195195.1 Roseixanthobacter psychrophilus
TTAAAGGTATTTTACGTAAAATAATCAATTTATAATCGTAATTATAATTATTTATGCTGAAATTACATTCAGGTATATATTCTATAATAGAATATAATTTCAGTGTCGGCCTATTAAATATAAATGTTGTCAGACAAAGTAAGGGGGAAATGAATTAAATTCAAATTGAAATTGATATTCGTCATCTCAGATATTTCATCGCTGCGGCAGAAGGTGGAAGCTTCCAGAAGGCTGCAGCGGCACTCGCGGTGCAGGAATCCTCCGTCAGTCGCCGGATCCGCGACATCGAGGACCAAGTCTGTGGGAGCGCCGACGCTTCCCCTTCCGGTCGGCCCGGCTCCACGACGAAGCCGCTGCCGACGGAATAGAACTTCCGCGCCACAAGGAGCCGAAAAGCTCCTCCCGAACCCGTCTGATCCGCACGGGCATGGTCTTCAGGAAGCGCCTTGCGGCTACCCGGGACCCACCGTGTGGGACGAGGACGGCCCGATACCGATCCTGAACAGGTCGAACACGCTGATCACGCCGCCCCCCATTCCTGCGCCGCCTCCAGCAGGAAGGCCTGGGCATAAGGGGCGAAGGACCGCGCACACTCGACGCGGAACCCCTCGTTGCCCCGTATCAGCACGATCTCCGCCTTGGCGAGCACGGTGCGGGTGGCGCTCCCCGGCGGAAATGCGCTCCCGTGGAGGTCGAGGGGGACCCCCGCATTCAGGATCATCGGCGCGGCGGCGCCGCCGACGGTGATCGCCGCCTGGCGGTGGCCGATGTCCACCAGGGAGTGAAAATGCCCGGCGAGATCCGCCGCGATGGCGCTGGCCGCTCCATCCCCATCCGGCGCCACCAGCAGCCATTCGTCGGGGCCGAGGCGCGCGGCGAAGCGATCCGTCGTGCCCCGCGCGGAATTGACGGGGCCGGACAGATCGAACATCCCCGCCCGTCCCACCGCCGCCGCGGCTCCGGGCGGGAGGCGCAGCACGTGGCGGCTTGCCGGGCCGAGGGGGACGATGGCCGCCGCTTGCATGATGGAGGCCGGCGCGGTGAACGGCGAGCGATATGTGGCACGCTCAGACATGGACGTTGCTTCCATGGACGCGTTCTCCCGTAGGATCGAAGAAGACCGGGGGCACTACGCGCACGGCGGTGAAGCCGGTACGGGTCGTCGCCTGGAGGACCTCCTCCATCCGCCCCCGCCCGCCCGAGACGAGGGCCAAAGCGATGGATCGCCCGCAGGTGTCGCTCCAATAGCTCGACGTGACATGCCCGAGCATGGGCACCGGCACCGCGGCCGTCGGATCGGCCACGATCTGCGCGCCCTCATCCACCAGGAGGCCTTCCGCTTCGGTCAGCAGGCCGACCAGTTGTCGGCGGTCCGCCTTCAGCATGTCCGGCCGGCATAGCGAGCGCTTGCCGACGAAATCCGGCTTGGTGCCGGACACCGCCCAAGACAGGCCGGCATCGTCCGGCGTCACGGTGCCATCGGTGTCATGGCCGGCGAGCAGGAAGCCCCGCTCGGCACGCAGAACATGGGTGGCCTCGGTGCCGTAGGCGGACATGCCGAAGCCTTGCCCGCGCTCCCACAGGACGTCCCACACATCCCGCGCAAAGCCGGAGGGCACGTTGATCTCGTAGCCCAGCTCGCCGGTGAAGGAGAGCCGGAACAGCCGGAGAGGGACCCCGCATAGGGTTCCGCTACGCACCGCCATGGGCGGGAAAGCCATGGGCGAGAGATCAATGCCCTCGACCAGCGGCGCGATCACCTCGGTTGCCCTGGGCCCCTGCACGGCGATAACGCCCCATTGCTCCGTTGTGGAGGTGAGATGCACCTTCAGGTCGCTCCATTCGGTCTGGAGATAGTCCTCCATGTGGGCGAACACGCGCGCCGCGCCGCCACTGGAGGTGGTGACGTGGAAAAGGTCCGGCCCCAGGCGGGCGACGATGCCGTCATCGAAGATAAAGCCGTTCTCGCCCAGCATCAGGGCGTAGCCGCACATGCCGGGTTCAAGTGCGCTCAGGTCACCCGCATAAATGCGGTCGAGAAACGCCAGAGCATCGGGTCCCGTCACCTCGATCTTGCCCAGCGTCGAGGCATCGAACAGGCCCACCGCCTGGCGCACCGTTCGGCATTCCCGCGCCACGGCAGCGCGCATGTCCTCTCCGGCCCGGGGGAAATAGCGGGCGCGCTGCCACAGGCCCACCGGCTCGAAGACCGCGCCCCGCGCGCGCGCCCAGTCGTCGATGGGCGTGGTGCGGATGGGGTCGAACAGGGTATCGCGCGCCGCGCCCACAAGGGCGCCGAACGAGACCGGCGTGTAGGGCGCGCGGAAGGTGGTGGTGCCCACCTGCGGAATGGGTCGCTCCACCGCTTCGGCGATGAGGCCGAGAGCGGCCATGTTGGAGGTCTTGCCCTGGTCGGTGGCCATGCCGTTGGTGGTGTAGCGCTTGATGTGCTCGACGCTCTCGAACCCCTCGCGCACCGCCAGCCTGATGTCTTTGGCTGTGACGTCGTTCTGGAAATCCACAAACGCGCGCGCGCGGCCCGGATCGGCGTCCGTCGGCAGCACCCGAGCCGGGGTGAAGCCCGTGGCGGAGGGAGGGACAACGGCGAAGGTCCGCGCGCTCTCGCCCCTCGCCGCTCGCGTGCCCGCCTGCCAGCCTTCCGCGAGAATGGCGGACAGGTCGTAGGCGCCGTTGCAGGCGCCCGCCGACCGCGCCCGCTGCGCCGCCGCGCCGGGAACGAAGGCGTCGATATCTTCCCGGAAGGCCAGCTTGCCGCGCGACTGGGAGTGAAGATGCACGGTGGGCGTCCACCCGCCGGAGAGGCCGACGGCATCGCACGCAAGAACGCGGCGCGGCCCGACGCTCCCGGACGGGCTGACCGGCGCGACGACGAGCCCCCTCACCCGGCTGCGACCGAGGGAGCCGACCACAGTGTGCCCGGTCAGCACCTCGACGCCGGCATCGCGGATCCCGGCCAGTTCCGGCCCGCAGGCGTCCTGCGGGCGCGTGTCCACCACCGTCACGGCAAGGCCTGCGGCTCGCGCCTCCGCAGCGGCCTGGTAGGCAGATGCTCCGTTGGTCGCGAAGACGAGGGACCGCCCAACGGCGACCGCATAGCGCTGCAGGTAGACGCGGATGCTCTCCGCCAGCAGGATGCCCGGCCGGTCGTTACCGGCAAAGGCCAGGGGACGCTCGTGGGCACCGGTGGCGAGGACCACCTCGCGGGCCCGTACCTGCCACAGCCGCTCGCGCGGCTGGCCCGCAGGGGCGACCGCGAGATGGTCGGTGCAGCGCTCCGCCAGCGCGACATGATTGTGGTTGTAATAGCCGAAGGCGGTGGTCCGTGTCAGGACAGTGACGTTGTCCCGCCGCTGAAGCTCGGCCAACGCCTTGTCGCGCCAGGCAATAGCCTGCTCGCCCTCGATGCTCGAGACCGCGTCGTGGAGCAGGCTGCCGCCGGGCTCCGGTTGCTCATCGGCGAGGATCACCCGCTGTCCGTGTTCCGCCGCGGCGAGCGCGGCGGCAAGGCCGGCAGGCCCCGCCCCCACCACCAGCACGTCGCAATAGGCGTGGCGATGCCCATAGCGCTCGGCGTCCGGCGCACGCGGAGCCACGCCGAGCCCGGCCGCGGCACGGATCACCGGCTCATAGACCTTGTGCCAGAAACTTCGGGGCCATTTGAAGGTTTTGTAGTAGAATCCGGCGACGAAGATCGGCGCGAGAACATCGTTCACCTCACCGATATCGTATTCCAGAGACGGCCAATGGTTCTGGGAGCGCGTGACGAGGCCGTCGCAGGCTTCCACGATGGTGGCGCGGTTGTTCGGGTCGCGCCGGCCGGCGCCGCGATCGATGTCCAGCAGCGCATTGGGCTCGTCCGCGCCGTGGCTGAGGATGCCGCGCGGGCGGTGATACTTGAACGAGCGCCCCACAAGGTGGATGCCGTTCGCCAGCAGGGCCGAAGCCACCGTGTCGCCGGCGAGGCCGGCAAGTCCACGTCCGTTGAAGGTGAAGCGGAGCGGCTGGGTGCGGTCGACGCGCCCGCCGGCGGGAAGGCGGAAGGGCTGGGGATGGGCCATCATGCGCCTCCTTCTGGCCGTGGCGTCCCCATGGGATAGCTTGCCACGAACGCATCGCTCGCGGTGTCGCGCAGCGCGTTGAACCAGCGCCCGCAGCCGTGCGCATGAAGCCAGCGCTCCGCGTGGACGCCCCTGGGATTGGAGCGGAAGTAGAGGAAGCGCGCCCAGGCCGCGTCGTCGCACGCTTCGGGATGGTCCGGACGGGAGATGTGGGCTTCGCCGCCGCACCGGAACTCGATCTCGGGCCGGGCGCCGCAATGGGGACAATGGAGGAGGAGCATAATGAAACTCAGTGTGCGACCGCCGCCGCGGCCGCCTCGTCGATGAGGCGGCCAGTGCGGAAACGGTCGAGGGTGAAAGGCGCGCTGATGGGGTGCGGGGCACCGGTGGCAAGCATGTGAGCAAACAGGTCGGCCGAGCCCGGCGTCGCCTTGAAGCCACCCGTGCCCCAGCCGCAATTGACGTAAAGCCCTTCCACCGACGTCCGGTCGATGATCGGCGAACGGTCCGGGGTGACATCCACGATGCCACCCCAGGAGCGCATCATCTTCATGCGCCGAAACTGCGGGAACAGCTCGCAAATGGCCTCCAGCGTATGGGAGGTGACGTGCAGCCCGCCCTGCTGGGAATAGGAGACGTACTGGTCGGTGCCGGCGCCGATCACCAGTTCGCCCTTGTCCGACTGGGACAGGTAGGCATGGACGGCGTTCGACATGACGACGCAGGGCACCACCGGCTTCACCGGCTCGGAGACCAGCGCCTGCAGCGGGAAGCTTTCCAGCGGCATGCGCAGCCCGGCTCGCGCCATCACGACGCTGGTGTGCCCGGCTGCCGCGACGCCCACCCTGCGGGCGCGGATCGGCCCGCGGGTGGTCTCCACGCCGGCTATCGCGCCGCCGGACTGGCGGATGAATCCGGTTACCTCGCAATTCTCGATGATGTCGACGCCGAGGGCATCGGCGGCCCGCGCATAGCCCCACACCACCGCATCATGGCGGGCCGTGCCGCCGCGCCGCTGGAGCGCGGCGCCCAGGACCGGGTAGCGAGCGCCGGGAGAAATATCGAGCCCGGGGCAGAAGGCGCGCGCCTCCTCCGCCGTCAGCCATTCATTGTCGATGCCGTTCAGGCGGTTGGCATAGATATGCCGCATGAAGATCTGAAGGTCGTGCTGGGTGTGCGCCAACATCATGACCCCGCGCGGGGAATACATGACGTTGTACTGCAATTCCTGCGCAAGGCCGCGCCACATCTTCAAAGCATGCTCGTAGATGGCCGCGCTCTCGTCATAGAGATAGTTGGAGCGGATGATGGTGGTGTTGCGGCCTGAATTACCGCCGCCGATCCAGCCCTTCTCGACCACGGCGACATTGGTGATGCCGTGCTTGCGCGCGAGATAATAAGCGGTACCGAGCCCATGCCCGCCGCCGCCGACAACAACAACGTCGTAGGCGCGCTTGGGCTCGGGCTTGCGCCATTGCAGCCCCCAACCCTGGTGCGCATTGAAGGCTTCGGACAGAAGCGATGAGAGCGAGAAGTGCGGCATCCAAATCACCTGCAGCGGCAGCTTGGTCCTGCCAATTTGTGCAGCGATTGTGCCCGACGATAATGATTGAATCTTGCAGAAAGACGACTACACAATAGTAGGAATGAGACATTCGCGCGCGGTACGATCAAAGCTGAAGGTCGGCTTTTTGCTGCTGCACAATTTCACCCTTACTGCATTTTCCACGTTCGTGGATGTGCTGCGCCTCGCGGGCGACGAAGGGGATCGCTCGCGGCCCATCGCCTGCGACTGGCAGGTGATGAGCACGAACCGGCGGCCGGTGCGCTCCTCCTGCGGGATCGAGGTACAACCCTCCTCGGGCCTCATGGACCCGGCTGGCTTCGATTATGTGGTGGTGGTAGGCGGATTGCTGCACGACGTACCGCCCCTGCCCCCCGAGACCGCCGCCTATCTTCACAAAGCGGCTGAGGCCGGCGTGCCGCTCGTGGGCGTGTGCACGGCCAGCTTCGTGCTATGCCGGCTCGGCCTCATGGAGCACCGCAAGTGCTGCGTGAGCTGGTACCACTACCGGGATTTCATGGAGGAATTTCCGAGCCTTATCCTGGTCGCCGACTTGCTGTTCGTGATCGACGGGGACCGGATCACCTGCTCGGGCGGGGCCGGTGTGGCGGACCTGGCTGCGCGCCTCGTGGCGCTGCACTTGGGCCAGGCACGGGCGCAGAAGGCGATGCACATGCTGCTGATGACCCGGCCGCGGGACGAGGCGAGCCCCCAGCCTGTGCCGCAGCCGGATCCCCACGCCTGCGCGGACCGGCGCGTCCAACGCGCGCTGCTGATGATGGAGCAGAATCTGGCCGATCCGCTGACCATCCCGCAGATAGCGTCTCGGCTCGGCCTCGGGACCCGGCAGTTCGAACGGCTGTTCCAGGAGCAGCTCGGGACGAGCCCGCACCAGGCCTATCTCGACTTGAGGCTGAAGCATGGCCAATGGATGCTTCGGAATACTTCAACCACCACGGCACAGATCGCGGCGGATCTTGGCTTCGTGGATTCCTCCCACTTCGGCCGCGCCCTCAAGGCCCGGCTGGGCATGACCCCGGCCGCGTTCCGCAACGGGTGCCGGGCCGAGCGGGCGGGAACCGTCCACCCGCAGGAGAATGCGGATCGACGCATCTACGAGTGAGCCTTACGCGGACCGGGGCGCCTGACTGTCTATGCGCATGAAGAACTGCGTGCGCGGGATGAAGATCCGCTGAAACGAGCCGTGATTGGCCGGACTCGCCGAGCTGAAGATCTCCACCACCATGCCGATCGTCTTGGACGCCACCCCGATCTTGGAGCAAATGTCCCGTGGAAGAGGCTCAATTCGGATATCGTAGGTCACGCGCTGGACATTGAGGTTAAGCTCACGCCGCAGGTTAACGCCCTCAAGGGGCATCGTCTTGTCCTTGCGCGCCTGGTCATAGACGCGCGCATCAATAATGAACTGGCTGTAGACCAGTAATTCGTGGCCGATGTCGACGATGCGGTCGATCTCTACCACTTCGTCTTCCACCCATTGCAGGTGCATGCTCCAGGAGCCGCGGCTACTGTGCCGGTGGACACGATCCACCTGGGGGAAGACGGGGAAAAAGTTCTCGCGCCGCTCGTCGCTGAACAGGAAGTGCCAGACCGTATCCACTTGGCGCGGCTCGCGATTGACAAAGCTTCCGGCACGCCCCTGACGACGATCCACCGCCCCGTCCTGCACCAGCTCGCGATAGGCCTTCTGCACCGTGCCGAGGCTGAGTCCGGTGGCCAAGGCCAGATCCTTTTCGGGCGGCAGGCGATCGCCAAGGCTCCAGAATCCCTCGCGAATCCCCGCCAGCACCGCATCCCTCAGCTGGAGGTATTTCGGGGACTGGCCGGGGTCCTTCGGCGCAAAGCGGCGCCAGAAGTCGTAGCCCGCCTGGGACGCCGGAGCCCTGGTCACGGCATCGGCCTTATCGCGCGTCGCACGCGGAACCTGAGGCTTTGTCATGGGAGAGTCCGAACGCAGGTGAGAGGGCGGAGGTACCGACATTCCTCCGAGGAGGCAAGGCGCCGGCACGGTGGCGTGCGCGGTGCCCGCCATGAGCGGTCAGTCGCCGGGCAGATCATGGACGTTGCTGAAGAAAACGTCTTTCCAGGAGGCGAGTGAGTTCTTCAGGAGGCCGGTCTTGTGCATGTATTGCGCGAAGACCATTACCTTTCGGGGTGTCGGCGAGAAGGTCATCATATTTGGATCATTGAGGATCGCGACAATCTCGGCCACCGACAGCTTCGAGGTGTCGAACCGCTTGAACGCCTGCGCCGCCGCGGTCTTGTCGGCGGCGATGAGACCCATCGCCTCGGTCAGCGCCGCATAGGTGGCGTCATAGAGCTTGGGATTGTCCGCCCGCCACTTGTCATTGGCGTAAGCGGTGATCAACGTGCTGGGGCCGCCGGTGACTTCATAGGAGCTGAGGATGGTGCGCACGTTCGGATTGGCGAGTTCCATCTGGATGAAGGGCACTGTGGTCACGTGCGTCTTGGCGCCCGCCCCGCCCGAAAGCAGCGCAGCGACTCCGTCGGGATGGGACATTGTGATGGCGAGCGTGTCGAACTTGTTGCGCTGGTCGAAGCCGAAGGCCTGGGCGGTGGCCATCTCCAGGATCAGGGCATGCTGCGTTCCCTTGCCGGAGGCCATGGCGATCCGGTCGCTCGGCTTGAAGTCCTTGATGGACGTGATCGCGGGGTCGATGGTGTTGAAATAGATCGGGGAATCGCAGATCGCCATCATTCCCTTCACAGGGGCAAACTTCACCGTCTTGTCCCACAAATTCAGCATCACCGACGTGCCGGCCATGGCAATGTCGGCATTGCCGGAGATCAGCGCATCGGTGATGGCCGGGCCACTGGTCAGCTGCGTGTAGGTGACCTTGACATCGGGTACGCCGAGGGCGGCCGCATGCTTTTCAATCAGCCTGCTTTCCGTGGCGATGATCATGGGCAGGTAGCACAGGCCGAGGCCGCTCACGACACGCACCTCGGCCGCCTCGGCCTGCCGAGCAAAGTGCGGACCGAAGACGGCGGCAAGAGCGATGGCTAATCCGGCCAGCCGGGCAAGTTGTTTCATATGTATCCCCTTGTTATCCGGAAGGTTCTGCGCCGTTTTGGCGTCTCGTTTTGCGATCGATGAAACGCGACGCCGGCGGGCCGGGAATCGCGTTTGGTTCTTACTGCATCAGATTCGACGGGTGGTCGCCGAATCGCGTCAGAGCAGGCGGTCGTTCTGCGGTCCCTTGAGCGGGATCTCCATGAGGTCTTCGCCGAAGAAGATGTTGCCGCCGTAGACGCGCGAAATGTCGGAGACCACCCGTTCCCTGAGGCCCGGCCGGTCGAACTGCTCGGTGATGTGGGTGAGAACGAGATTCTTCACCTTGGCGTCGCGCGCCAGCTCCGCCAGCTCCATGTGGCCCATGCAGCTATGCGAAAAATCAGGGCTGTAGTTCGTTCCCGAAAGATAATGGCACATGTGCACGAGCACGTCGCAATCCTTGGCCAGCACATGCATGCTTTCCGCCGGCCCGCTGTCGCCGGAATAGACGAAGACGCCCTCGGGCGTCGTCAGACGGAAGCCGAGGGTGACGAGGAAGGGCTGGAAGTGGTTCACCTGGGTCGTCTCCAGCGTCCAGCCGTCGCCCTGGATGACGTCGCCGGGCGCAAGCGTGGTGACTTCAGGGGCGGGCCGCGGCCGGGGGAGTGCGCCGCCGCGGGCCTTGAACAGGTCGAGGCTCGAGCCGTGGGAGGTGCGTGCCACAAGGTCCGCGTTGTAGACGCCATCCAGCCCGAACAGGCGCTCGGTGATCTCGGCGATGGGGGCGGGCCCGAAGACCTTCAGCTCCGGAATGCGGTCGGCGCCCTGGTCCCAGCGGGTCAGGAGTAGACGGCCATAGTCGCCGCAATGGTCATAGTGCAGGTGGGAGAAGAAGAGGTGGGTCACCCTGGTCGCGGGGATGCCCAGTTCCAGCAGGCGATGATGGGCGCCGAAGCCATGGTCCATGACGATCACGTCGTTGCCGGTCTCGATCACATAGCCGGAGGACATGCGGCGCAGGGAGGGCGTGGGCGTGCCGGTGCCGAGTAGGCGAATACGCATGGGACTGCTCGTTTCCTTGGGTTTATGCGTGCAGGGTGGGGTCAGCCGCGGCTCATGCCCCAGCGGCGGATGGTGCGGGCCTCGATGGTGCGGAAGATCAACCCCTCCACCAGGAGGCCGATGATGATGACGCAGGTGAGCCCGGCGAAGACCTGATCGGTTTCCAGCTGGTTGCGCTTCTCGAACAGGAACCAGCCGAGCCCGCCCGAGCGCGAGGACACGCCGAACACCAGTTCCGCCGCGATCAGCGTGCGCCAAGCGAAGGCCCAGCCGATCTTCAGTCCCGAGAGGATCGAGGGGAAGGCGGCGGGGATCAGGATCAGCGCCACATAGCGCACGCCGCGCAGGCCATAGTTCTGGCCGGCCAGCCTCTGAGTTTCGGAGACGCCCAAAAAGCCCGTCAGCGTGTTGAGGGCCACGGCCCATAACACCGAATGCACAATGACGAAGACGAGGCTGGGCACGCCGAGCCCGAACCACAAGAGCGCCAGCGGCAGGAGGGCGATGGCGGGCAGCGGATTGAACATGGCGGTGAGGGTCGCCAGAAGGTCGGCGCCCAGCCGCGAGGAGACGGCGAAGGTGGTCAGCATGGCCGCGAGGGCAATGCCGATCGTATAGCCCGTCATAAGCACCTGGAGTGTGGCTCCGATGCGCTGGAGCAGGACACCGTGGATGAGGCCGTCCCACAAGGCGCGCAGGGTGTCCGTTAGCGTGGGGAACATCAGCGGGTTGGAGAGCCATATGGCATAGAGTTGCCAGGCCACCATCAGCGCCACGACGATTGCCCCGCGCCTGACACCCTCCATGTTCACAAGGTGCTCCCAGAGCGAAAGCGGACGCTCGATCTCGCCTGCATCGCTCACGCGCGGCGTGGTCCGTTCGAACTCCGGCCGGATCGGCGGGGAAAGCCGGGCGACCGGCAAAGGAGACATCTCAGCCATGGTGACCCTCTGCAAAAAGCATGGTGTTGATCTTCTGAGCCAGGGCCATGAAATCGCTCCCGCCCAGGTGGTCATGCCCGTACTGGTGGGCATTCAGTTCCGCCTTCACCTGGCCGGGATGGGGCGAGAGCACGAGAATCCGCGAGCCGATCACGATCGCCTCCTCGATGGAGTGGGTGACGAAGAGGACGGTGAAGCGGGTGTCGTCCCACAGCTGCAGCAGTTCGTCCTGCATCTGGCGGCGCGTCAGGGCATCGAGGGCTGCGAAGGGCTCATCCATCAGGAGGATGGCGGGCTCCATGGCCATAGCGCGGGCGATGGCCACGCGCTGCTTCATGCCGCCGGAGAGCATATGCGGATAGGCATCCGCGAATTTGCTGAGCTTGACCTTCGAAATACTGGCCAGAGCGCGCTCGCGGGCCATGGCGCGGGGGAAGCGACGGCTCACCAGGATGGGGAACATCACATTCTCCAGCACGGTCTTCCAGGGCATCAGCTGGTCGAAATCCTGGAACACCATCATGCGGTCGGGACCGGCGCCGGTGATCATTTGGCCGTTCAGCCGCATGAAGCCCGCCACCGGTTTCAGGAAGCCGGCGACACCTTTCAGCAGGCTGGATTTCCCGCAGCCGGACGGACCGAGTAGCACGAATCGGTCGGCCGGATAGACTTCGAAGCTGACGTCGCGGGTGGCCGTGACGAGCAGATCGCGGGTCTTGTACTGGAGCGTGACCCCGGACACCTCCAACAATGGCCTGGCTTGCTGGGGCGAATACGTCTGGTCTTGCGGATGCGTGGCAGCAGCGCTCATCGGCCCCCTCATTTTCCCGGCTCTGGCTTCGCCTTCAACGATGCCCGAAGGGGGCTATGCGCGGCGAATTGCACTGATTTTTAAGATGTAGCAAAACGTAAATGCTACATAGTTTAATGTCAAGCGGACCTCGATTGCGGTGGGATGTCGTGGAGCGGCCGCGGCGCTCAGCCGAGAGCTCCATTCAGCCGAGGTGTTGCCCGGAACTGCAATGGGGACCACGGAACAGACATTCTCGATGTCCGAGATGGGGCGCTGGCCTAGGCTCAGGACTCGCGAATCAAAGTCTGAATATAACGGCCGTCGCGATGCAGATGACAGAGAAGAATGCGCGAAAGAATCAAATCAAAACTGGCGCAAAATTTGTCAATTACTTTAGATTTTCGAGCAGAATAACGGAAATTAAATTCAATAATATTTTATAAATTATAAACAAGGCGGGACTGTTTCAGTATATTAATTGTTGCGGGCGCCGAGACGATCGACGAGGATTTTGAATGAAGAGACCTTTCAGGATCCGACACGAGTTCGTGGGGTTCATCCAGCAGGCCCGCGAGGCAGGTGGCCCGTGCAGTCGCGCCATGGGTGACCGAAGACGAACTGTCTGCATGGCGAAACGCATGGCCAGTCTGAGTCGGCTACAGCTGTGCACGGACCGCGACCCTGATGAGCCTGATCGATGGTGTCGGCCGGCGATCATCGCCTACACCCGTCGAGACGCCTCCGCCTCTAAATCTCATAGGTCGGAGTGTGCTGCGTGATCCGATGCCATGCTGATTGACGCTGCCGCCACGACAATCCAGTCTCACATTCGCGGATTGTGCCGCGAATGACCTATGCAGGCGAGGGAGTCGAAAGCGGCCGCTCAGATATCCGTCGCTCAGATATCCGTCCAAGGTGACAGCCGGCTGGAAAGTGGACGGTAGCACAGTCTCTAAAGGGTCAATCCCGCGCTTCGCGGCCGTGCAGGATGCAGCGGGACGTTCTTGGGTGTCGGCATTCCGGCTACGTTCGTTAAGCTAGGCCGGTGCTCCAAAGCGGGGCATCAGATCGCGGGGAAGGGACCCGTGCGTTCGTGCACGATCTCGAGATAGCGTCTGTCCGCGACTTGAGGCTTCGCCAAGATCGCAAGGCGCGGTTCTGGGAGGCCCATGCCAGGAGCGCCCTCAACACACGCCAGCGCCTCGTGGTCAACCGTCTGCTCAACGGCTTCGAAGGCAAGCTGACCTCGTCCAAATATGCCACCCCCGCCAAGTGCTCGTAGGACACCGCCGCCCGCGACATCGACGACCTGTGCGGCACGGGAATTCTGGCCCGGGATCCGGCCGGCGGGCGGAGCACCAGCTACAGCCTCATCGCCAGGGCTGCCGACGCCGTAGAGGCGGTGGCGCGCTGGGTTCTGGCACACGCCGACAAGACGGCGCGGGACGGGCCAGGAATGGCCAGGTCCGGAGGAGGGCCGGGCTCGCATGGAGCGCACTCAGGTCATCGGCCGTGAGCTTCAGACGCTCGCTCGCGAGTTCGACACGACGCCAAGCTATGTAGACTTTGAACAAAGGCTCCGTGCGCAGCACGATCTGGGGCTTTTCCCGGACGATCGATTGGTTCGCGCTGCCGCGATGGCCATCCAACGCGGCATCTAAAAAGGAAATGAAAGTCCGACATTCCCGCAGTCTTTGGCGGCGCCGAATTGATCTTAAGCCAAGCCATATCAGGCTGGGACGAAACACTTGGGCAACGCCCGAGCCTCGCAATTACGTGGGCCCGCCCGCTGTCGAGCGGATCGCAGCACCGAGCGTGCGCAGCGCCTTGCAGGCGGTCCGATCGGTGAGGTTTGAGTAGAGCATCACCTCCCGCGAGGGCAGTCCCGGTAGCCCAACCCTCGGCCCCACATCGACAGTCACCGCCGGGGCTACGCGGCGCCCAAGGGCCGCTACTGCAAGGCCGGCGGATACGGCGGCGCCAATGGTACCGATGCCGCCGCCGACGAACACCTCCGTCCACGGGATGCCCGCGGCATCCAGGGCAGATGTCGCCATGGTGCGAACGCTGCACGGCGCGGCCTGGGTGGCGAGCCCAGCGGATCGCCGGCCCTATGCTCGAAGTCCGGCACCGCCATCCAGCCGAATTCCTCGTCGAGAATAACCTCTCCGCCGCGGCGATGGTTATCGTGGCGCAGTACGATGGCCGCGTCGAGTTCGCCGCGTTCGAAATCCTCTAGGCTCTCCCATCAAGAGGTGACCCGCACCTCCAGGATGAGCGATGGGTCAACGCCACCCATCTCGCACGCCCGCTGCTTGACACCCTGCCGCAGGCCTGAGCGCGATGGCCCACTCGTTGAGCGTCTGGCCCCGTGCCGCCGATCTTGGCGACGAATTCAGCAATTCTCTGTTTGTTGTAATCTTTGGGCAATCGCGCTGCGCGATAGCCCTGCCCATGAAAACCGATCTTCCTCGTCGGGGCCTTGTGTGGCCCCCGCGCTGCCTCCTGATTGTTGCAGGGGCGCTCGCCTTGGCGGCGTGCGGTGAGAGCCAGCCGGCTGCACTCCACGAACCCGTCGAGGTCTCGGTCGTGCAACTGAGACCCGAGGCCATTACGATCTACGACGTGCTGCCCGGCCGGGTCGCCGCCTATCGTGTCGCGGAGATCAGGCCGCAGGTTGGCGGTATCGTCCGGAACCGGCTATTCCGCCAGGGCAGCGAGGTCGAGGCGGGCCAGCCCCTGTTCCAGATCGATCCGGCCGCGTTCGCCGCCGAAGTCGACATGGCGGCGGCGGCCCTTAGCAGGTCCGATGCCGCGCTCAACAGGACGGAGGCGCAGGTCCGGCGCGTGGAGGCGCTTCTCAAGACCAACACGGCCACACAGCAGGCCTATGACGAAGCCATCGCCGCGCGCGCGCAGGCCGCTGCCGACGTCGCGTACGGCCGGGCCGCGCTGGAGCGCCGGACGCTCGATCTCGGCTTCGCCACCATCCGCGCGCCCATCGCCGGGCGGATCGACCATGCGTTGGCGAGCGAGGGCTTGCTGGCAACGCCGGGCGGCACCTCGCCGCTCGCGATCGTGCAGCAGATCGACCGGGTCTATGTCGATCTCCGCCAGCCGGCACGCCGCCTCGACGCCTTGCGGGGGCTGGCGCGCCCCGATGAAGCGGATGCGGGCACCCCGGTGGAAATCCTGTCGGCAGACGGCAAGGCCTATCCTGTGGTCGGAAGGCTGCTGTTCTCGGGGATCAGCGTCGACCCCGGAACGGGCGAGATCGTCCTTCGCGTCGAGGCGGACAATCCCCAGCGTCTCCTGCTCCCGGGCATGTTCGTGCGGGCGCGGCTGGGGCGGGAGAAAAGGCCGGCGGCACTGCTGGTGCCCCTGCAGGCGGTCCAGCGCGACGGCAACGGCGTCGAGCACGTCAGCATCGTCGAGGACGCGGGCAGGGTGGTGCGCCGCGAGATCGTGACCGGCGGGCAGATCGACGGGCGCGTCGTCGTCGAAAGCGGGCTGCGCGCCGGCGACCAGGTGGTCGTGGAGGGGCAGGACCGCATCCAGCCGGGCGCGCAGGTGAACGCCTTGCCCTGGCGGGTCGAGCGCGTCGCGGATGCGGAGCCGCATCGCTGATGTCCGCCTTCTTCATCGACCGGCCGGTCTTCGCCTGGGTCATCGCGATCGTCATCGCGCTCGCCGGGGCCATCGCAATCCCGCAGCTTCCCACCGAGCGCTATCCGGCCATCGCGCCGCCGAGCATCAGCATCTATGCGACCTACCCCGGTGCCTCGCCCCAGGCGATGAGCGAGGGCGTCGTCGGCCTGATCGAGCGTGAACTCTCGAGCGTGCGCAATCTCCTGTATTTCGAGAGCTCGACGGACATGTCGGGCACCGCGACGATCACCGCTACGTTCAAGCCCGGCACCAGCCCGGAACTTGCGCAGGTCGACGTGCAGAACCGGCTGAAGACCGTGGAGGCGCGCCTGCCGCAGGCGGTCCGGCAGCTCGGCCTGACGGTCGAGGCCGTCGCCTCCGGCTTCCTGCTACTGCTGGACATCACGTCCCTGAGCGGGGCGCACGACGAGGTAACCCTCGGCGACTACGCTGTGCGCAACGTCGCTGACGAGCTCAAGCGCCTGCCCGGCGTCGGCCGCGTCCAACTCTTCGCGACGGAGCGCGCGATGCGGATCTGGGTCGATCCGGTCAAGCTGTCCGCCCACGATCTGACCTTCGGCGACGTCACCACCGCCATCGCGCAGCAGAACGTGCAGATCGCGCCGGGCGCCCTCGGGGCCGAGCCGACGACCGCCGGCCAGCGTGTCACCGTGCCGCTCGAGGCCGATGGGCGGTTGCGGACGCCCGAGCAGTTCCGGGCCATCGTGCTGCGCGCCAATCCGGATGGATCCAGCCTGACCCTCGGTACGGTCGCCCGGGTCGAGCTGGGTGCGCAATCCTACGCCTTCGCTTCCCGCTCCAACGGCAGGCCGGTGGCGACGCTCGCGGTCCAGCTCGCCCCCGGCGCCAATGCGGTGACGACATCCTCAGCCATCGCGGCCCGGATGACGGAGCTGGCCAAGGCCATGCCGGAGGGAATGGGGTTTTCGATCCCTTTCGATACGGCGCCCTTCGTGCGCGTCTCCATCGAGAAGGTGCTGGTCACGCTTCTTGAGGCCATGGCGCTGGTCTTCCTGGTGATGTTCCTGTTCCTGCAGAACGTCCGCTGCACGCTGATCCCGGCGATCGTGGCGCCGGTCGCCCTGCTCGGCACCTTCGCGGTGATGCTGGCGGTGGGCTATTCCATCAACGTGCTGACCATGTTCGGCATGGTGCTGGCCATCGGTATCATCGTCGACGACGCCATCGTCGTGGTCGAGACGGTAGAGCGGCTCATGGCGCAGGAGGGGCTCACACCGCGCGCGGCGACGCTCAGGGCGATGCGCGAGATGAGCGGGGCGGTCATCGGCATCACGCTGGTGCTCTCGGCCGTGTTCGTGCCGATGGCGCTGGCGGGCGGTTCCGTTGGCGTCATCTATCGGCAATTCGTGCTCACGATGGCGGTGTCGATCCTGCTTTCGGCCTTCCTTGCCCTCACGCTGACGCCGGCGCTCTGCGCGACCATGCTCAAGCCGGTGCGGGCGCACGGGGAGAAGCCGGCCTTCTTCGGCTGGTTCGACCGGCGCTTCGAGGGGCTGACGCGCGGCTACGCGCGCGGCGTCGCCCGGCTGGTGGTGCGGCCCCGGTACATGATGGCGGGTTTCGCGGTGGTCGTCGTCCTGCTCGGCCTCGCCTTCGCGCGGCTGCCCTCGGCCTTCCTGCCGGAGGAGGACCAGGGCTATTTCCTGACCTCCATCCAGCTGCCGCCGGACGCGACCGCGAACCGCACACGCGAAGCGGTCGAGACCATGGAGCGGCACAATGCCTCGCGGCCGGCCATCCGGCACACCGAGAGCATCCTGGGGTTCGGCTTCTCGGGCTCCGGCCCGAATGCCGCGATGATCTACACCATGCTGACGGACTGGGACGCGCGCAAGGGGGCGAGCGCCGCCGACGAGGTCACACGGGCCAACGCGGCCGCCCGGTCGATCCGCGAGGGCAGCGTCGTCAGCATGCTGCCGCCGGCGATCGACGGGCTTGGCACGACCTCAGGCTTCGCGCTGCGGCTGGAGGATCACGCCGGCCGCGGCCCGGCCGCGCTCGCGGCGGCGAAGGACTGGCTTCTGGCCGCGGCCGCCGCAAGCCCCGTGCTCTCCGGTGTCTATGAGGAGGGCCTGCCCGCCGGAAGCCGCATCCGGCTTCATATCGACCGGCTGAAGGCGCGCGTCCTCGGCGTCTCCTTCGCCGATATCGCGGAGACGCTCAGCGCAGCGATGGGTTCGTCCTATGTCAACGATTTCACCAATCTCGGCCGCGTGCAGCAGGTGATCGTGCAGGCCGACGCGGCGGCGCGGATGACGCTCGAGGACATGCTGGCGCTTCAGGTGCGCAACGCCGCCGGCCGTTCCGTGCTGCTGTCGGAGCTCGTCACGCCCGCGTGGGAGTCCGGCCCGCTCCAGGTCGTGGGCTACAACGGCTATCCGGCGGCGCGGATCACGGGTTCGGCGGCGCCGGGCCGCTCCAGTGGAGAGGCCATGCAGGAAATGGAGGTTCTGGCGCGCCGGCTGCCGCCGGGCTTCGCCGTCGCGTGGACCGGCCAGTCCCTGCAGGAGCAGCAGGCCGGCGCGCAGGCTCCGCTGCTGCTCGCCTTCTCCATACTGGTCGTGTTCCTGGTGCTGGCCGCGCTCTACGAAAGCTGGTCGGTGCCGTTCGCGGTCATGCTGGTGGTGCCGCTCGGCCTGATCGGCGCGGTGGCTGCCGTGATGCTGCGCGACATGCCCAACGACGTGCTCTTCAAGGTCGGGCTGGTGACCATCATCGGCCTCTCGGCGAAAAACGCCATCCTGATCGTCGAGTTCGCGCGGGCCGCCCGCGCGCGTGGCGTCGATCCGGCGAAGGCGGCGGTGGAGGCGGCGCGGCTGCGGCTGCGTCCGATCGTGATGACGAGCCTCGCCTTCACGCTCGGCATCGTGCCGCTCATGGTCGCCTCTGGGGCGGGCAGCGAGACCCAGCAGTCGATCGGCACGGGCGTCTTCGGCGGCATGATCAGCGCGACCGTCCTCGCGGTCGTCTTCGCGCCCGTGTTCTTCGTCGTCGTGACGAAGCTGGCGGAGCGGCTGGCCGGGTGGATTGGGCGCGGTCCGGCGGCCTCGGCCGACCCGTCGCCCGAACCGACGGCCGACCCGGCCGGGCCGCGTTAGGTTGGGGGTCAGGCGCGGCTGCGCCACATGCGCGGCAGAACGTCGGTGGGACCGTTCCTGTCCTCGTAATGGTGCTTCAGCGTGCCCGCCACGTGCAGGCCGACGCAGGCGAGGAGAAGATAGGCCGCATATTTGTGAAGGGCCTGAAACACCGCGAAGGCCGCGTCGTTCTTCGGCAGGAGTTCCGGCAGGTGGGGCAGGAAGAAGAACGGCACGCCGTCGCTCTGGGTGAAGCTGCTCGACATGGCGTAGCCCAGCAGCGGGATGAGCACGGTGAGCGCGATCATCAGGCGGTGGGTGGCGTGCGACAGCATCTTCTCCCATCCCCGCAGGGCCGGGGGCATGCCGGGAAGACGCGCGCTGTAGTGCCAGCGCAAGGTCAGCTGCACCAGCGCCACGAGCCAGACCAGGATGCCGAACTGCTTGTGGTTCACATAGAAGAACCCGGCGGTCGGATCGTCTTCGGACAGCCGGGTCATGTACCAGCCGGCCGCGATCAGCGCGAGGATCAGCACCGCCCGCACCCAGTGCAGGATGCGCATGGAACGCGGGTAGACGACGCTCTGTCCGGCGTGCAGCGATTGAGGCATGAAAGACGTCCTGTTCCGTGTGGCTGTGCCTCGGCTTGGCCGGAGGCGGGCGGGCTTGGTGCGGCAGGTCGGTCTAGTCCCGCCCCGCCATGACCTTCTCGAACCTGAACATGCCGCCGCCGCCCGGCAGCTCGGGCTGATCGTCGCGGTGGGGGTCGGGGTGGCCGGCGTGATAATAGGCGACGATCTTGAAGCCGCATGTGTTGACGTAGAAGTGGATGTTCCGCCTTTCGAAATAGGGGGTGTGGGTCGTCCACACTCGCGTTTGCGGATAGCGGGCTTCGATCGCCTTCCAGGCGCGTTTGCCGATGCCCTGGCCTTCATGGCCCACGGCCACGAAGAACAGGGCGAGCGCGCTCTGCCCGGTCAGTCTGTCAATGATCACGACGGCGCCGCCGACCCTGTGTCCATCCCGCACGATGTGAAGAACCTCCGCGCCCGGTGCCTCGCAGGACTCCTTGATGATTTCGTCGGGCGGGATGGCAGCCTCCGCCAGAGCGCCGAATTCCGCCACGGCGGCGGCGGCGAAGGCCTCCCGCAGGTCCTGCCGGTAGCGCGGCAGGTCGGCGGCGGCCACGGGCTCGAGCGTCATATTATCGTGATCCAAGGTCATGATCCGGCTGAAGGCCCGGTCCGGGCCCCGCGGTGAGGGTGACGCGGCGCGGTCGCGGGCATCAGTCCGGCACAAAGGCTGACACCATGCCGGCACCGCAAGACGGCGTGATGGCTTCGGTTGGCACCGTGTCCGCCGAAGGGACACGATTGAACCCCTGCACACCCGAAACCGCCGCGCGCGCGACGGTTCGCACCTCATCCATGAATCGGAGCTCCATTACATGGACATTACGCAGCCCCGACCGCCGGGCGCCGCAGATGCGAGAACGCGCCTCGGCGCGCGCGTAATCTTCATGTAACGATGACGGCCAAGAAGCGGGGCCACTCGAAGAGGGCATCCATCCGTGCGCATACTCGTCATAGAAGACGATGCCGATCTCGGCCCCTGGCTGCGGGATGCGCTGGAGGCCGCGCTCGGCGGGGCCGATCGCGTGGCGACGCTCGACGAGGCCGAGGCCGCCTTGAAGGTGCGCCCCTTCGATCTGGTCGTGATGGACCGGCGGCTGCCGGACGGCGACGCGGTGACGCTGATCGCGCGAATGCGCATGCTCAGTCCGCGCCCGAGCATCCTGGTGCTCACCGCGCTGGACGATCCCAACGAGATCGCGAGGGCGCTTAATGCCGGCGCCGACGACTATCTCGCCAAGCCTTTCGAGCCGGTGGAACTGATCGCGCGGGCGCGGGCGGTCCTCAGGCGCAACCAGCTCGACCAGAAGGGTGTGACCAGCGTGTCGAACCTGCGCTTCGACACCTTCGCGCGCACCGCCTATGTGGATGACCAGCCGCTGATCCTTCCGCGCCGGGAGCTCGCCCTGCTTGAGGCGCTGATGCGCCGGGCGGGACAGGTGGTGCTGCGCGAATCCCTCGACAATGCGGTCTACGGCTTCGACGACGAGATTCAGTCGAATGCCATCGACGCCCATCTGTCTCGCTTGCGCAAGCGCTTGCGGGAAGCCGGCTGCCGTGCGGAAATCAAGGCCCTGCGCGGAATCGGCTACCTGATGGCTGAATGAGGATGTTGCTGAAGAGATCCATCGCTTCGTCGGCCGCGATGCTGCTTGGAGGCCTGATCTCGGCGCTCCTGTGTTGCCTCTTCGTCGGCTTCATCGCCTTCTACGGGGATGATGGCGACGTTGCGCAATCCGACGTCGCCACCGAGATCAAGCGCTCGGTCAGGACGGATGAGGCGGGCCGCCCCTTGCTGGCGCCGACGGGCCGGCTGCTCGCGCTTCAGCGGCAGTTTCCGCAGCTCTGGTATGTGGTCAGCACGCCCCACGGCAGCCTTTCCCATGGCGAGGTGCCCCCGCGCGTGCGCGCCGGCCTCGGCCTGCCGGATGCCCCACAGGCGCGATCCGCCTATGACGCGAGCGGCCCGGAGATGCAGCTTGTCGGCTCGACGCGCGCCGGGGACAGCCCCGACATGCTCATCGCCCTCGGCGGGGCCGTCTACACCAGCACGGAAGTCGTGATGTCGCTGCTGCGCGAGCCGGACATGCCCTCGACCGTTCTGGCGGCGGTCATGACCATCATCATCCTCACGACCATCCTGGTGGTGCCGGCGCTGATCGTGCGGCCGGTGCGCCGGGCGGCCGCCGCGGCCGAGGAGATCGGTGCCTGGGAGGGCGCGCGGCTGCCGGTCGATCAGCAGCCCTCGGAGCTGAAGCCGCTCGCCCTCGCCTTCAATCGCGCGCTCGACCGGATCGATGCCGCGACGGCGGAGCAGCGGCGCTTCCTGTCGAATGCCGCCCATGAGCTGCGCACGCCGCTGACCCGCCTGCGCACGCGCCTGGAGCGCGTCGAGGATCGCGAGATCAAGACGGAACTGGTGGCGGAGCTGCAATCGCTGTCGGCGACGGTGACCATGCTGCTGCAGCTCGCGCGGCTCACCTCCCAGCCCACGGAAATGCAGCCCATCGATCTCGTCTCGGTCGTGCGCGAGGCGACGGCCCGCGAGGTGCCGACCGCGCTGGCGAGCGGCGTGGATATCGAGCTGCGGGGCGAGGGGCCGGTGATGGTCTCCGGCTCGCCGCAGGCCATCGGGATCGGCCTGTCCAATCTCGTGCGTAACGCGATCCAGCACGGCGGCAGCGGGGGCAGGGTGGTGGTCGTGGTGGCGGCGTCCCGGCGGGTTTCGGTGATCGATTTCGGCCCCGGCATCGGCACAGCCTATGGCAGCCGCACGGTCATGGAGCCGTTCGCCCGCGGCAAGCAGGATTCCGCCGGCACGGGCCTCGGGCTCGCCATCGTCGCGCAGGTTGCGGCGCTGCATGGCGCGGGCCTCTCCATCGAGGAGACACCGGGCGGCGGCACCACGGTGAGCCTGAGCTTTCCGCAATGATGCTCCGCCGGCGCGCTCGTAATGCGTCGGTAATCCTGGGTCCGAGAATGGCGCACGTCTTCCATTCTTTCGGGGTTCATCATGCGTACCATCGCCATGCTTCTACTCGGTGCCGCCGTCGCGACCGCCCTGAGCGCGCCCCCCGCTGCGGCGGACAGCGACGATCTCCTTGCCGGCGCCATCGCGGGAGCCGCTGCCGGAGCCTTGGCCGGATCGGTCTTCGCCGTGCCGCCTCCGCAGGTCTACGTCTACCGTCCCCACCCGGTCTGGATCGTTCCCGTGCCGCAGCATCCGGTCGCCGGAACCTACCATCGGGACGGCTGGGACGAGGATTTCGAGGACGATCCCTGGGACGACGACGACTGGGGTCACTGATGCGGCCCCATCGCCCCGATCGCCGCCGGCTCCTTAGCGCGCCGGTGCGCGGCGAGGTCTCTCGATCCTTCCCTGATTGCGACGATCCCATGATTGCGACCCTGCAATGAATCCTCCTCTCGGCGCGCCCGCCCCGCCTTCTTCCGTCGAGCCGACCCCGTACCTTCTCCGCGAGGTCCTGCGCCTTCTGCGCCCCTTCTGGCGGCTCATCGTGCTGGCGAGCCTCGCGGGCGCTGCCGGCGGCGGCGCCATGGCCTGGGCGCTGTCGCTCATCAACGGCGCGCTCGCCTCCGCCGCCTCGACAGGGGTCATGATCGGCCTTGCCGCGCTGTGCCTGCTCAGCCTCGCCGGCCAGCTCATCGCCGGCGTCGGCAACAGCCTGCTGGGGCAGCGCATCGTCGCGCGGCTGCGGCAGGAGGTCTGCCACCGCATCCTCGATGCGCCGCTCGCCGAGATCGAGCAGATGAAGAGCCCGCGGCTTTTGGCGGTGCTCAACGGCGACGTGGAGAAGATCGCCGAGTTCGGCAACCATTTCGCGGGCTACACCACGGCGCTGGCGATGGTTCTGGGCTGCCTCGCCTATCTGTTCGTGCTGTCGGTGCCCATGGTGGGCTTCGGGCTGGTGCTGGTGGTCCTGGGCGGGGTGCTCAACAACTTTGCCATGCGGGCCTGGCTCGCCCGGTTCGACGAGGCGCGCGGTCTCGAGGACCAGCTTCAGAATCAGTATCGCGCCATCATCGAAGGCGCCAAGGAACTGCGCCTCAACCGCCCGCGCCGGCTGCGCGTGGAACGGCAGGGCATCGGCGCCCTCACCAACCGGATCGCCGCCGTCAACGGCCGGGCCTACGCCCTGTTCTGGGCCGTCGATACCATCAGCATCGCGCTGATTTTTCTGTTCGTCTGCATCGTCCTGGTGCTGCGGCCCCATCTCGGCATCGACAACGAGGTGATCACCGGCTTCATCATCGTGATGCTGTTCGCCAAGGGGCCGATTGAGGAGTTGGCCAGCGCGCTGCCGGTGTTCAGCCAGGCGCAGATCGCCCTGCGCCGTATCAGCGCGCTAACGGCCGGCCTCGCCGAGGCGGGCCCGGACGGAGCGGCGGGCAAGCACCTCGCTCCGCCCTTTTGCGACAGCCTCGCCCTGGAGGGCGTGCGCCACAGCTTCGCGGGCGAGGGACGCGCGAGCGGCTTCGCGCTCGATATCCCGCATCTGACGATCCGGCAGGGCGAGATCACTTTCATCGTCGGCGGCAACGGCAGCGGAAAGACGACCCTCATCAAGATCCTGCTCGGGCTGTACCGGCCGTGCGCCGGCGCGGTGCTGCTGGACGGGCGGCCAGTCCCGGCCGCCGGGCTGGAGGGCTACAGGCAGCTGTTCTCGGGCGTGTTCGCCGACTACTACCTGTTCGACGAGATACTGGCCGGGCCTGGCGGCGAACTGCGGCTCAGTGCCTGGCTGCAGCGCCTCGATCTCGCCGGAGTGGTTGCCGTGGTCGGGGGGCGTCTTACCACCACTGATCTCTCCACCGGGCAGCGCAAGCGGCTGGCCTTCATCCACGCCGTGCTCGAGGACCGGCCGATCCTGATGTTCGACGAATGGGCGGCGGACCAGGATCCGGACTTCCGGGACCTGTTCTACCGCAAGCTCCTGCCGGAGCTGCGGCAGGCCGGCAAGACCGTGATCGCGGTGTCGCATGACGACCGCTATTTCGACGCGGCCGACCGCATCGTCCACATGGCGCGCGGGCGCATAACCGCGATCGAAAGCGTCGGCGCGCGCGTGGCCGGTTCTGCCGCGGCTCCGTTCGCGGTCCACGGGGTGTAATGCTCGCGTAATCGCGCCGCGCAAAATGCCCTCACGCTCGGAAGGGCCGCTGGACCGTAACACCCGCCGGCATCCTCGCTTCCGGGTTCCCCGGCTGGCCGGCCTCGCGCCGATCGCCCTGCAGATGGCGTGAACGCCGACGCGTTCCACATGACGGACGATGCTTCTGGAACCTTTTTCCATGCTTTGCGATGGGCGTGCGCCGGCCGGTCGGCCGTCCGACCGGTCGGCTTCGGGCCGCCCCATCGGGCGCGTCTTGGCCTTTTCGCTCACGGGCGTCTTGCTGCTGGCGGGCTGCTCGATGCTGGAGCCCGTCGTCGCCGAGGCGCCGGCGCTGCCCGCGCGTTATGCGCAGGAGGCCGCGCCGGGGCCACGGCGGGATATCGACGGCTGGTGGCGCCGCTTCCACGATCCGGCGCTCGACCGCCTCGTCGCCCAGGCCGCCCGCCAGAACCTGTCCATCGCGCAGGCGAAGGCGCGACTTGCGGCCGGGCGCAGCCAGGCGGGCGCCGCATCCTCCCTGTTCCTCCCGAGCGTGGGTGGCAGCGGGCAGGCGCTGGCCGGCACGTCGGCGGAGCCGTTCGAGGATCCCCTGCGGCAGCCGGTCGTCGCCGGGTTCGATTCAAGCTGGGATGTGGGCCTGTTCGGCCTCTCGGAGAGCTCCGGCCAGGCGGCTGCCGCCTCGGCCGCCATCGCCGGCGACGAGCTCGAGGCGGTCCGCATCGCGGTGACGGCAGAGGTCGCGGCGGCTTACATCTCCCTCTGCTCGGTGACGCGGCAACGGGAGCTGTCGGCCGCTCTCCTCGCGGCGCAGGAGCGGCGCGCCGGCTCCGCGCGAAGCCGGGCGCGGATCGGCCTCGCGCCGCCCGGCGCGGATGCCGACGGCGCCGCCGTCGCGGAGACGCAGGCCGAACTCGCCCGGTTCGATGCCCGCGCGGCCGCCCTGCGCCAGCAGATCGCGACGCTGCTCGGCACCCCGGTGCCGGACGACACCCTCGGTGCCTCGGGGCGCCAGCCACTTCCGCCGGACAGTCCGGAGGCCGGGCGGCCCGCCGATCTCCTGCGGGCGCGGCCAGATGTGCGGGCGGCCGAGCAGAGGGTGCTGAAGGCAGCCGCCGATGTCGGGATCGCGAAGGCGGATCTCTATCCGAAGCTGCGGCTCGGCGGCACGATCGGCGTCGGCCTCCCGTCGGCCAGTTCGCCGCTGGGCCTCGCCGGTGGGCCGTCCCTCCAGATTCCCCTGTTCGACCATGGCCGGCGGGAAGCGGCGGTCGATGCCCGGCGCGCGGCGCTGGACGAGGCGCTGGCCGCCTATCGTCAGGGCGTCCTCACCGCCTATCAGGAGGCGGCCGGGGCGCTTGCGAACTGGCGCGCGGCGCGCAGGGCGACGATAGGCCTTGCGGCGGCGATCGAGGCCGACCGCCAGCAGGCCCGCCGGCTCGGCGTGCTCTATCGGGAGGGGCTTGCGGATGCGGGCGGCCACGCGGACGCGGACGCCGGCCTGATCCAGGCGCTGCGCCGCCTCGCCGTGGCGCAGGAGGCCGAGGGGCTGGCGACCGTCGCGCTCTACAAGGCGCTGGGCGCGGCCGCGCCTTCCCTGGCACAGGAGGCACGGGGTTGATGGCGGTCGCGCTCGCCCGCAAGACGCTGGTTCACGAATGGCGTCGCTTCCTGCCGGCGGTGATGTCCGTGGGCTTTTCCGGCGTTCTCATCATCGTGCAGGGCGCATTGCTGCTCGGCATCGTCGGCACCAACGCGCTGCCGGTCACGCAGTCGCGCGCCGATCTGTGGATCGGCTTTCCGGGGACGCAGAGCGCCGATCTCGGTCGCAGCATCGATGCCGGCGCCGCCGCCGAGTTGCTGGTCGATCCGCGGATCCTGCGCGTCGAACCCCTCCTGCTGGGCTCCGGAGACTGGCGCGGCCCGCGCGGCGGCGGCGTCAGCGTGACGCTCATCGGCATCGATACGCGGCCGGACGGGCTGGGCCTCGCCGAGGCGATGCGACACTCCGAGCGTGCGCTGCTGACGGAGCCGGCGACCGTACTGGTCGACGCGGCGGACCTCGACAAGCTCGGGACGGCCATCGGCGGCGCCGCCGAGATCAACGGGCAGCGGGTCCGGGTCGTCGGCACGACGGACGGCATGCGCGCCATGGGCGGCGTCAACATCGTCGCGTCCCTCACGACAGTCAGGGCGCTCGACCGTTCGCTCGCGGCCGCTGGCGACATCACCTACTATCTCGCGGCCCTGCGCTCCGCCGGCGCGGCGCGGGCGGTGAAGGCCCGGTTCTCGCAACCCGAGACCCGAAAGCGCTTCGAGGTCTGGACCGCAGACGATCTGGCCGGCCGCTCCGTGCGCTACTGGCTGCTGGAGTCGGGCGCCGGTGTCGGCTTCATCTTCGCAACCATCGTCGCCCTGCTGGTGGGCACGCTGATCACCAGCCAGACCCTCACGGCCGCCGTCGCGGCCTCGACGCCGCAATACGCCACGCTGCGGGCCATCGGCGTTCCGTTTCCGAAGCTGCGCCGCATCGTGGTCGAGCAGGCGGCGTGGGTCGGCGCGGTCGGCCTGGTGCTGGGGTTGGCCGGCAGCCTGCTCGCCGCGGTGCTGGCCTATCTCAACGGCATCCCCTTCGCGCTCGGCCCCGGCATTATGGCGCTGTCCGGCGGGCTCGTCCTGTCGGTTGCGCTGCTTGCGGGCGTGCTCGCGCTGCGCCGGCTGCGCCATGCCGATCCAGCGGCGCTGCTGCGATGATGGCCGACGTCTCTTTGCGCGTGCGGGGGCTGGAGAAATCCTATGTCGTCCAGTCCATCCGGACGCAGGCCCTGAGCGATGTCTCGCTCGCGCTCTATCCGGGGGAGCTCTCCCTCATCAGCGGTCCCTCTGGCTGCGGCAAGAGTACTCTGCTGTCGCTGATGAGCGGCCTGTCGCGCCCGGATCACGGCGAGGTGCGCGCGCTCGGAACCGACCTCTGCGCGCTCGACGATGCCGCGCGGGACGCCTTCCGCCTTGTCCATTGCGGCTTCGTCTTCCAGGGTTTCAACCTGTTTCCGGCGCTCGACGCGCTGGAACAGGTGCAGCTCGTGCTCGACTATTGCGGCATCCCGCACGACGTGGGCCGGCGCGCGGCCGCCCGGGTGCTCGGCATGGTGGGGCTCGGCCAGCGGCAGCATCTGCGCCCCGCCGAGCTGTCGGGGGGCGAGAAGCAGCGGGTGGCGATCGCGCGCGCCATCGTCAAGCGCCCGCGCCTGCTGTTCGCCGACGAGCCGACCAGCGCCCTCGACAGCGTGAACGGCGCCATCGTCACGGACCTGCTCCGCGAGATCGCCCACCGCAGCGGCACCATCGTCGTCTGCGTCTCGCACGACCCGCGCCTGATCGCTCGCGCCGACCGCGTCATCGAGATGGAGGACGGCCGGCTCCGCCGCGACAGTCGCGGCCCTTTTAGATCCGGCGCCACGGAGACCCGCCCATGAAGCTCTTGCGTTTCGCGACCGTCGCCCCCGTGGTGCTGGCGCTCGCCGTCTGCATCATTGCTGGCATCGTGATGGTGATCAACAGCAGCCGGGTCGACGCCGAGCCGCAGCCGGACGGCGCGCCCGTGATCGCGGCGGCGCGCGGGCGCGTGGAGGTGGAGGGCGGCCTGTCGCGCATTCTCGCCACGCGGGACGGCGAGGTTCAGGAGGTACTGGTGGCCGAGGGCCAGCGCGTCGAGGCCGGCACCGTTCTGGCGCGGCTCTCGGCGCGGGAGGCCACCTTCGCCCTCGCCGCGGCCGAGGCTGCGCTCGATGAAGCGAAGGCCCGGCAGGCGGCGCTGGAGCGGCGGCGCGCCATACAGCAGCGCGGCCTCGATCGCACCCGCCGCGCGGCGAAGGAGCAGGCGGTCTCGGCGCAGGCCCTCGACGAGGCCGAGGCGGCGATGGCCACGCTGACCGGCGAGCTGAAAGGCGCCGAGGCCGCGTCCGCGCTCGCGCTCGCCCGCCGCGACAGCGCCCTTTACGAGCGCGAGCGCCGCGAGGTGCGCGCGCCGCTCGCCGGGCGTGTCGCGCGCCGGTCGGTGAAGCCGGGCGACATCGTGTCCGCCAGCGCGGCGACGGAGATGTTCGTCGTGATCCCTGATGCGCCGCTGATCGTGCGGGCGGAGATCCAGGAGAATTTCGTTCGGCTGGTGAAGCCGGGCATGACCGCCGAGATCGTCGCGGAGAGCGACGAGCGCACGAGCGCGCCCGGCCGTGTTCTGAGGGTCGGCGCCTTCCTCGACAACCGCCGCACGGGCGAGGGGCCGACCGAGCGCGCCGACGTGCGCGTGGCGGACGGCGTCCTCGAAATCGACCGGCCGGAGCTGTTCCTGATCGGCCAGCGCGTCTATGTGCGCTTTCACAATCCGTGAAGGTAAGGCGCAGAAATCGCACGTAATGCCCGCGTAATCCGCCGGCCGCATCGCTCTCCTCAGAAGCATTCGGATCGGAGATCCCCATTGTCAGCCAATCTGCCCGACGACGCCTGGCCCTCTTCCGTCGAGCCCGAGCTCGTCGCGCGCCTCGTGGACCTGATCGCAAGGGAAGGCATGCTGGACCGCGCCACGATGAAACCCGCTGCTACCCTCGACGAGCTGGATTTCGACTCGCTCGAAGCGGTCATGGTGATCAACGGAATCGAGCAGGCCTTTGACATCGAGATCGGAAGCGAGCTGCGCTGGGGCGAGGCGCGCAATCTCGGTGAACTCGTGGTTTTGCTCGCGGACTCCATCAAGCGCGCGACGCCTGCGCTGCAGTCATGAGCAGTGTCGCGATCACCGGCTTCGGCGTCGTCTCAGCCGCCGGATTCGACCGGAACGCCTTCGCCCGCGCGCTGTTCGAGGGGCGCAGCGCCATCGGCGAGGTCGTGCTGCCGCGGGCCTTCGGCCGCCGCGCGTTCCGGGCCGCGCAGATCGGCGATCTCCCGGGCAATGCGGCGGAGACGGCCGGCGGCCGGCGCGCCTATGACCGCTTCAGCGTGCTGGCCTTGCTGGCCGCGGAGGAAGCGGTCGCTGCGGCCGGGCTCGACACGGAAGAGTTGGCGGGCGCGCGGACTTCGGTGGTGCTGGGAACCGGCATCGGCGGTGCCACTTCCATCGACGACAGCCACCACGGGCTCTATGTGGAGCAGCGACGGCCCGATCCCCTCACCATTCCCCGGCTGATGGCCCATGCGGCCCCCGCGCTGCTCAGCCGCCGCTGGGGCTGCCGGGGAACCGTCCTCGCCATATCGAGCGCATGCGCCTCGGGCGCGCAGGCCATCGGGCTCGGCATGATCTTGATCCGGACCGGCCTCGCCGATCGCGTGCTCGTGGGGGGAGCCGAGGCCTCGCTCACACCGTGCGCCCTTGAGAGCTGGCAGGCCATGCGCGTCTTGACCTCGACCCGCTGCCGGCCCTTCTGCGTGGACCGCGACGGCATGGTGCTGGGCGAGGGGGCGGCCGTGTTCGTGCTGGAGAGCGACGCGGCGGCGGCGCGCCGGGGGGCGCCGGTCCTCGCGCGCCTGCGCGGCTACGGGACGACTTCCGACGCCGCCGATCTGGTGCGCCCGGATGCCGGTGGCGCGGCGGCGGCCATCCGTGCCGCCCTGAATGATGCCGGCCTCGCGCCGCATGAGATCTGCCACGTGAACGCCCATGGCACCGGCACACGGCTGAACGACGCCGCCGAGGCTGAGGCCCTTCAGGCGGTCTTGGGCGCCGATGCGTCGCGCATTCCGCTCTCCGCGACCAAGCCGGTCCATGGCCACACGCTGGGGGCCTCCGGCGCCGTCGAGCTTGCCGCGACGATCCTCGCCCTCCAGTTCCGCACCGCGCCGGGCACCCTCGGCTTCGAGGCGGCGCAGGCCGAATATCCGCTGGCCATCAGCGCCCAGAACCAGCCGATCGCCGGCGCGATCGGCCTCAGCAACAGCTTCGCGTTCGGCGGCGTCAATGCCGTGCTGATCGTGGAGGCTCACCCGCTCGCGTCCCTGTGAGGCCCGCCTTGCCCCCTGCGCAACACTCGCCGCCGTCCCTCTGGCAGGCCATCGTCGATTTCGACGGCACGATCTCCGTCAAGGACTCGACCGATCGCGTGCTCGAACGCTTCGCCGCGCCGGGCTGGGAGGAGATCGAGGCCGAATGGCACGCCGGCCGTATCGGCTCGCGCGCCTGCATGGCCCGGCAGGTCGATCTGCTGCGCGTCTCACCCGACGTGCTCGACACCTTCGCCGCCACGACGGCGATCGACCCCGGCTTCCCGGACTTCGCGCGCCTCTGCCGGCGCCACGCCATCCCCCTCACCATCGTCTCCGACGGCCTCGACAGGACAATCCGCACGGTCATGGCGCGCGCCGGCCTTGGCCATATCCCGGTGGTCGCCAACGAGCTGCGGTGGATGGGCAGCGACCGCTGGCGGCTGCTGTCGCCTCATGCGGCGCCGGGCGGGACCTGTGGCAGCGGCACCTGCAAGTGCCGTGTCGCCGCGCAGCTGGCGCGGCCGCTGAACCTGCTGGTGGGCGACGGACGCTCGGATTTCTGCGTGGCGGGCGAAGCCGACCTTGTCTTTGCCAAGGCGAGCCTCGTGGCCCACTGCGCGCAGGCCGGCATCCCCCACCACCCCATCGCGGATTTTGCGGACGCCAGCGCGCGCTTGGAAGCCGTTCTGGCCGGCGCGCCGCTGCTGGCCGCACCCCGTCAACTCGAGGACAAGATCAATGGATAACGCCGTTCTCCAGCACGACCGTTCGCCCGCCGCCAGCGCGGAGACGCGCGCCGGCCTCGCAGCAGAGGAGGCGCGCCTGCTCGCGCTTGAGGCCGTGTATTGCTCCCATGGCGATACGGTCCATTACACGCAGTTCCCGAAGATCTTCTCGGGCTGCGAAGGGTCCTTCATGCTGGATGCGGCCGGAAACCGCTTCCTCGACTTGCAGATGTGGTATTCGGCGGTCAACTTCGGCTACGCCAACCCGCGCCTCAACGCCGCGCTGAAGCGCCAGATCGACACGCTGCCGCAGGTCGCCAGCCAGTATCTCCATCGCGAGAAGATCGAGCTCGCGGCGATGATCGCGAAGGATGCCGAGGCCAAGTTCGGGGCCAAGGGACGGGTGCATTTCAATGTCGGCGGCGCCCAGGCGGTGGAGGATTCCCTCAAGATCGTGCGCAACGCCAGCAACGGCAAAAGCCTGATGTTCGCCTTCGAGGGCGGCTATCACGGCCGAACGCTCGGGGCGTCCGCCATCACCTCGTCCTACCGCTATCGCCGCCGCTTCGGCCATTTCGGCGAGCGCGCGCAGTTCATCCCCTTTCCCTACCATTTTCGGGGGCCGAAGGGCATGAGCAAGGAGGAGTATGGCGAACATTGCGTCGCGCAGTTCGCCCGGCTGTTCGAGAGCGAGTACAATGGCGTCTGGGACCCCAAGCTCGGCGAGGCGGAATACGCGGCCTTCTATGTGGAGCCCTTGCAGGGCACGGGCGGCTACGTCATTCCCCCGCCCAATTTCTTCACGGGGCTGAAGAAGGTGCTCGACGATCACGGCATCCTGCTGGTCGTCGACGAGATCCAGATGGGCTTCTACCGGACCGGAAAACTCTGGTCGATCGAGCATTTCGGTGTGCAGCCGGACATGATCGTCTTCGGCAAGGCGGTCACCAACGGCCTCAATCCCCTGTCCGGCGTCTGGGCGAAGGAAGAGCTCATCAACCCCACCATCTTCCCGGCCGGCTCCACCCATTCGACCTTCAACGCCAATCCGCTCGGCACCGCCGTCGCACTGGAGGCGATGAAGATGATGGCCGAGGAGGAGTACGAGCCCATGGTCATGGCCAAGGGCGCGTATTTCCTGGAGGGTCTCAGGGACTTGCAGCGCCGCCACAGGATCATCGGCGACGTGGACGGGCTCGGCATGGCGCTGCGCATGGAGATCTGCGAGGCGCACGACAGCTATACGCCGGCGAAGCGCCTCGTGGACCTCATGTGCGACGAGGGCATGAAGGCCGATCTCGAAGTCGCCGGCCGCCGCTACGGGCTCGTGCTCGACATCGGCGGCTACCACAAGAACGTCATCACCCTCGCGCCGGCGCTGACCATGAGCTATGCCGAGATCGATCTCGCCATCGCTCTGCTCGACCAACTGCTCGCCCGCGTCGCGGCGGCTTGATGGGCGCGGCCATGGCGCGGTTTCATGTGATCGATCTGGACGGCAGCCTGCCGTCGCAGGAGCCGCTGCGCCGGCGCATCGATGCGGGGACGGCCACCCGCATCGATGCCGTCGACCTCGCCGGAAGCCTGCGCATCGTCGCGAGCCGCGGGGCGCTGCGCCGCCTCGCCTCCCGGCTCCCGCCGGCGGAGGGCGGGGCGGGCGCGACCGTCACCTTCTATGGTTCGGGCGACTTCCATCACCTGACGGCTGGGTTCGTGGCGGCGCTGGACGAGCCCGTCACTATCGTCCATTTCGACAATCATCCCGACTGGGTGCGGTTCCCCGCCACGCACAATTGCGGCGCCTGGGTCAACCGGGCGCTGAGCCTGCGGCAGGTGTGCAAGGTGGTGACCATCGGCCCGTGCAGCAGCGATCTGGTGCGGCCCGAATTGCAGTTCGCGAATCTGGCGGCGGTCCGCGACGGGCGCATCGCGCTCTATCCCTGGCGGCATCCCCCGTCGCGCGTCTGGGGTCGCTACGGCCACACGCGGTGCTACCGGCAGGAGGGCGACCATCTGCACTGGCGCAATCTGGCCGAGGAAAGCTGGACGGACTTCCTCGACGAGCTCGTCGAGGAAATTCCGACCCGCGCGGTATGGATCACCATCGACAAGGATGTGCTCGCGCGCGGCGATGCGCTGACCAACTGGGACCAGGGCGCCTTGCCGCTCGGCCATCTGCTGGCGGCTGTCGAGCGCCTTGCCGGCACGCGCCGGATCGCCGGCGTGGATGTCTGCGGCGACTGGTCGGAGCCGCGCTTTTCCGACCCGTTCCGCGCGGCCCTCGCCAGGTTCGACCATCCGCCGCTCCTGCGCCCCAGCGCCGACGACCTCGCCGTCAATGCGCGGGTGAATGCCGCGCTCATCGACCTCTTCGACCGGGTGCTGTCATAATGTCGAGGAACGCGCGCCCGTCGCGAAACGAGGACGGTCCTGCGGCCCGGTTCGCCACGGCCGACCACGGCATAAGGCTGGCCGGCGGGCGAACCGGCTTCCTGCTGCTCCACGGCCTCGGCGGCACGCCGGTGGAGCTGAAGCTCATCGCGCGGGCGCTCAACGTCGCCGGCCACACGGTGCATTGCCCGCAGCTCGTCGGCCATTGCGGCAGCGAGGGGGACCTGCTCGCCACCGGCTGGCGCGACTGGGCGCAGAGCGCCCTCGATGCGCTGGCCTCCCTCCACGCCGAGTGCGACCGGGTGATCGTCGGCGGGCTCTCCATGGGCGCGGTGCTGGCCATCCACGTCGCCGCCGAGCGCCCCGCCGAGGTGGACGGCCTCGCGCTCTACGCGCCGACCCTGCGCTACGACGGCTGGTCGATCCCGCGCTACGCCTTCCTGCTGAAGTGGCTGATCAACACGCCGCTCGGCCGCCGCTACAGCTTTTCCGAGCGCGAGCCCTACGGCATCAAGCACAGGCGCACCCGCCAGACGATCATGGAGGCGATGGCCTCCGGCGACACGGGGCTGGCCGGGCTGGAGGGCACGCCCGCGCGGGCGCTCCAGCAGCTCTGGCGGCTTGTCGCGGCGACGCGCGCGCGGATGCCCGCCGTCACCTGCCCGGCGCTGCTCGTGCATGCGCGCGAGGACGATATCGCCGGGCTCTCCAACGCCTTCGAGATCCAGCATCGCCTGGGTGGGCTCGTCGATGCGGTGATCCTCGACGATTGCTATCACCTCGTCACCATCGACCAGCAGCGCGGCATCGTGGTGGACCGCACGCTCGCCCTCGCAAATCGCCTCGCGGCCGCGGGCGGCTCCGTGCGGCCCGGCCGTGCGCGCGTGGTCGCGGGGCAATGACGATGTTCGCGGGGCGGGTCGTCGTCAGCATCGCCGAGATCGCGGCGTCGGATTGGGACGCCTGCCTGCCGGGCGAGGCGGAAAACCACGCCTATTTCAGCGCCTGCGACGGCGCGGCCGTCGCCTCCGGTGTCGGCCTGTGCTGCGGAGCGGTGGTCGTCACGGATCCGGTCGGCGTCGCTGCCGTGGCGCCGGTCTTTCCCTTCGCCTACCGGTTCGATACGCCGTTGCAGGGGCGTGCGCGGCGGTGGGCGGAAGCGGCCTTCCGGCTGGTGCCCGGCCTCGCGGCGCTCCGGGTGCTGTGCGTCGGCTCGCCTTATGCGGAGCGCTGCCACCTCGGCTTCGCCTCGCGCCTCGATGCGACGGCCCGCGCTGGCGCGATGGAGGCCTTGCTGGCCGCGCTGGAGGACGAGGCACGGGCGCGAGGCGCGCATCTCGTCGCGTTCAAGGATCTCGCCCCTCGTGAGGATGCGGCGCTCGCGCCGATGCTCCGGCGCGCCGGTTTCGCGCGCCTCAACAGCCTGCCGGTCGCCACGCTCGACCTGCCCTTCGCCGACGCGGAGGGCTATCTTGCATCGCTCTCCGGGGCGACGCGCAAGGACATCCGCCGCAAGCTCGCGAAGGCCGGCGCGGTGCGCATCGAGCATCGCATCGGCATCGCCGGGCTGGAGGGGCAGATCGAAGCTCTCTACGAGGCAACGCGCGCGCGCAGCAGCCTCGACTATGGAGACCTCGAAGTGCTGCCGCCGGGCTATTTCGCGGCCGTCGCCGAGGCGCTCGGAGAGCGCGCCGTCTTCGCCCTCTACTTTGTCGGCGATACCCTCGCGGCCTTCAACCTGCTTCTCGTCGAACCGGACCGGGTGATCGACAAGTTCCTGGGCATGCGCGACCCGCTGGCGCGCGAGCACAATCTCTATGCGGTCAGCTGGATGGCGAACGTGCGCTTCTGCCTGGAGCGGGCCGTAGGCGAGTTGCAGACCGGGCAGACCGCCTACGCCTCCAAGCTGCGCTTCGGCAGCCGTCTGGTCCCTTCAACCATTCGCTTCCGCCATCACAATCGCCTGATGCAATGCCTGCTCGCACGCCTGGGCCCATGGTTGTCCTTCGATCACCTGGATCCGCAGCTTGCCTCCTCGCGAACCTTCTCGTCGCCTGATCGCTGAGCCCCGGGCTCCGCGGCCGGAGCTCTAGAGCTCCGATGGACTGGGAGCGAGCGAAACGCTCAGCGTGACTTCAGCGCCGACCGGCGCGGCCGATGGTCGAGGACGTGCGTGGTGTCCAACTGAGCCGCCATCGTCCACTCCGTGGGCGGCGCGCGAGTCGACCGCATCCACTTGGATCAAGGCCGACGGCGCCGCCGGCAGGTCCATGGCAAACCCGGTCAACCTCTCACTCTTTGACACTCCCGAGATACGAGAGATGACTGGGGGGCCTCCTCCGCAGATGACCTGAGCCCAAGCCGGGGCTCATTTGAATGCGGAGAAGGTCAGGCTCTCGCTTGCCCGCGACGACGGAGAGCCGCCGAGCGCCCGCCATGACAGCCGGCGACTTTCGTCCCGATGCTTCCATTCCGCTTCCACGCCGCACAGCCGAGTGTAACGGAAGCAGAAAACGCCCCGAAAGGCGTTTGCTAGCTGTCTGATTTTCTTGGGAAAATTTTGAGCTGGCGATGGGATTCGAACCCACGACACCAACCTTGGCAAGGTGCCACCGGCGCTTGCGCTACGCTGCGAAGAATTGCGATGGTCTCGTATTACATACTGTAATAACATTATATTTTTCATAATTTCCGCCGCCGATCCTCCCTCAGGGCGCTTCTGAACGCGCCCTGAAAGGCTGACTTTCTGCTTACTCCGGCGGGCGGCTCGTGATAAAGTAAGCAAAATTCAGCTAACACACTGACATATAATGGCAAAGCTCACGAAACAGACGGTCGATGCTCTGAAACCTTCGAAGGTTGGGGTCAAAGGTTCGTATTCGATCGAGTGGGATCAGGAGCTCCGGGGCTTCGGCGTCAAGGTCGTCGCCTCGGGCTTGAAGACCTTCGTCGTCCAATATCGCAACGCCCAAGGCCGCAGCCGTCGCATTATGATCGGCCGCTACGGCGTCATGACCTTGGAGGAGGCGCGGCGCGAGGCGAAGAACGTCCTCGGCCGGATCGCCAGGGGCGTCGACCCTCTCGAGGAAAAGCAAGCGGCGGCCAGTGACGCCATCACCGTTGCTGAGGTGTGCGACTGGTATCTGGCCGAGGCGGAGGCCGGCCGGATCCTCGGTAAGAGACGCCGCCCCATCAAAGCGTCAACGCTTGCCATGGATCGCAGCCGCATCGACGTGCATGTCCGGCCGCTCCTCGGGAAGCGCGCGGTCAGCGCGCTCAAGCTCGGCGATATCGAGGGGGCACAGGCCGACATCGCGGCGGGCAAGACGTCCAAGCCCCGCACCGGCAGTCGCGGCGGTGCCGCGACGGGCGGCGAGGGCGTCGCTGCGCGGACCATGTCGACTCTGCACGCGATCTTCGAGCACGGTGTCCGGCTGGGAAAGATCGAGAGTAACCCGGCGCGGGGCGTGCGTCGCCTCGCCAGCACGCCGCGCGACCGCCGGCTGAGTCGCGCCGAGATCGAAAAGCTCGGCCAAGCGATCCGGGCCGCGGAGCAGGAGGGGGAGCACCCGACCGGCCTCGCGGCGATCCGCTTCTTTCTGATGACGGGGCTGCGCCGCATGGAGGGGCTCGCTTTGGAGCATGCCTGGCTCCATGACGAGGAAGGCTCGATCCGATTTCCCGACACGAAGAGCGGCGCGCAGACGCGGGTCATCGGCCGCGCCGCCATCGACTTGCTGCTGGCTCAACCACAGGCCGGCTCGCGCTTCTTCTTCCCGGCCGACTGGGGTGAAGGGCATTTCGTCGGGATCGTGCGCGTGCTCGATCGCGTTTGCGCGATGGCGCGGCTGGAGGACGTCACCCCGCATACCCTGCGCCATACCTTCGCCAGCGTCGCCGGCGACCTCGGCTTTTCCGAGTTGACCATCGCGGCGCTGCTCGGCCACGCGGCGCGCGGCGTGACGCAGCGCTACATCCACATCGACGAAGCGCTGCGGCTCGCGGCGGACCGTATCGCGGATGAGATGGCCGACATCCTCGACGGCAAGGGGGCATCTGCGCGTCCTCCTCGGCGTGGGGCGCGCCAGTCGCAGGAATTTCGGGAGACGGATCAGGGAGTGCCGCAGGCAGAATCGTGACACGGCGGAGCGGAGTCCGGCTCCATCGGCCAGCGAGCTGAAGCGGTTGGCGGACGGCCACGATCGGCGTCGACCCGCCGGGCCGGTGTACGATGCGGAGATTGCACTTGGTATACTCCGCATAAATTGCGGATATCGCCTCTTGCGCTTGCGGAGATTGGCCCTCACATTCTCCGCATGGAGCGCGGAGAATGCTAACCTATATCCATGAGCGGCCCGACTGGCCCCAGCTTCGCTGGGATCACGCGGCCCTGACCGCGCCGCTGGCGGCCGTGCGGCATCACCAGGGGCGATTGGTCGGCCGCATGGAGGGGCTCGGCTTCGAGCTCCGCGGCGAAGCCGTCCTGCAATCCCTGACCGAAGAGGTCCTCAAATCCAGCGACATCGAGGGCGAGCGGCTCGACCGCGCGCAGGTGCGCTCCTCGATCGCGCGGCGCCTCGGCATGGACATCGGGGCACTCGCCCCGGTGGATCGCCATGTCGAAGGGGTCGTGGAGATGATGTTGGACGCGACCCAGAACTACCGTGCCCCCCTGACCGAGGAGCGGCTGTTCGGCTGGCATGCCGCGCTGTTTCCCACCGGTCGCAGCGGCATGGCCAAGATCACCGTAGGCGCGTGGCGCACCGGACAATCCGGGCCGATGCAGGTCGTTTCCGGGCCGATCGGGCGCGAGCGTGTCCATTTCGAAGCGCCGGGCGCGGAGCGCCTCCCGGCCGAGATGCAGGCGTTTCTCGCGTGGTTCAACGCGCCCAGCGGCATCGATCCCGTCCTGTTCGCGGCCGTAGCCCATCTGTGGTTCGTCACCATCCACCCGTTCGAGGATGGCAACGGGCGCATCGCCCGCGCCATCGCCGACATGGCGCTGGCGCGCTCGGAGAGTTCGCCTCAGCGGTTCTACAGCATGTCCGCGCAGATCCGGATCGAACGGACAACCTATTACGAGACCCTGGAGCGAACCCAGAAGGGTGATCTCGATATCACGGCGTGGCTCGCTTGGTTCCTGGAATGCCTGGACCGCGCCTTCCATGGGGCGGAGGCGGTCCTTGCCACGGTTCTGCGCAAGGCGCGGTTCTGGGAGGCCCATGCCGGGAGCGCCCTTAACCCACGCCAGCGCCTCGTGGTCAACCGCCTGCTCAACGGCTTCGAAGGCAAGCTGACCTCGTCCAAATACGCCACCCTCGCCAAGTGCTCGCAGGACACCGCCGCCCGGGACATTGAGAACCTGTGTGGCAAGGGCATTCTGGCCCGGGATCCGGCCGGCGGGCGGAGCACCAGCTACAGCCTTATTGCCAGCGCCGCCGGCGCCCTGGAGGCGGTGGCGCGCTGGGTCCTGGCACACGCCGACAAGGCCGCTCGGGATGGGCCGGGATGGCCCAGCCCGGAGGAGGAGCGGGCTCGGATGGAGCGCATTCAGGCCATCGGCCGTGAGCTACAAACGCTTGCGCGCGAGTCCTACGCGACGCCGAGCTATGCCGACTTTGAAACAAGGCTGCGCGCGCTCCACTCCTTGGGGCTTTTCCCGGACGATCGATTGGTTGGCGCTGTCGCGATGGCCATCCAACGCGGCCTTTAGATGAAATGAAAGTCCAGCAACAATAATATCGCAGGCCGGCGCGCTCTCGCGCCAGCATTTGCGCGCTTCGCGTGGTGTCACCGGGTGTTCGGCGGTGCCCTTCTCGCCACGCGGTCGATGGCATCCGTGACCGTGCGATGCAGCGCGGCCGGCAGGTGGTGTCCCATGCCGTCGATCAGCATGAACTCTGCGCCAGTGACGTCGCCCCTACGACCTAATCCGGTTTGAAGTTAGCTCTGGCCCAACTTGAAGCGCTCCCCATTTCTAGGCCATTCGGAGCTGGAAAATTCCGGGGTTAGGGCTCATTCCGGCGGGGATGCCGGAGAGCCATTCATGAGCGGGATCGGCGGCTTGTTGCCGATCGAGCTGTGCGGCCGAACCTCGTTGTAGTCTCTACGCCAAGCCTCCATTTTCGCCTACGCGTCGTGAAGGCTCTTGCACCAGTGCGTATTCAGGCATTCCGCCCGGAACTTGCCGTTGAAGGACTCGATGAAGCCGTTGTCCGTCGGCTTGCCAGACCGCGAGAAGTCCAGCACCACGCCTTTCTTATACGCCCACAGGTCAAGATCCCGACTGACGAACTCGGATCCCTGATCCACCCGGACGCTCTGCGGATAGCCCGTGCTCCGGCAGAGGCGGTCGACGATCATGTAGCTGCCGCGCACGCGATAGTTCACGAGTTCGGAAGTGTCGCCTTGCGGGCCGACCACGAAGATTGGCGGCATCTCGCCCCGGGCGATGCCGCGAGGAAACTCGATGAACACCTGCTGGCCGTCGTCGAAGGCGCGCAGGGGCCGCCAGGGCGCCCGGTCGCCCGTCACCTCGTAGCGGAAGTTCACTTTGGTCAGGTCGATGCCGGTGGCGACGGGCTGCACCGCCTGTGTCTCGGCATTCTGGCGCCTCAGGGCGATAAGCTGGTCCTGGGGATACTGCCAGGAAACCGAGGCCATGTAGGTCTTCTCGGTGGAGCGCAGTTCCATGTGATAGGTGCGCAGATTGGTGTTGATGACGAGATTTCTGGTGAGGTCCGGTCGCGTGGGCTTCACCAGGATGTGGACCTGCTTGGCCGTTCCCGCGCCGCTCTCGGTGTCGCCGATGATCCAGCGTACCGTGTCGCCGGCAGCCACGAGCCCCGTGCCCACCAGTTGTTCGCCGGGCTGCAGGGCGATGTCCGTGACCTGTCCGGGCGCGGCATAGACTTGATAGAGGGCGCCCTCGACGAAGGGATAGACCTGCATGGCGTTGATGAAGCCGCTGCGCACGGGCTGAACGCTGGCGGCCGCATTGGCCTGGTTCACCCGGGAGGCAGGGCCGGTCACTTCCGGTTCTGCCTTGCCGTCCTTGCCAACCGGCTTCACTGGCAAACAGAAAGTTGCCAGCCCTCGTCGGCGCGGAACACGCAATCACAAGCAGTCCAATGGACTGACGAAGGAAGGCCGCTGGTGGAATCGTGAAACGGTGCGGAAAGCCCAAGCCCTATGCCGCGTGAAGGCCCGCGCTTTGTCGTCGCTGCCGAAGAGTACAACGACGCGATGCTCTCCACACCGCGACATCGTCTCTGGGGGCTTCCTCGTCCTTGCTGACAACGACGATGGTCTTGGAGCCCTTCACGCCGACGAGATTGTGTATGAATCTGGAGATGGGGAAGGCGATCTCCTAAGCCGGCCGAGGATGGCCCGGGCGCGGATCCGGACAGGCGCGTCGACCATCGCCCTGTCGATGGCTGCCGCACCGTCCTGGCTGGCGAGAACTTTCCGCGCCCAGGCGACCTCGGCGTCGTCCGGTGCGAAGCCGGCGCGGATCGGCACAATCTGGCGGGGGTGGATGGCGAGCTTGCCACCGAAGCCCAGATCGCGCGCGTGACGGGCATCGGCCGAGATCGCGCTGGCATCATCGATGCTCGTCGTCACGCCATCCACCGGCGCGGCGAGACCGGCAAGGCGGGAAGCGAGCACGAGTTCGCTGCGGGCCGCGAGCAGCGCCTCGCGGATATGCGCGCAGCCCGATGTCGGCGCAGAAGTCGATGCTACCGAAGGCGATGCGGGCGACATACGCCGTTTCGGCGAGGTGGCGAGGTGGCGAGGTGGCGAGGTGGCGAGGTGGCGAGGTGGCGAGCGTCAGCGAGGCCCCGCGCGCTTTCCACCAGAGCGACCACGGGAACGGGCGAGGCTCTGCACAGCGATGTGAACGCCTCGCTCGCCTCCACCTTCGGCACCATGACGCCGGAAATGCCGTGCCCGGCAAGCGCCGCCACGTCGGCGGCATGCCAGGGAGTTCCGAGCCCGTTCACGCGCACGAGGACCGGAACCGATGCGAAACCGGAGCGCAGAGCTGCGCGCGCCGCGTCCTTGGCGTCGGCCGCCACCGCATCCTCGAGGTCGAGGATGACTGCATCGGCACCGGCTGCGGCGGCCTTCTCGAACCGCTCCGGACGATCGGCCGGCACGAACAGCGAGACCACAAAATCAAGCGCCGGCGCGGTCACCACGAGGCCTCCGCAGCCATGGAGACTGGCCCCCCTTCGCGCGCGGTCCACAGCTTCAGCCCGTCTGCGTCGGCTGTCGCGTGTAGCGCGAAGGTGTCGGTGTCGAACAGAGGGGAGAGGCCGCGGAAGCTGAAGCGCGCAGGGGGCGCCCCGCGGAGTTCGGCGGCATAAGTACAGAGCAGAGCCGCCTGCATAGGGCCCTGGACGACGAGAGCCGGATAGCCTTCGACCTCGGTCGCGTAGGGCCGGTCGTAATGGATCCGATGGGCGTTGAAGGTCAGCGCCGAATACCGGAACAGCAGGGGCGTGCCGGCAGTCATCGGCTTGACGTGGTCGCCCGTCTCAGCCGGCGACGGCGCGTTGCCGGAGCTGGCCGGGATGTCGGCGCCGCGATAGACGACGTCCTGCCGCTCCTCGATCGCCAGCACGCCGTTTGCCTCGACACGGTGCTCTACCGTGACGAAGCAGAGCGGCCCGGTCCGGCCATCTTTCAACGCCACGTCGGCGATGCGCGAGACCCGCTTCACGCCGTCGCCCACCTTCAGGTCGCCGTGGAAGGTGAGCGCGCCGCCTGCCCACATGCGCCGCGGCAGCGGCACCGGCGGCAGGAAGCCGCCGCGTGTGGGATGGCCGTCCGGCCCGAGTTCCGCCGTCGGCACGGCCGGCTGGGCCAGGCAGAAGTGGATCAGGCGCGGCACGGGCTCGCCATGGGCCGGCGGCGTGCCGGGCGCATCGAACATGGCGTGGTATTTGCGCGCGAGATCCTCGCTGATGACCTCGGCACCGGTGTCCTCGCGGCCGATCCAGGATTTGAGGCGGGCCATATCGATCACGGGCTGGCCGGGCGCGGTCATCAATATGACCTCGGCATGCCGAGCACATGCTCGGCGATAAAGCTCAGAATGAGATTGGTGCTGATCGGCGCCACTTGATAAAGCCGCGTCTCGCGAAATTTGCGCTCAACATCGTATTCGGCAGCGAACCCAAATCCACCATGGAATTGAAGACACGCATTCGCCGCCTTCCAGGATGCCTCGGCCGCTAGGTATTTCGCCATGTTAACTTGCGCGCCGCAGGACTCGCCCGCATCGAACCGGCGACAGGCGTCGAAGCGCATGATGTTTGCCGCCTCAATATCGATATACGCTTGCGCGATTGGGAACTGCACGCCCTGATTTTGGCCGATGGGCCGCCCGAACACCATCCGCTCCTTGGCGTAGGGCACAACCTTGTCTATGAACCAGTAGCCATCGCCGATGCATTCGGCTGCAATCAGGGTGCGTTCGGCATTCAGGCCATCGAGAATATACTTAAACCCAAACCCTTCCTCGCCGATCAGATTCTCTGCCGGTATCTCAAGATTATCGAAGAACAGCTCGTTCGTTTCGTGGTTGACCATGTTCGGAATGGGCCTTGCTGTCATTCCATGGCCTATGGCTTCGTGCAGATCCACAAGGAAGATTGACATGCCCTCTGATTTTCGCTTGACCTCGGCGAGGGGCGTCGTGCGCGCGAGCAGAATCATTAAATCCGAATGCTGAACGCGCGAGATCCAGACCTTTTGTCCATTTATGATATATCGGTCTCCCTTCCGGACAGCTGTGGTCTTAATCTTGGTGGTATCCGTGCCCGTCGTTGGCTCGGTAACAGCCATGGACTGCAAGCGCAGTTCGCCGGAGGCGATACGAGGGAGGTATTGCTGCTTTTGCTCCCGCGAACCATGCCTGAGCAAAGTGCCCATATTGTACATCTGGCCATGGCAACTGCCGGAGTTTCCGCCAGCGCGGTTGATCTCCTCCATGACGATGGAGGCCTCGGTCAAACCTAGTCCGGAGCCGCCGTATTCCTCGGGAATGAGCGCAGCGAGCCAGCCGGCTTTCGTCAGCGCGTCAACGAACGCGCCCGGGTAGGCGCGTTCTTCATCCACTTTGCGGTGGTACTCAGCAGGGAAATTTACGCAAAGGGCTCGAACGGCCTCACGTAATTCCATGTAACCTTGAGCGATGTTCAGCATGATTTACTCCAACAACAATGCGTCGAGATTTAGGGGGCGCGCACAGATCGCCGCCGCATGGGTGTTTCCCGGCTCGGAGGAGTACCGGATTCACTTGATCCGCGAGAAACGTGTTGGCCGCCATATTTGCCGATCCGTCCCCGCAAATGTGGCCGAGGCGTCCAGCTGCGCATCTGCCAAATGGTCCAAGGCAAATCCGCGTCCGACAGTGCCGGTGATCGCCTGCCAATAGCCAATGCTCGGGTTATGACCGCTTGGAAGTCCTGACGGTAAGAAGCTGGCCACAACTGGACCGCCATCGCGCGGCGAGGACATTGCCCGCTTGAGCGTCGCCTCAGCCTCCGGCATGAGAACAAAAAGCTGGCCGTGCAGCCTGGCGAAGGTGTCTGTAACGGCCGGTACGAGGTCACGGATCCAGGCTGGATCCTGGTAGAGCGCCGCGCGCTGGCTGATACGCGCTTCCACGCTCTCGTAACCCCAGATATGATTGACCTGATCGAGTTCCCCGGTCTCGGTCGGTCCGCTAAACCAAAAACCGATCGGCTCCGCATACCGGCTCAGTACGGGGAAGCCTTTTGCTTCGAAAATAGCGAGATAGTCTGACAGGCGACCAAGCTTCAGCTTGTACGTTCTCAGTTCGTAAATCATGGAGGACACGCTTTCATTTTGCTTCTTTAGTCTCCCCGAAATCTGCTACTAAACGCGAAAGAGAATTTCGGAGGAAGCGGGATGGAGCTGCGGGAGTTGCGGTATTTTCGAACCGTAGTGGAGTGCGGCAGCTTCTCGAAAGCAGCCGTCAAGTTGATGGTTGCCCAGCCTTCGCTGAGCCGGCAGGTCCGCGCGCTCGAGCATGAACTGGGATTGCCGCTGCTTCGGCGGAGCGCCCGCGGCGTATCGCCTACGGACGCGGGAAAGGTGTTGCTGGAGCGCACGCTGCGACTTGAGGAGGATGTGGACGGCATCCGTCGATCGTTCGCGACGATGGCAAGTCAAGTTAGGGGAAGACTCCGCGTGGCGGTGCAGGCGCCCGTGTCGTTCGTCCTTCTGCCTGACCTGGTGAGAAACTACAGAGCACGTTATCCAAACGTAATACTGGAACTCGTTGAGGGTTTCAGCGGTGACGTGATCGAAAAACTGCTTTCCGGCGTGATTGACGTCGCGATTGTCGACATCCCCAGCACGCCAATTGCCGAGCTGAGTGCTACTCCGCTCTGGGTTGAAACATTCAGCTTGTTCGGCTGGACGGGCGCTCCTGCCATCCAGCCCGACAGGAGGACGCCGGTGACCTTGGCCGAGATCGCCGAACTGCCGCTGATCGCCGCGAGCGCGCGCCATGCCATACGTTATCTTGTGGAGGCAGCTTTTGAGCGTCGATCCCTGAAGTTCCAGCCCGTGATCGAAGCCAACGGCGCGCTGATGATCTTTGAGTTGGTTCGAGCTGGCTTGGGTTATGCAGTAATGCCAGCCAGTGTCTTCCGCCCGCATTACGCCTTCTGCGAGCTGCGCTCTGCCGAGATTGAAACTGTTATCCGACGCACAATCAGTATCACGGCGCGGTCCTCGGTCGCCGAGGATCGGGCGATCTCGTCGTTTCGGGAGATGGCACTTGAGCTGCTCCCTGAGCTGACCAAGTCGACCCGCTTCGGGCCGGTGGCGCTCTATGCGCTCGCGCAAGATAAAGGTCAGTAGACCATCCGCGCTCATTCGAACAACTCGGCGAGGCGCGCGCGATGGATCTTAAGCGTCGTCGTTAGGGGCAGCATGTCCATCGACACGGACTGAAAACGTCTGGGAACCTTGAATGCGGACAGTGACGCGCGACAATGTGCGGTCAAGTCGTCCGCAGAAAACGACACGCCATCGACGAGCACGATGAGGGCGCCCACAACTTCCTCCCGAGTCGGGTCTGGAAGACCTGTGACGAAGGCTTCGCGGACGCAGGGATGAGCGCGAAGGATCTCCTCCACCTCTGCGGGCGATACATTCATGCCGCCGGTCTTGATCATCTCCTTCAGGCGACCGCGAAAATGCAGATATCCGTCCTCGTCTAGCGCGCCAAGATCGCCAGTCCGGAAAAAGCCGTCTCTGTCGAACGCATTTGCCGTCGCGGTCGGGTCTTTGTGGTAGCCGGCCATGATGCAGCCGCGTACGCGGATTTCTCCCTCCTGACCGCTCGGAAGCGTCTGCTCTGTCGCAGGGTCGACGATGCGAAGCTCGCTGCCGGGCAACACGCGGCCTGTGCTGGTTAAGCGTTTGCCGATAGGATCGTCCACGTCGGTAACGGTAGAATTGCCATATCCCTCTGTGAATCCAAAGATATGGCAGATGTCGGGCGCCAACCTATCGATAACCTCGCGCATGAGTGTAGCGGATCCAAAGGTTAAACCAGTTCTGAGCGTGGTGATGTTGCGCTCGCTCAGCCGGGGCAGGTCCAGAAGCGATTGCATGATGTTCGCGGTGCCATATATCGCTGTGCATCGAAACCGCTCGATTAAGGACACCGCCGCCTCGGCATCGAAGTGCTCCAATAGAACGATGTGGGTCGCGTGGGTCAATGCGGCCATCATTGCGTTGGAGCAACCGAATCCCCAAAACAACGAAATCGGAAGCAAAAGTACGTCATTTTCGGTCAGATGTTGGCGCTCGCCGATATCGCAGCAATTCTTTAGCAGCCCCCAATGGGCGAGACGCACGCCCTTCGGCAACGCGGTCGAACCTGACGTGTAGAGAAGGAGGGCGATATCATCGGACCTTACCGCTGCATGCATCGCGGCGACCTCGCCATCACACAAGGTATCGCCACTCGCCAGGAACTCGTCCCATCCGACCATGCCGTCGGCGGTCCCCTCAAGAACGACGACGCGCTGCAGGGAGGGGAGTGATGTATTCCAGGGACGCAAGGAATTGAGCATTGCGACGTAGTCACTTCGCAGGAACGTACGTGCCATGATGAGCAAGCGCACATCAGCATGGGACAGGACGTAGCCAAGCTCGCGACGCGTGTACCAGGTGTTGACGGCTACGATTGTTGCGCCGAGGTATTGAGCGGCAAAACAGCTCACGATCCATTCGGCACGGTTGCCCATGAGGATCCCGACCGAGTCGCCCGGGCGTATACCTGCCGCACGGAGCGCCTTGGCCAGACGAATTGCTGCAGCCCGGAGCTGGCTGAATGTCAGGGTGCCGTTCACATCGGTCACGGCGGCGCGATCGGGGCGAGCTCTGGCCAGCTCGTCGATCAGATCCGCCAATGTCGCGCTCCTGCGGACAATGTCGCCGGCGGGCGGTCCAGCGACATGGGATGCCGATGTGGGAGTCATTTCACTTCTCCTTCTTCAAATCGGGCTACGACCCGGCCGGGGCTCGTCTTCACGAAGGTCGCGCGGACCATCGTCCCGATGGCGGGAATTGAAGCGAGGTCGGCGGGGTTGGCGTAGAACATTGGGCCTTCCGCAAGCCGCACAAGGATCACCGTGTAGGGCAGCGGCAAGTCGAGGTCAGCAAAGTATTCGCGGTGAAACTGGCAAGCCGCCTCGACGACCCCGCGCCCGCTCGAGGCGCGCCATTCCACCTCGGGTGAATGGCAGCGCGGGCAGATGGCAACGGCGGGAAGCCAACGGTGCTCGCACTTTCGGCAGAAGGGCAGGCGCAGCTCGCCAGCCGCAGTTCCCGCCCAGAAGCCGTCGAGGAAGGCTTCGCTCATGGCTCTGCACCATAGATTATGCTCGAGCATTGCGGCGCAGCCGTCATCACATGGATCAGCTCCGCATTGGCGATCTGCCGGCCAGTGGCCTGCCCACGCAGCTGGCGCACGGCCTCCACGTTGAGGGCCCAGCCCTGCATATAGCTTTCGGACAGGTGGCCTCCGGAGGTGTTGGTCGGCCATTTTCCGCCGAGGCGCAGCCTGCCATCCTGGACGCTTCTCCACGCGGTGCCGGGCGCGCAGTAGCCGAACCCTTCGAGGGCAAACAGCACCACCGGCGTAAAGTTATCGTAGATCATCAGCCCAGACATATCCGTGGGTTTTACCCCGGCCTCGCCAAATGCTGACTCGCCCGCGCGACCCATGGCGCCGCGCCAATAGTCCTCGGACGGAAAGCTCGTGTGGCGAAAGTCCGACGCGTGGGCACAACCGCGCACGAATACAGGGGGAGGGCCTTCGGGTTCGACCAAGGTCGCGTCACTCAAGATGATCGCGACCCCGCCATCGTTGATCAGGCAGTAATCAAGCAAATGGAGGGGAGCCACGATCGGCCGGGCTGCCGCGTGATCCTCGGCTGTCATCGGAGTGCGCATGACCGCGCCCGGATTGCGAGCCGCATGGGCTCGGAATGCGACAGAAATTTCAGCCAGATGCGCACGGCTCGCGCCGAACTCCGCCATGTAGCGGCTGAACATCAGCGCGTGCAATGCGCCCGGTGAGGTCATCCCGGAGGCAGCCCAGAGCGGGTCATTTCCATACGGCCCCGGCGGCATTCCTCGGCCACCATAGATCATGCCTGCCGATTTTCCGTTATTGCCGTATACGAGCGCGACGCGGCGCGCACGGCCTGACGCGATGGCGAGGCACGCGGTTTCGATTGCAATCCCGGCCATCCGGCCGGTCGGCGGCATGACAAGGGAGAAGTCCGGCGCCAAGCCGGCGGCTTCAGCAAAGCCGGCATTGTCGGCTATGCGCGTGACGATGAGGCCATCGATTGCAGCCGCCGGGAGATTGCAGTCCGCCAATGCCTCTCGCAAGGCCCAGAGCCCCAGATCGGTCGCGGTATAGCCCGACAACGCGCCAAACGCGGTCGTTCCGATGCCAACGACCGCGACACGACTGCGCAACGACCCTCGTGACACGCGTTTCCAGCCCTATGGTTATTTTGCTTAGGCCAATGGCTAAAGGACGCCATACCCGCGGACCAATACCTTTCAGGCCTAAGTCGTATACGATCTCGTACGGAGCTGACGCTTAGCCGAAGGGGTATTTGTTGCTGACAATCAAGAATGACGTAGGCGGGCCAGCCGCCGCACGTGGAGAGGAAACAGTAGTATGCGCCGTGTCGAAGCCCGGGCGGACGAACTGGGAGAATGCCCGACCTGGGATGCGCATTCCCGCCGTCTTTTGCGCATCGACGTAACCGGCCGTCGGTTCCTGTCCTGCGAGTTCGATGGTGGACAGCCTGAGACGCTCAGCCTCGCCGAAATCCCTGGCAGCTTCGCACTGCGGCGCCACGGCGGGCTGCTCATGGCCTATCGCCGCGGGCTCGCGTTACGGGATCCTGCCGGAAACGAGACGCGGCTCGCGTTGCCTGCGGATTGGGACGGCAGCCGGGAACGATTTAACGACGGTGCCTGCGATGCGTACGGCCGATTTTGGGTCGGCACGATGGACAGGCGCCTGCATGACACGGTGGGAGCGCTTTATCGGGTCGAATGCGACCTGACGGTTCGCAGAATGGCCTCCGGTTTCGGTCTCTCGAATGGGATCGCGTGGAGCCCCGATAACAAAACGATGTATCAATGTGACTCGCGGCCTCCTGTCATCTACGCTTACGACTTCGACCTCGAGGCGGGCGTAGTAGAAAACCGCCGGACATTGGTCGAGTTTTCCTCTGAGATGGGCCTGCCGGACGGCTGTGCCGTGGATGCCGAGGGATTCCTTTGGGTTGCCGCGCCACAGGCGGGCCAAGTCATGCGCTTCGATCCGGCTGGCAAGCTAGAACGCGCCGTCCGGACGGTCGCGGCAAGTCCCACCAGCGTGACTTTCGGCGGCACCGACTGGCAGACCTTATTCATAACATCGATGCAACCGCACGAAGTATCACCGGGTCCTGCCGACGGGGCCGTCTTCGCATGGGATGCGCCTGTTGCTGGACTTCAGCTGAACAGCTTTGCGGCCTGAGGAGGACCATCATGAATCAATTCCAATTGGCGCGCGCGGACGTCTCATCCACATGAGGGCAATGGTCGTTCGAGAGCCGGGCGGACCCGAAGCCCTTCGCTGCGAAGTCGTTTCCGACCCATCGCCGGGCCGAAGAGACGTGGTGATCAAGATCAACCGATGCGGCGTGTGTATGCACGACGTCGCCGTCCGCGATGGCACACTCCGCCGCGGCGTTCAAATGCCGTGTATCCTGGGTCACGAGATCGCCGGTGAGGTGGTGGCGGTTGGTGCGGATGTCACCACTCTCAAATATGGCGATCGCGTCGCAACAGTTCAGCGTGCCTTCGTCTGCGGCCAATGCCGGTTTTGCCGCTCCGGCCGCGAGACGTTGTGCCCCAGCGCCCGTTTCCTGGGCGACGTCGAAATGGTTGGTGGCTACGCTGAATATGTCTCTTTGTCCGAGGACAACGTGGCTGTCGTGCCGGATGGTGTGACGGACGATCAGGCAGCCATAGCGGCGTGCACTGTCGGTACGATCCTGAACGCAATCAATGACGTTGGCAAAGTCCGGCCGGGCGAAAGGGTGCTGGTCACGGGTGCGGGGGGCGGCCTGGGCATGCACGCGGTGCAACTTGCACGCTTGGCTGGCGCGGAGGTGATCGCTCTGACCTCCTCTCCGACCAAGGCGGATCAAGTGCGGGCCGCCGGGGCGGATGTCGTAGTGGTGTCCGGCCGCGGTGAGGATTTTTCCCGAGCGGTGCGGGACGCAACCAATGGAGAAGGCGTCGACGTTGCCATCGACAACGTGGGTACGCCTGTCTTCGATGGCATTCGTCGGAGTATGGCTCTGGGCGGCCGTTGGGTTCTGATTGGCCAGGTCACTGGTCAGTTTGTGCCGTTCAACCCGGCCCAGCTTTTTCTGCGGGGGATCTCGATGCTGAGTGCCACGAGCACGACGCGCGAGCAATTGCGGACATCCCTCCGATTGATCGAGCAGAAGCGAGTCACTCCCGTGATCCAAGAGGTGCTTCCTCTCGAAGAGGCAACCCAAGCGCATTCGCGGGTTGAGCGCGGCCAGGTGCTCGGCCGCCTGCTTCTCGACCCCACAGAATGACCGAATAATCGGCAAAAAAAGAAAAGATCACAAGGAGGAAACATGAATATCAACGAGGCGATCGACAAGCAAAAAATAGGATCATTTCAGGCCCTCGTCGTCATACTGGGTTTTTTAATTATCATGGCCGACGGGTTGGACGTGGTGATTATGGGGTTTATCGCTCCGCAACTTAGGGTGGAGTGGGGCGTAAGTCCGCAGATGCTCGGGGTGCTGTTCAGCGCCGCTCTGCTCGCCCAGGTGTTTGGCGCGGCTATTTCCGGCCCGCTGGCCGACCGGTTCGGTCGGAAGGTCGTGGTCTTGTCGAGCTTGGTGTGGTTCGGCGGGGGGACGGCCGCTGCAGCTTTTGCCACTGATGCTACGACGCTCATTCTATTGCGCTTCATCGCAGGCCTCGGCCTGGGTGCCGCGCTCCCCAATACGATTACGTTGGTCGCGGAATACGTGCCGCGGCGGGCACAATCCTTTCTAGTCAATGTTGCAACATGTGGTTTTACCGTCGGGGCGGCCTGCGGTGGCCTTGTTGCAGCTTGGATCATTCCCGCTTTTGGCTGGCGTGGAGTGCTGGTGTTCGGGGGCGTCTTTCCGTTGCTGGTTGCGCTGGCCTCGACGATCTGGTTGCCCGAATCGGTCAGCTTTCTCCTTGCCCGGAGCTGCGATCAGGCGCGTGCCCGGCGATTGGTTCAGCGCCTCGGGATTTATCTCACGGAGACGACCATGCTGACATTGTCTGCGTCTGAAAAAGAGGCGGCAGGCCCGGTCCGGACACTGTTGCTGCCCCGCTACCGTTTCGGGAGCATCATGCTCTGGCTGTCGTACTTCTTCGTCCTGTTTGCGGTCTACTTGCTGAGCAGCTGGTTGCCGACGCTGATCAAGGACGGTGGCGGTTACACCGTGTCCGACTCGGCGATTGCCGCTGCAATGTTCCAGGTCGGCGGGCCGGCGGGTGTCTTGGCGATCGGCTGGTTGATGGATCGCAACTCCAAAACCCTGGTGATCGGCACTGCGCTTCTAGCCGGCGCGGTGATGATGATCGGCGTCACTCAGATCGAGACGAACTTCGTGATGTTGTGCGTCGCGGCGGCCCTGATCGGCTTCTGCCTGAACGGCAGTGCCGTTGGGATGAATGCTCTGGCGGCCGCTTTCTATCCGACCACGGCGAGGGCGACCGGCGTGTCGTGGATGACCGGCTTCGGTCGCGCTGGAGCCACGCTGAGCGCGATCGCCGGTGGCCTACTGCTGGGCTGGGGTTGGAAGGCCGACGCGGTTTTCAGTGTGCTGTCCATCCCCGTACTCGTCTGCGTGCTAGCCATGCTCCTGTTCGGGCGTCACGAGCGGCGCAGGACAGAAACGCCCGGGCTGTCAGTTGCCTCCGGACCGGCCGACGGAGACGGACTCAGCGGTGCCCTCGCGACCGTTAACAAGGAGCGGGCTCGATGAGCGAACAAATCGACCGTCCAGGAACATGTGCAATCCGTAGCGGATTATTCAAGACGGACCCGCCGCGGCTGATTGGTTCAGCGTGCCGAGATTGCGGCGTCCATACGTTCCCGGCGCGCGAGTTCTGTCCCGAGTGCGGATCTGAGCAGGTGACGCCGGATGTCGCGCTTGCGCCCACAGGCCGTCTCTACAGCTTTACCACGGTACGTCAGGCGCCCCCCGGACGGCGCACCCCTTACAATCTCGGCTATGTCGATCTCGATGACGACGTGCGGGTTATGGCGCAGGTCGAGGCCGATCCCGCGACACTGCAGATCGGCATGCCGCTGCACCTGCGCATTCAGACTGTCGGGCGTCAGGACGACCTCGATCTGATTGGCTACGTCTTCATCCCGTCCGACATCGATCAGGAGGTTCCGAATGAGTGAGATCTTCGTTGCAGGTGTCGGCATGGTGCGGTTCGGCAAGTACGGGCCACAAATCACGCTGGAGCGACTAGCAACTGAGGCAGCCCGCAATGCGCTACGCGACGCCGGTGCCAATCGTCGGCAAATTGAAGCTGTGTTTGTCGGCCACGTCTTCGGTGGTCCGGTTGCAGGCCAGCGGATCGCGACAGAGATCGGGCTCGGCGGCCTTCCGGTCAGCAATCACGAAAACTACTGCGCGAGCGGAGCAACCGCGCTGCGGGAGGCTTGGACTGCGATCAAGGCCGGTCTGTACGACGTCACCCTGGTCATCGGAGTCGAGAAGATGACTGACCGCGTAAAAGGCGGCGTGGCGCCTGACCCGAATGATTTGGACGCCATGCAAGGCTACGTGATGACGGCCGGCCATGCGCTCAGCGCCCAGCGCTATATGCACGACCACGGCGCGACGCGAGAGCAGATCGCCAGCGTTGCCGTCAAGAACCACGCCCATTCTCGACACAACCCTTATGCCCAGTATCAGCATGCGGTCAGCTTGCAGGACGTGTTGAACGCGCGGCCCATCGCGGACCCGCTCGGACTTTTGGATTGCAGTCCGATCAGCGACGGCGCGGCAGCGGCTGTCGTGTGTAGCAAGCGTGGGCTGGAACGGCTTGGCATCAACGGTACGCGGCCGCAGGTCCGGACAGTGTCACTGGTGAGCGGAAAGCTCCGCAGCGGGACCGGCGACATTAACGAGGAGGACATTTCTCGACGCGCAGGGCGACTGGCCTACGAGATGGCGTCAATCGCGCCCGACGACCTCGATTTGGTCGAAATGCACGATTGTTTCACCATCGCCGAAATTGTCCGGATGGAAGGCCTCGATTTGATTCCAACGGGGCAAGGCGCCGCGTGGACCGAAGCTGGCAAGACATCAATCGGAGGCACGCTTCCGGTCAATCCCAGCGGCGGTCTGCTCTCCCGCGGCCATCCAGTCGGCGCGACAGGAATGGCACAGGTCTGCGAGCTTTACTGGCAACTCACCGGGCAGGCAGGAGGGCGCCAAGTCGAGGATGCAAAGCTTGGTCTGGCCTATTGCAAGGGCGGCACCGTTAGCGGCACGGATGGCGGCTCGGTCAGCGTTGTGGTCATGTCGGCATGAACGGACAGCGTTTCATACTGGTCCACAACGGTTCAGACACGCTCGCGCTGACGGCTCTGCTCCGTGGGGCCGACCACGAGGTCGTCACGGTCGAGGGCTTTGGCAAGAACTCCGACGACGAGGCCGAAGCCGCACGCGTGCTGATGATCGGGGGCCTGTTCGATTGCATGGTCCTCGCGCCGCCTGTCCCGGAGGGCACCGGATCCACGGCAGTCGCCGACACGCTGTGCCGAAGTTTCGCGCTGATCAAGACGGCCCTTGCCGCTTGGGGATCAGACATGGACGGGAGGATCGTCGTCCTCCTGTCAAGCGAGGCCGCGATGGGCGATCCCTCGAACCCGGCCGGATCGGCACTCGCCGGCGCAATGCTGAGCCTCAGCCGTACAGTCGCGCTTGAGTGTCGTAAGGGGCGCAATACCATCAACACCATCATGTTCGACTCAGTGGAGCGCAACGCCGACGCTGTTGCCCTCCAGATCGGAGCACTCGCGCATCCCGCATCCCGCGGCGTGAGCGGCCAGGAGATTTTTGCAGCCGGTGCCAGCGACGTGGGGAGATTACATCCGTGAGCGATCTTCCCCATTCCTGCATCATCACCGGTGCCGCAGGCGGTATCGGCCGCGCCGTCAGTCTCAGTCTCGCAAAAGCCGGCATCAACCTGGTTTTGACGGATCGGAATGTCGAGCAGCTTCGCCTGCTGGAAAAGGATGCCGCCGGACTTCCCGGCCGTATGGTGGGCCTGCCTGGTGACATGCTCGACGCGGATTTGGCCGAGAAGCTGTGTGATCACGCGCGTGATGCCTTCGGCGGCATAGACTTACTGATTAACTGCAGCGGTTTCCTTGAAGATGCGCGCGTCGAAAAGATGCCAGTTGAACTTTTTCGCAAGTTGATCGACATAAACCTGATTGCGCCGATGCGGCTGGCAGATGCGGTCACGCCCACCATGCGGGACGCCGGATTCGGCCGGATCATCTCGCTGTCCTCTCGGGCGTGGCTCGGGAACTTCGGATCGGCGGGATACAGCAGCGCGAAAGGCGGTGTGGTGGGGTTCTCGCGTTCGCGCGCGCTCGCCCTGGCGCAGTATGGGATCACCGTGAACTGCATTGCGCCCGGCTTCATTGATACACCGATGGCGCGTTCCCTGCCGCCACACATCATGGAACGGGTGCTTCGTTCCATCCCCGTCGGCCGAGCCGGAACGGTGGACGACATTACGTCGCTGATCCTGTTTCTGGCATCTCGGGGCAGCGGCTACATCACCGGCCAGACTTTTGTTGCCTGTGGCGGCCGAAGCATCGGCAGCCCTATTTCAGGAGCATAGCGAGTGAATGCGAACGATAAACCTTGGCGTGATCGCTTCTTCGGAGATTTTTCAGTCGGAGACACATGCAAGCACCGCAACGCGCGGACGCTGACCACTTATGACAACATTCTTTTCACCTCGCTTACACAGAACCCGGCGCCCCTGCATCTCAATCATGATTACGCGCGCGCGGCCGGGCACGAGCGCGTGCCGTTCAACAGCACCTTCACCCTCGCGCTGGTAACCGGGCAGTCGGTCGCCGACCTGACCCCCAACGTCATGACCAATCTCGGCTGGTCGGATGTCAGGCTACCGGCTAGCGCGTATGAGGGCGACACGATCTACAGCCAATCGACCGTTAAGTCGTTGAGGGAGTCGAGATCCAACGAGCGCGTCGGAATCATGGACATCGATACGGTCGGCCACACGCAAACCGGTCTTATCGTCATCGCATTTACGCGCACGGTGATGATCTACAAGGCCGGCTTTGCTCCGTCTATTCCAAGACCGGAACCGGCTCCCGACAGGAGCAATAAGCAATGACATCCATGACGAATCCTCATCGTCCGTTGGGAAGGGCCGCAACGTCGCCAAAATGAGGGGCGAAGTTGATAAATGAAAGCGCAGTTTGAAATCGGATTTAATCTGCAACAAATTTTGTCGTTTATCGCCGCTGCAGAGTTTGGGAGCTTTCGTAGGGCAGCGAACAGTCTGAATATCCAGGAGTCGGCCATTAGCCGGCGTGTCCGGGACCTGGAAGATCAGATCGGTACATCCCTGTTCATTCGGCATTCCGGCGGGGTTATTCTTACGTTGGCTGGGCAGCGCTTTTTCGCCCGAGCGAGATCGGCATTAAGCCAGTTGGATGAAGGCGCAAGGGAGGTGGGAGCCATCGGCCGCTCGGAGACGGGCCATCTGAGCGTGGGACTATTCACCTCCATCGCCTCCGGATTCGTTTCGCGGCTGTTCGCTGCCTACGACGACAAGTATCCGAATGTTGAGGTCTCGTTCCATGAGGGATCGGCGGCACATCACCTGCTATCGATAAACAAATCGCAGCTCGACTTGGCGCTTACGATCGGGAACCGGCAGGCCCATCCTTATGACGCGCACAAGCTATGGCGGGAGCAGGTGTTCGCAGCGATTTGGGATGGGCATCCGTTGGGCGCCAAGAGTGAACTAAATTGGAGAGATCTCGCGCACGAAGTTTTTTTGGTGCGCCCCGGCGGCCCCGGCGACGAGGTCCGCGAGTATCTCAGCCTCCGATTGAGTGAGATCGGATTCAGGCCTCGGTTCCTAGCTCAGAATATTGGGCGATATCGTTTATTGGGTTTTGTGGCGTCACGTCGAGGCGTCGCGCCCATGCTGGCGTCGGAGACCACCATTTCAATTCCAGGTGTGATCTACCGACCGATCGCGGGAGAGATCCTCCCCTTCTTTGCTATCTCCTCTCCAAAAAACGACAATCCTGCCGCTCGGACTCTTCTCAGTCTGGCTCGGACGTTGAGCCGTTCGGAAGCATCGTCCGCCTAGGGATGCGTCCCTCCTATCCGTCGTTGCGCCGCCGGGCCTTCGCAAATCCGCGATCAGTCGCCATGAAGCGTTCGAGCATCGGAACGATTAGCCGGATGGGATCTGCGATGGGGTTACCCATCTCGCCACCCAGGACCTGGGCGTAAGCGACAAGGTCACGATGCAGCTTCGCCGGTAGCTCCACGGTCACCTTCACGGGCTTGTCGTCGAGGATCTCACTGAGTTTCAGCTTCGGCATGTCATCCTCCGTAAGGTTCGAGAACGAGATCGCGCGTGACGATGACCCGCACCGGGAAACCCGGCCGGATGGTCAAGGTCGGCGCGATGTTGAGCTGACGCTGGACGATCTGGCGTCCGGTCTGGCTGATGCTGTCGGATGCGCCTTGGCGCAGGGCGCTGGCGAGGTCGCTGTCGCTGCCTGACGTGCCTGCGCTCACCCCGACGCTCAAGATGGTGGAGAGCACGGCCGCCCTGAACAGCTCGCCCCAGTGATAGTCGACGCCATCTTCAAGGCCGGCGTAGCCCTCGGCGTCGGCTCCAGGCTGGCGCTCCAGCACGATAGAGCGGCCATTGGGGAAGATAAGGCGGTTCCAGACCAGGAGCACCCGGCGCTGCCCGAAGCCGACGCCATTGTCGTACTGGCCGATGATGCGGGTGCCCTGAGGGATCAGGAGGATCCGGCCGGTCGGGCTGTCATGGACATTCTCGGTCACCTGGGCGGTGATCTGACCCGGCAGGTCGGATCGGATGCCGGTGATCAGCGCTGCAGGGATGACCGCGCCTGTCTGCAGGATATTGGCCGAGGCCGGAGCCATCACGCGGTCGGGCGACACGGTGCGCCGATCCACCGCCTGGTTGAGGAAGGCGAGCTGGCGCTCCTGGGCCGTCGGTGTCGCCGCCGGCGGGGCGAAGCCAAGGGATGCGAGATCGGGGACAGGTGCCGCCGTTGTAACCGACGCTGCGCCCGCCTGTTGCGCCACGACAGGGCTTGCCGGCCGCGTGTTGGTCTGGGCGAACAGCCGTCCTGTCCGCGCCGCCTCGGTCTCCTGCTGCTGGCGCTGCTCCTCGGGGCTGAGGGCGGGATTGGCCATGCCTCCCATCGTCGGGATCGACGGTTGCGCTGCCGTCTGCGCATGGAGGATGGGCCGACCGAGGTCGCCGGGCAGAGGCGGCCCGAGCTTGGGGATGCCAGTGTAATCCTTCGGCAAGCCAGCGAGCCCATCCGGCGTCGCCTTGACGTCCGTGGCGTACAGCTCCTGGCCGGGTCCGTGGTCTTTCCGCGCCTGAAGGGCGTAGATCAGCGCACCGCCGATCCCGAGGCCAGCAACCAGCCCCAGCCCGGCCAGAACCTTGCGGGACAGGCGGGTCACCTGCGGCGGCTCGGGCCGCAGCCGCATGGCCGCCACAGCCTCCCCCGTCAGCGGCCGGGCGCCGTCATCGCCAGCCGACCCCAGCCCTTTCTCCTTCCCGGAATCGATGCCGCTCATAGGACCTGCCTCCCGTCGGTTCGGGAGATCCTCACGCGCTTCTGATCCTTGTCGGCGCCGAAGCGCAACTCAGCCGCGGCAAACAGGCGGTCGACGATCATGTAATTGCCGCGCACGCGATAGTTCACGAGCTCGGAGGTGTCGCCTTGCGGGCCGACCACGAAGATTGGCGGTATCTCGTCCTGGGCGATGCTGCGCCAAGCTCCAGCGAACCGTGGGCGCTGACAGCAGGGCTTTTCCTGGGCCGGCATTCTACGAGACAGTGACCCTGCACAAGATCCTGAAGGCCCGTTACGATGGAAACGCCCCGAAGGGCGCCCATTAAACATCTGATTTTCTTGAGAAAATTTGGAGCGGGCGATGGGATTCGAACCCACGACCCCAACCTTGGCAAGGTCCAGATTGCCCTTCGCCCCACCACTCTCCGCCTCTCTACATCGCTATAAAACAATAATTTAAGGAAACATCGCTACGCTCACCTCCGACCGATCCGCCCTCCGTTTGCGCCGAACTGCTTACATAGTGCTTACATTTTTTGGCAGGCCTGATAATGTAAGCAGATCGGATCGCAAAGAGGAAGGCGTCATGAGCGGGAGGTTGACCAAGACGGCCGTCGAAGGCCTGACGCCGCCGGGCAAGCAGGGCGAACAGAGCTTCCTTTGGGATGGCGAATTGAAGGGCTTCGGGATCCGGGTCATTCACTCTGGCCTGAAGACCTTCATCCTTCAGTACCGAGATGCCGACGCCCGGACCCGCCGGATCAAGCTCGGGCGCTTCGGCGCGATCACGGTTGAGAACGCACGCGATCTCGCCAAGGTGAAATTCGGCGAACTGGCCAAGGGTAATGATCCGGCGAAGAAGCCCGACACACGGAGGAAAACGACCGTGGCGGCGCTGTGCGATTGGTATCTCGAGGAAGCCAAGGCCGGCCGCATTCTCGGGCGCCGGAACCGGCCGATCAAAGCCTCGACGCTCGCGATGGACAAGAGTCGGATCGAAACCCACATCAAGCCGCTCTTGGGCAAAGCGCTGGTCCACACTCTCAAGATCGCCGACATCGAGCGCATGCAGTCAGACATCGTCGGGGGGAAAACGGCCAAGCCACGCGGCGAGGGTCGAGGCGGCGCGACCACCGGGGGGCCTGGCGTCGCCGCGCGCACCGTGTCGACGTTGCAAAGCATCCTCGGGCACGCAACACGCCTCGATCGCATCGAAGCTCATCCGAGCAAGGGCGCTCGGAAACTGGCCGGGAAGAAGAAGAACCGGCGTTTGAGCGTTCCCGAGATCGTGAAGCTCGGCCAGGCGATGCGTCATGCGGCGCTCAGGGAAACCGAAAGCTCCATCGCGCTCGCCATCGTGCAACTGCTGCTTCTGACCGGGTTTCGGATTTCCGAGGGGCAAAACCTCGAACGTGAATGGGTCTCCGCCGCGGAAGGCTATGTGGGCTTTCCCGACACCAAGGGCGACGCCCAGGTCAGGGCAATTGGCCCCTCTGCCGTGAAGCTGATCGCACGGCAGCCGGTGCGCGTGAATTCCCCCTATGTCTTCCCGTCCGAGGTCGGCGAGGGGCACTACACCGCCGCCAAGGCTTGCCTGGAACGGCTGTGCGCGTCGGTCGGCATTGAAGGCGTCACGCCCCACACGTTGCGGCACACGTTCGCGAGCGTCGCGGGAGACCTGGGCTTCTCGGAGCTGACCATTCGGGCCTTGCTCGGTCACGGCTCCCAGAGCGTGACCCAGGACTACATCCACATCGACGAGGCGCTGAAGTTGGCCACGGCTCGCACATGCGAGGAAATCGCGTCGCTGCTGGACAAGGGGGAATCGGCCAAGGCCGCCGCCTCTCCCAAGAAGGCGGCCTGACCTTGGGACGCGACATTCTCTTGACCCGACATAGCTTGAAAGCTATATAGATGGCGTGGGACGTTGCTTTCCACGATGAGTTTGTTCCGGAGTTCAGGGTGTTCGAGGCGTCTGTCCAGGATGGCTTGCTTGCTGTTGCCAAGCTGTTGGCCGACTACGGTCCCCAACTCGGCCGGCCGCATGCCGATACGCTCAAAGGGTCAAAGCACGCCAACATGAAGGAGTTGCGGTTCGAGGGAGCAGATGGTGAATGGCGCGCTGCGTTCGCTTTCGATCCGGAGCGGCGGGCGATCTTGCTGGTGGCGGGCGACAAATCCGGTGGAAGTCAGAAGCGCTTTTATCGTCAGCTTATCGCCAAGGCCGATTCCCGGTTCTCCGCTCATGTGGAAAGCCTGAAGGCTGGAAAGAGGAAGATGTGAGATGGTCCGGAGCCTGAACGACATGCTCGCCGAGCTTCCGCCTGAGCGCCAGGCGGGGGTGGAGGGACGTTACCAGGGACTCAAGCAAGAGGTTGAAGGCCTGCGGGAGCTGCGGCAGATCGCTGGAAAAGCGCAACTCGAAATCGCTGAAGCGCTGAACATCAAACAGCCGTCCGTGTCGAAAATCGAGAAGCAGGCAGACATGTATCTTTCGACATTGCGCAGCTATGTCGAAGCCGTCGGGGGCAAGCTAGAGTTGGTGGTAAAGCTGCCGCGCCGTCCGGTGCTACATCTTCAACATCTCGGCGAAGCGACAGACCCTGTGCCAGTAATCTCGAGGCCGCGCGGCCGTCGCCGTGCCGCGGCGTCGTGACATGGCCTAATGTCGAGCCATCATAATCTTCCCAGCTCAAAGCGGCGAGGGGGCGAACTGGGGACGAGCGTGCAAACTAGC
>NZ_JBAFWT010000034.1:0-51196 GCF_043195195.1 Roseixanthobacter psychrophilus
AGGGTATGTTGAGCGTGAGCCAGGCCGCCCTCGCGGTCGCGGCAAATGCCCAGACCATGCGGTACGGCGACGCCACACCCGCGCTGACCTATGCCATCAGCGGCGGCAGCCTGTTCGGCAGCGATACGCTGGTCGGCGCGCTGGCCACCTCGGCCACGTCGGCCTCCGGCGTCGGCTCCTATGCCATCACCCAGGGCAGCCTCGCGGCCTCGTCCAACTATGCTCTGACCTATGTGGGATCAAGCCTCACGGTCACGGCGCGCCCCCTCAGCGTGGCGGCGAACAGCCAGACGATGGTCTATGGCGACGGGGTTGCGGCGCCTACCTATACGGTCAGCGGCGCGGGCCTGGTGAATGGCGATACGCTGACCGGCGCGCTGGCCACCACCGCCACCTCGGCTTCCGGGATCGGCTCCTATGCCATCACCCAGGGCAGCCTCGCGGCCTCGTCCAATTATGCGCTGACCTATGTGGGCGGCAGCGTCCTGGTGACGCCGCGGCCGCTGATCGTCACCGCGGACGACCAGAGCCGGGCGGTGGGGGCAGGCAATCCCGCTCTCACCTATCGGATCGGCGGCCGTGGCCTCGTCAATGGCGACCAACTCGCCGGTGCCCTGAGCACGACGGCCAATGCCGCCTCGCCGGCCGGGCGCTATCCCATCCTCCAGGGGACGCTGGCGGCCTCGGCCAATTATGCACTGACCTATGAGGCCGGCTTGCTGACGGTGATCGGCGCCAGCCAGCCGGTGCAGACCCAGGTCAATTTCGTGGAGACGAGCGTACCCGACCAGTTCGTCATGACGCTGGAGACTAAGGGCCTCATCGCCGTCCTGCGCGAACCTGCCGCCCAGACGCAGCCTGCACCGACCCAGTGCGGCGGCACCTCCTCTGGCGGGCAGTGCGCCTTCCTTCCCGTGGCCAACAACCTGCCGGCCGGCCAGTGGCTGAGCTTCCGGAGCCAGTGATCCATGCGTGGCCATAAGCGGGTTTTTACCATCGCCACCGGGATGGGCCGGATATCGGGCAAGGCGTTGTTCGCTGGGCTCCTCGCCGCTACGGCCGCCTGCGGCCCGGCCTTGGCCCAGGTGCGTGCGCCAGTGGAGCGCAACCTGCCGCCGGTGGTCACGGGGCAGGGGCGGCTCGTCATCGGGCCGCAGGATCTCGCCGGCAGCCCGGACGAGACCCCGCTCGGCGTCACCCTCTCCGGCATCGCACTGATCGGCGCCAAGGAGAGTGTGGCGCGGGCGGCGGCGCGCGGCATCCGCATCGGCGACATCGGCGACATTTCCCACGCCGCCATCGCGCAGGAGCTCGGCGCCTTCCTCAGCCGGCCGCTGTCGCGCAAGCTCATCGGCGACATCCAGGCCGCCATCGCCAAGGTCTACCGCGCGGAGGGCTATCCCTTCGTGTCCATCACCTTGCCGCCGCAGGAGGTCACGGGCGGCGTGCTCACCCTGCGCGTGGTGGAGTTCCGCACCGGTGGGGTGAAAGTGAGCGGCGCCGCTCCGGGCACGGAAGGCGACCTCGCCGCCCGGGTGCGCGCCGCGCCGGGCGGGCGCATCGCCGCCGACGCGCTGGAGGAGGACCTCGCCTGGCTCAACCGCTATCCCTACCATGCGGTCAATGGCGTGTTCACACCGGGCGATGAACTGGGTCTCAGCACGCTCACCCTGGAGGTGACGCCCCAGAAGCCCTGGCAGGTGTACGCCGGCTGGTCCAACACCGGCACCCACACCACCGGTTTCGACCGCTATTACGCCGGCTTCGGCGCTGCGCTCCTCGGGGTGCCGGAGAGCTTCCTGTCCTACCAGATCACCGGCAGCCCGAACTTCTGGAGCGATCCCGGCAGCGTCGGCACCGGCCCGGAGCAGCCGAGCTATTACAGCCAGGCGGCACGCCTGGTGATCTCCACTGGCGTGCGGCAGAGCCTCGAGATCGCGCCCAATTACGTGGCCACCCGGCAAAATGCCACGCTCACCGACTTCAGCTCTGGCGCCGACTTCACCTATGACAATGCGACGCTGGAAATTCCGGTTATCTACCGCACGGCGCTCTCCAATCTTGTACCGGGCCTTTATGCGGGCGACCTGATCTTTGGCGCCACCGGCAAGACGGTGGCGCGCACCAGCTATTTCACCGGGCAGGACATCGGCGGGGCGAGCGCGGACCTGTTCGAGCTGATCGCCGGCTGGTCGGTATCGCGCGCCGACCCTTACGGCACGACCAGCCTGGACGTGCGGCTCATCGGCAATCCGGGCGGGGTGATCGGCGGCAACACGGCCGCGCAATGGAACACCTATAGCGGCGGCCGGATCACCGACGTGAGCTATGTCTACGGCCTTGCGGACGCTGTGCGGATTACGCGGCTTCCGGCGGGCTTCAACTGGGTGAGCCAACTCACCGGCCTTGCGGCGGGCCAGCCCTTGCCGGACACTGAGCAATTGAGCTTGGGCGGGCTCTATGCGACGCGCGGCTACACGCTGGACGACGCCACGGTGGACACCGGCCTCGTGTGGCGTAACGAGCTGCGCACACCGACCTTCCCGCTTCTATCTTCCTTCGGAGTGGCGGGCGTTTCCGACCAGCTGTCCCCATATGCCTTCCTCGACCTGGGCTGGGGGCGCAGCTATGGCTATCAGGGCCTTCTAGGCGCGGTGCCACGCAACGACAGTTCGTTGGCCGGCGTCGGGCTCGGGCTCGACTACACGCTTAATCGCAACCTGACCGCCACCTTCGTCGCGGGCTACGCCCTGACCGACGCCATCTATACCCAGGCCGGCGACTTCAACGTCCAGGGGCGGATCTATGTGAGTTATTGAGGCGAGGAGTGCCGGTCGATGCCGGCACGTCGCTCCGGAGTTCGAGCTCCCTTCCCCGGATGGATAGCCGCCGGGACGCTCCGCGCCGGTCAATTCAGCGCCGCGGTGTGGATTTCTCTGACCGGGCCGGCGGTCACGGCATCATTGGCGCAGACCTCGCTGCGCAGGCGCGCGAAATCGCTGTAACTGCGTGCAAACTGGCGGAACGACCGATTCGTACGGACCGGCCTGCTGGGGGCTGGCTTTGCACCGCTGGCAGCGCGAGGGCGTCTGGGAGCGCGTCCACCACACCCTGGTCATGGCCGAACGCAGCGTCGCCGGGGCGGTCGTCGCAGCGATGAAGGCGAACGGTGCGAGGCGCGTCATCGTCATCAGCTCGTTCGGCGTCGGCGACTCGGCCGAGGCGGTGCGAAAACTACCACTTGGCGAGACCAACATGCCGAAAATAGCCATCCAGCGCTTCAAGATTGCGATCGGTCACGATAGCGCCCACGTAGCCATCGGGACGCACCAGCACCCAATTGCCGGCAGACAATGCATAGGCGTCCTGGAAATGGCCACCGTCGTCGAGTACGTCGCCGCGCTGACCGAATGTGTGGATATGCAGTCCGCGCCGCGGTGCCAGAGTTGGGCGCTCGACCTGATAGCCGAGCAGCGTCCAGTGCGGACCCTTGAATAGTTCGAACAAGCGCGTCGATTGACCGGCAATGCCCCGAACCGGCGCATCAGGCGCCCGGTCGCCTGCAAGCAGGCCGCCGCTTCGATGCGGCTTCTCCAGCGCGAGCGAGGATTCCGGATACCTGATATCGAGTTGACGCACTTCGCGACCACGCCGCATCTCGCCACGCTTCGCGGCATCGAGCAGCTTCGTGGCGAGGCCGAGCATGGCGGCAGCGACCGGGCGGCGCTCCGCCTCATAGCTGTCGAGCAACGTGTCCGGCGCGCCGGTTGCAACCGCCGCCAGTTTCCAGCCGAGATTATAGGCGTCCTGAACGCTGGTGTTGAGGCCCTGTCCTCCAGTCGGCGGATGGATGTGCGCGGCGTCGCCAACGAGGAAGACGCGGCCGACACGATAGCGGTCGGCAAGCCGGGCGTTCATGTGAAAGGCCGACGCCCAGGACACCGATTGGATACGGATGTCATCTCGCCCTGTTCGCTCTGCCACCAGAGCGGTCAGTCCGTCGGCGGAAAGATCGACATCGCCTTCCAGCGGAATCGGACCCTGGAGCTGGAACATGTCGGTGCCAGCCAGCGGACACAATGATATCTGCCGTTCCATGTCACCTTCCGCAAAGCGATGCCAGACATCCCGGCTCAGGCCGGTAGCCGTGACATCGGCCACGATGGCGCGGACACCGAGGGTCTTGCCGGGAAAACCAATACCCAGCGCATGACGCACGAAGCTGCGACCGCCATCGGCACCAACGAGCCAGCGTACCCGGATGGTCTCTTCGCCGCCCTTGCCAACCAGTTGCGCAGTCACGCCGCTGGCGCTCTGTTCGAATCCGACCAGTTCACAGCCGAACGCTGGCCGGTATCCAAGCTCAGCCAAGCGTTCACGCATCACAGCTTCGGTCAGGAATTGTGGCACCATCAGGGGCAGATGGTAAGGTTCCGCCGATGTCGGCTCTTCGTGCTCGACAACATCAGAATCGGCGAAGGTTCCGTCGGCGCGATACTCCCGCTGCTTCGGGTATACACCGCCGACCGCGACGACGCGGTCGAGAATGCCAAGATCCTCGAAAACTTCTTGCGTGCGCGGCTGGATGCCCTTGCCGCGCGAGCCACGGAACGGATCGTCCATTTTCTCGATCAACCGGAAGGAAATACCCCGGCGCGAGAGGTCGATCGCGAGCGTCAGGCCGGCCGCTCCCGCGCCGCAAATCAGCACGTCTGCCGTAAATTGCTCTGTCATTGCCGCCTCTATATGTGTATTATACACATAATAGGAGGCTTCGGCATGATGTCAACAAAGAAAGTGCAAACTACACATATCGGCGTGCAGATTCGCGAGCTTCACGGCGCGTTGATCGACATCGTCAGCGTCATGAACCGGCCCCACCGCGACGAGGCGATGGTTCGGGAGGCCGGCATATCGCTCGACCGGGCGCTGTTCCCCTTGCTGGTCATGGTGGAGCGGCTCGGCCCCATCGGCGTCGTCGATCTCGCCGATCGTGTCGGGCGCGACTATACGACCGTCAGCCGTCAAGTCGCCAAACTGGAAGGCCTCGGCCTGGTCGAGCGTCAGGGAAGCGCCGCCGACCGGCGCGTTCGTGAAGCGACGGTCACGCCGCAGGGTAAGGCAATGACTCAGCGTGTTGATCGAGCGCGGGAGAGAATGGGGCGCGCGATCTTTGCTGGTTGGGATGCGGCGGATATTGAGAATCTTGTGCGGCTCATGCGCAAGTTCGCGGACGATATCAACGGGGATACTCCCGCGGATCCGGAAGGTGGCCGATGACGCACATAGAAGGAGCCGATCGCCGTCAGGTCAGCCTGTTGCCCCCATGCGTGGAAGACTATGTCGGACCCGAGTCATTAGTCCGCGTCGTCGACGCCTTCGTCGACAGTCTCGACCTCTACGAGTTGGGATTTGCGCGTAGCGTGGCGGCTACCACAGGGCGCCCGGGATATCATCCTGGCGATATGCTTCGTCTCGGCGCTGGGCAGCTTGGTCGGAAATACCGTGCGCACGATCAGGCCGTCGCGTTCCAGCGCGTAGTTGTCGTCGGCTTCGTTCGCAAGCTGGGCCGATGGTTAAGAGGATGGCGCGCGCCCACTTCGCTTGCGGATGGCTTCCGCAGTTCTTGGGACGAGAAACGCAATACCGAAGCTCACTGCGTCCGCTTGCGCTTGCTCAATGAAGGGCCGAAAGCTCTCGTTGTATTCTTGGAACGCCAATTCACGGTCACCGCCGCATTTCTCGAACGCGTCGGCCAAGGCAGCCGCCCCGTCTATCGCCAGTGACCCACCCATCCCTGCGGCGGGTGACGCGCAGTAGGCAGCATCGCCCACCAAGGCCACCCTGCCTTTTGTCCAGGACGGCATTTTTATCTGGGACAGCACATCGAAATAAAAATTGTCCGATTGCTTTATTTCTTGGAGAATTTCTTGGGTTCGCCAACCCACCTTGGAAAATTGTTCGACAATAATGCTTCGTTTCTCCTCTTCATCACGATAATCGTAGGAAATTTCATTCTCGGAGAAAAATATTAAAATGATATCGGTTTTGTTGTTGTAAGCACTCAACATAACCGCCTTGCCAGGTTCGTTATAGACCTGTGACGTGTTCTCTTGAATCAATAACTTGTCTACAATCGAAACAGAACCGTAGGCTTCGAGAAAATGAGAAAATTCTCCCTCAGCGCCGAACCAATGCATCCTGGTGGTGGAATGGATACCGTCGCATCCGAAAACCAGATTAAATGATCGCCGCGCCATTTTTGTGAAAGAGACGTCGATACCATCTTTATTCTCTTTCAGCGATGCGATGCTGTCACCGAAGACAAATTCAACATCGTCTTTAACGGCATCGAACATCAAACTGAGCAGTACATCTCGTTCGATTTCATACTCTTCGTCTGCTGGCCGGTCGGTATCCTCATTCTCGCGATCCGACCGTTCAGCAACGCCATCCGAATTCACCAACTCGGTCGGCTCCATATGCAGCTTGTTCGATTCGATCTGCTCGAACAGGCCCATACGCTTCACGATGTCGATGGTATTGCCGCGGATATTGACAGGCGTACCCCCTCTCTTGAGACCTTCAGCGATCTCAACGACGGTTACGTCGTAGCCCAACCTTTTCATCCAGAAGGCGGTTGCGAGCCCGGCGAAGCTCGCTCCGGAGACGAGTACATTTCTGCGGCTGTTCATGCGCGTCGGCTCCGGCTTCGGGCCTTATGTGCAAGCCCGCTATTATGTACTTAGTACGCTATGGTACTTAGTACATAATAGCGCTTAGGTTGGACGTCAACGCTTATCAACCGCCGGTCCGGTCCCGTTCGCACGCCGATACGGGTCGGCGTCCAAGATGCTGCGCAAGCGCCTGAAAGGAGTTGGCGGGTCTGTCGAGCGGGTTGCACCGAAGCTGATGTCTCGCCACTTAGAGATTCTGCGGATTGGATCACAATCTTCGGGCTCCATGAGAGCAGGCGGAAGGCGACCGCTCAGGCGTAAGGCGTGCCTGCCATTGCGGCTTTTAAGCCGATGGTTGCCTTATCAACGATCGCGAGGAAGGCGACCTTCGCTTCAGCTTCGTCTCGGTTTTGTCGAAAGACCTCGTGACCCTGAATGAACGCCACAGTCCACGTAGCGAGGAGCAGGCCAGCCGCCAAATGGGCGTCAGGATCGGTAGGCTTCCTGCCCACGCATTCGGATAGCGCCACCGCCACGACTTGTGCGAACTCGTCGCGTACTGCCCTGGCCCGAGCCTTGAGGGTCTCGCTGCGCTCGATTGTCTCTTTGAAGCTCTGAGTCGTCGCAGAGAATTCAACAAAGCGGCTCTGTTCGGAAACCAACCGATGAGCAAGCAGACGCAGCGCCTCGATCGGAGCGACGCGGTGATCCCGCTCCCGCAAGGCTTCGCGCAGCAGCTCCATCCCCTCCTCGTTGCGATCGAAGAACATGTCCTCTTTGCGGGGGAAATGATTGAACACGGTCATCCGTCCGACGTCTGCCGCATCCGCGATCTCGTCCACCGTTACACGGTCGAAGCCGTGCTCGTGAAACAGGCGCGTGGCGGCGTCGGAGATGGCTTGTCGCGTGGCAAGGCGCTTGCGGGATCGCCGGTCGGGAGGTGCTGACATAGCCCGATAAATAGCGCAGAAACGGTACTTGGTACAGATTGGTATTGACTCAAGCGATTCAACATCTCTGTACCCGGTACGCCCTACCGTACGGTCGCGATGGACCGACGGAACAGCACCAAACTCACCGTGAGAAACGTCACTCCCATTACCAGGACCGTCACGAACTCTTTCCAGACGATGTCGAGGCCCGCGCCTCGATAAACGATCGCCTGCATGAAGCTCACATAGTGCCGTGACGGGAAAAACCACGTCACGTACTGGACCCATTGTGGCTGGCTCTCGATCGGTGACATACCGCCCGACAGCATCATCATCGGCATCACGGCCATCATCATCAGAAGGGCGAATTGCGCCATGGTGCGGGCAAGCGTGCCGAGGAAGATACCGATCGCCGCCGCAGCGAAGACGTAAATGACGGTTCCGAGCAGCAAGAGACCTCGCGAGCCGGCAATTGGAACGTCGAGGAGACCTTCGATCACGAATAAAAGCGAGAGGATGAAGGCGACAATGATGACCAACCCGTTCGACCACACCTTGGCGAGCGCAATCTCGAAGGCCGTCAGTGGCATCACCAGCAAGTGCTCGATCGTACCGTGCTCCCGCTCGCGCAAGAGCGCCGCGCCGGTCAGGATAATGATCAGCATCGACAGTTGATCGGCAAGGCCGACGATCGCGCGGAACCAGGATTGCGTGCCGTTGGGATTGAAGGCGCGGCGGATGACGAGATCGGAGGAAAGCCCGGTGGTTTGCTTCGGCTCCTGTCGGTAGCGAGCGACCTCGTCGGTCACTATGCTCTGGATATACCCCGCGCCCAAGGCTGCCTGCTGGACCGCGGTGGCGTCCACGTTGACCTGAACTTCGATATCGCGGCCCTTGCGCACATCGGCTTCAAAGCGCGGAGGGATGACGATGACGAAGGTGTAAAGACCTTCGTCCATGGCGCGATCAATAGCGGCGGCGCTGATCGTTTTGGCCGTCTGGAAGTACGGGGGATAGAAAAGTCCGGCGATCGATCGTGAAAGACTGGAATGGTCCTCGTCAACGATCGCCACGGAAACGTTGTTGACGGTTTCGCCGCCTCCGGTCGATTGCATATAGATGCTGATGCCGAAGGAATAAATGATGAAGAGGATCATCATCAGGTCCTTCGACAAAGTGCGCAGTTCCTTGGTGCCAAGCCAGAATATGTTGGAGAGGCTCCGCACGTTATTTCTCCTGTTTGCGCAAGAGGAGCGCGGACAGCAACAGGAAGGCCGGACAAAACAGGGTCAGCGCCAGCAGATCGGTAGCCATGTCGCTGAAGCCAAGGCCCTTGGTGAACGCTCCGACGCTCATATGCATGTAGTAGCTCGTGGGCCAGAAATACCCCATGAGGCGCGCGCCGCCCTCCAGCGTCGAGACGGGCTGCATCATGCCGGAGAACTGCATGGTGGGCAGCAATGACAGCACCGCTCCGGCGAACACCGCGGCGACCTGGCTCGACGTGAAGGTCGATATGAAAAGTCCGTAGCCGGTAGCTGCCGCCACATAGAGAAACGCACCAAGGGCCAGCGTGAAACCGGCGCCCTTGAGCGGGACCTCGAAGAGAAACACCACGGTCGCGGTCATGATGAGGAAGTTGATCATGCCGACGCCGATATAGGGCAGTTGCTTGCCGATCAGGAACTCCAGCCGGGTGGTGGGCGTGGCGTAGAAGTTCGTGATCGTACCGATCTCCTTTTCGCGGGCGATGCTGACGGCCGTCAGAATGGCAAGAAACATCATGAGCAGCATCGCCGGCACGGCCGGCCCGATCGAGTAGATGCTCTCGGCCGTCGGGTTGTAACGGTAGCGAACCGCGACGCTGGTCGTCGGATCTGAGTTCGCCGGGGCGCTGGACTCGCGGAGTCTCTGTTCGGAAAAGACATTGTGTGCCTGCTGGACATAGCCCTCAATGGTGCCGGCGCGCGACGTGTTGGCGCCGTCGATCCAGGCCGATACCTGCCAATCCGAGCCGCGCTTTACCTGGCGGCCGAAGTTCGGCGGAATCTCGATAGCAAGCGTGATGTCGTTTGACTTCAGTCGCTGTTGCATTTCATCGACGCTGCGGATCGGCGTCTTTTCGGTGAAGGATCGAGAACTCGAGTAGTTTGTGAGATAGGCCCGGCTCTCCGGCGTGTTGTCTTGGTCAAACGCCGCGTAGGTGAGATTGGTCACGTCGCTGGAAACGCCGAAACCGAAGATCAACAGCATGATGAAGGAGCCGAGGAAGGCGAAGGCGAGCCGCACCGGATCGCGCATAAGCGACAGCGTCTCGCACTTGGCATAGGCGAGGAGGCGTCGCAGCGGCATGAAGATCGAGCGACCGGGTGACGAAGCCTCGACTTTCTGCAGGGTCTCCGCCTGGGGCGCCGCCGCTTTTGGTGCGGACGAAGAGGCTTCTGCGTCCTCGATATACGCGATGAACGCCTCTTCGAGATCCGCGCTGCCTTTGGAGGCGATGACGTTTTGCGGGGTATCGCAAACCAGGACGCGCCCCGCATGCATCAATGAGATGCGATCGCAACGCATCGCCTCGCTCATGAAATGCGTCGAGACGAAGATCGTGACATTGCGGCTTCGCGAGAGATCGCCGAGCAGACGCCAGAATTCGTCGCGCGCCTGCGGATCGACACCCGACGTGGGCTCGTCCAGGATCAACAGCTCGGGATCGTGCACGATTGCCACGGCCAGGGAGAGGCGTTGCCGCATGCCGAGCGGCAGTGAGTTGGCTTCAGCGTCGACATAGTCGACAAGACCGACATCGATTAGGAGCTTGGCGATACGGTCCTTCACGTGGTCCGCGGCCAGATGAAAAAGGCGGGCGTGAAGAAGGAGGTTCTGCCGCACGGTGAGTTCGCCATAGAGCGAGAAAGATTGCGACATGAAGCCGACGCGCCGGCGGATCGACAGGTCGTTGGCATCGACCGGCTTTCCGCACACCTCGGCCTCCCCGTCGCTCGGCGCCAGCAGTCCTGTCAGCATCTTCATGGTCGTGGTCTTGCCGCTGCCGTTCGAGCCGAGAAAGCCGAAGATTTCTCCCCGCTCGATGGCAAAGCTGACGCGGTCGACCGCGGTGAAACTGCCGAAACGGCATGTCAAATTCTTCGCGACAATGACCGGAGCCTCTGTGCTCGGTTTGCGTGGCGGAATGACCAAGCGCTGAGACGCCGATTTTTGTCCCGGCTGCAGGGCGACGAAGACAGCTTCGAGGTCCTGTTCGCCGGTCTTCGTGCGCAGCTCATCGGCCGTGCCGGAGGCAAGCACTCGTGCGCGATCCATCACGATGAGCCAATCGCAATGGCTTGCCTCATCCATATAGGCTGTGGAGACAACGACACTCATCGTCGGCCGCTCGCGCCGCAGATCCCCGATCAGGTTCCAGAATTGTCGGCGCGACAGTGGATCGACCCCGGTCGTCGGCTCGTCGAGAATGAGAAGGTCGGGGTCGTGAATGAGCGCGCAGCACAGGCCGAGCTTCTGCTTCATGCCGCCCGACAGCTTTCCGGCAGGCCGATCGAGAAAGGGGAGCAGACCGGTCGCGGCCGCCAGGCGGCGCGTGCGTGCGTCACGCTCCGACGCGGACAGACCGAAGAGGGTTGCGAAGAAAGTAAGGTTCTCGCGGACGCTGATATCCTGGTAGAGGTTCTTGCCGAGCCCTTGCGGCATATAGGCAATGCGCGTGCATACGGAACGGCGATGCGGGGCATTTCCCATGTCGCCGCCGAGGACCGCGACCGATCCGGTCTGTATCTTTCGCGCTCCGGCGATCAGGCCGAGAAGCGTGGACTTTCCGGCACCATCAGGACCGATGACGCCTGCCATCCGGCCGCTCGGCAGTTCGAGCGATACATTATCGAGCGCTCGAACCTTGCCATAGAAATGCGTGGCGCCGGAAACCTCGGCGATCAGCGAGGTGGAAGCCACCATCGTCAATCCTCGGCATCGACAGGGTCGCCCTGAACGCGCTTTTGCAGGAAGTCCGGCCACTCCGGCGGGTTCGGGTCGAGGCGCACATAGCCGGTGCCACGGGTGCCCGTTTTCACCTGGTCGAGGTGACGTTCGATGAGGCTCGGCGGCAGGCGTAGCTTGACCCGGAACATCAGCTTGTCGCGCTCGCTACGCGTTTCGACCTGCTTGGGCGTGAACTGAGCGTCCGGCGACACAAAGCTCACTTTGGCCGGGACGGCGAAATCGGCACCGTCGAACACAATTCGCGCTGGCGACCCGATCGGTATGCGCATGGCCTGCCCGGAGGGGAGATAGATCTCCATATAGATCTCGGACAGGTTGACGATCGTCAGGACCTTGCCGCCCGCCGAAACGACTTCCCCGGGGTTGGCGAGACGATAAAGAACACGGCCCTGCACCGGCGCCATAAGGATGGTATCCGCGATCTGGGCGTCGATCTGATCAACGAGAGCTTTGCGCGGCCACGACCGACCGCTCGCGCGCGGTCACGATCCTCCCTGCAGCTTCAAGAACGGCGCGCGCGGAATCGTGTTCGCTCTGCGCCTCATCGCGGCTCCCCTCGCTGACGGCCCCGGTTACGACAAGCTTAAGGGCCCGGCGAAGCTTTGCTTCCTTGAGAGTCAATTCCGCTTGCCGTTGCATGATGGTCGCCTTTGCCTCGAGCACCGAGGCTTGTTCGTAAGCCACGTCGGCGGCATATTTGGCGCGTTGCGCCTGCAACTCCGTGGTATCAATGCGGGCGAGCACCTGTCCCGCGGCGACGAGATCGCCTTCTTGGGCCAGCACCTCGCGGACACGTCCGGCCGACTTCGCGGCGATGTCTACCTGGTCGGATTCGATGCGCCCGTTCCCCGATACAAGCCCCTCGGGCAGCTTGCTCTGCTGGCTCTGCCACCAGTACCAAGCGCCGCCGGCACCGGCTGCCAAAGCTATGACAAGGATTAGAAGGATCCTTGCGGCAGTACGCTGCCATGACGACTTTGAGTCGTTACTCGGGATGGTCGTCACGATCGGATCCTTGAACGTGGGGTGGGGACGTGAAGCGTAAATTGGGCCGCAAACACGCACCTGCCGGGTTGCGAGAAGGAAACCGGATCGCGCTCCTTCATCAGCTAGCTATGTCCTGTGAGAGGATTGCGAATTATTATACCAATGAACCGCCACGTACAGCGTTGATCTCAATCAATGCCGGGACCGGGAAAGCGCGGCGCCTATAAGAAACACTCCGCCGTTCAATGAGATGCGATATGAAAACTGTTCTGACTGCGCTTCTGATTGGGTTCGTTCTTTAGCCCATTGCCTACGAAGTGCTTTTGTCAATAGATGCGGTCCCCGTGGGGAGGCTTGTCGGGGGCGGTCTGGCTACGCGCGGATACAAACGCAATTGCTCAGCGAACCGACCGCGGCGTCGCTGCCAGCAGCGCGCTTCCAGGTGTTTGGCCGCCAATCACGATTGACGGCGAGAGATACATGGATGGTGGCGTCAGAAGCATGCTCAACGCCGATTTAGCATCGGGCCATACCGCCGTAATCATCGTGTCTTGCTTTACCCTGGCCCTGCCGGAAGGCCTTAAGAACGAAGACCACGAAACGCTGAAAGCGCGGCTCAATGCCGAGATCGCCTCCCTTCGGGAGTCGGGTGCCCGTGTCGATGTCATAACGCCGAGCGAAGGTTTTCTGGGCCTCACACAGTTTGGGGCCAGGATGCTTGACCCCAGCCTTGTCCCGCCGCCGTGCAATTGGGACACCAGCAGGCGCTCATGGAAGCGATTCATCTTGATCGTATTTGGTATCGAAATTGAATCCTGACGGAGTGGAAAATTGGCTGGCCGCCTGAAAGCGACCGGCATCCCTTACCGGAACGTGTGATCCCGGCGATGCCCTTCTTGAAGTTTCAAACGGTCTCTTACGTGGCAAGACGTACCGGGTCGACCTTCAGGGTAACCACGACGCCGTCCTCGGCCCAATCGTAGCTGATCGAGCCGCGCAGATGCCCGGTGACGCTTCGCTCTACCAGCTTGCTCCCATAGCCCGGCAGGCCGGTCGGGGCCTTGACTCTCGGCCCTCCGCGTTCGGTCCAAACCACCGTGACAGCTTCGCCTTGTGCCGAGCATGAGACATCGAGTGTGCCCGTATCGACGGACAAGGCGCCGTATTTCAGGGAGTTTGTTGCGAGTTCGTGAACAATCAACGCAAGGATGGTCGTGGTCGATTCGCCGACGCTCATCCGGGGCACGGATACCCGGATACGCCCGCTAAAGGCCCCGAGATCGTCATAGGGCGCGAGCAGCACGGTCAGCAAATCACCAAGGAGCACCGAGGGGTCCTCCGTTTGTCCCGGGATCGGCCGGACGAGATCGTGAGCCCGGCCCAGGGCCGTCAGCCGGAGCGTCAATTCACGAGCCATATCGTGGACGGTCGTCGTCGATCGCGACGTGATGGCTGTAAGGCCGGAGGCAATGGCGAGAAGGTTCTTGACCCGGTGGCTCATCTCGCCCGCCAGGAGTTCGCGGCCCTCCTCGGCCTGCTTCCGGCCCGTGACGTCGATGAAAATGCCGAACATGATCCGCTTGACCATCCCGGCGTCGTCGCCTTGCCCGCGTGCGGAGATCCACTTCAGCTCATCACCGATCATGATGCGAAAATCGATCTCATACGCGCCGATGATCGCACGTGTCGCGGTGAACGCCGCCCGGACCCTGTCGCGATCGGCCGGGTGAATGTGTGCGGAGAGATCTTCGAAGGTGACGTCTATGCCTCGTGGAATACCCCACAGGTCATAGGAATGGTCATCCATAGCAAGGGCGTCAGTGTCGACATTCCAAGACCAGAGTGTAACGCCCGCCGCCTCGATCGCGCGCACCAAATTCTTGTGCTCCCACAGAAGCGGCTTGAGTGTCTCGGGTGTCGTTGTCATCAATACTCCAGAGTAGTGCCTGCGTAATAAAAGTGAATAGCGCCCTATTCCTCCATTTTTAGCGGCCGGCTTCATCTATGGCAAGATTGGTTGTAAACGCTCGATTTTTGCCCGCGCCCGCCCCACAATTAAGTCGGCGTGGAAATCGCTGATCGCGATTGAAAAAGATCGCGCGCGAAATGGGGCGGAGTTTGCCGGCCTCGCCCCACTTCGGCCGATGGCGCTTGGGAGGCCGCATGCGCACCGCCCGCCGGGTGCGCCGGCTCGCTCGCTTACCCGCGGATCAGGCGCGGCAATTCGGAGAGCGAGGGAACGACGAAGTCGGGGGCCTCGGCATAGGTCTCCTCCTGCGTCCTCAGCGCCTTGAATAGGGTCAGGGGCGCGATGGCGCCGGATTGCAGTTCACCGGCCAATGTTTCGCCCGGCACGCGCGCGATGCGGGCGACGCGGAAGCCGAAACTCTTCGCTCCACCGACATCGAAGCCGTTGGCGGATACGAACAGCACCGCATCGGGCGTCACGCCGAGCACGTCCTCGACGAGTTGATAGGCCTGCGGATGGGGCTTGAACACGCCCTTTGCGTCCACGCTCATCACGGCCTCGAAGCGGTCCTGCAGGCCGGCATTCGCCACGAGCCGCCGCAGCATGTCGGGAGTGCCGTTGGAAAGGATCGCGAGCCGCAGCGGCGCGAGTTCCTTCAGGCACTGCGCCGCGTCGGGATAGGGTCGCAGCCGATTGTAGGCCTCGCCCATCTCGGCGAGGAAGGCCTCGTCCGGCTCCCGGCCGAGCGTCTTGAGCGTATAGGCCAAGGCATCGCGGGTGACGCTCCAGAAATCCTCATAACGTCCCATCAGCGAACGCAGCCAGCTGTATTCAAGCTGCTTCTGTCGCCAGACCTGGGTGATGTAATCACCATGTCCGGGATAGGCCCGCTCGGTGGCCTCGGCCACGGATTGCACGTCGAAGAGCGTCCCGTAAGCGTCGAAAACCACAGCTTTGATCATGTCATCGACCTCTTTTCGAAGGGGCGGAGCGGTGCCGACAGGGGAGCGGCGCCGCGCGCCGGCTTCCCCTCGATAGTCATGATTGGCCTGCGGCCAGCTTGTCCTGTGTCTTGGTGTCGAAGTCGGCCGCATCATGGCGTTCGTGAAGCTGGCTGGACGGCTCGCCCACCGTGCGGTTGACCTTGCGGCCGCGCATCACGGCGGGCCGCGCGAAGATCTGGTCCGCCCAGCGCACGACATTCTTGTAGTCCTGGACCGAGAGAAACTCGGCCGCCCCGTACTGCCAGCCCTTCACCAGCCCGCCGTACCAGGGCCAGATCGCCATGTCGGCGATGGTGTAGGTGTCGCCCGCGACGAATGCGTTTGTCGCAAGCTGGCGATCGAGCACGTCCAGTTGCCGCTTCACCTCCATGGCGTAGCGATTGATCGGGTATTCGAGCTTCATCGGCGCATAGGCGTAGAAATGGCCGAAGCCGCCACCGAGGAAGGGTGCGGAGCCCATCTGCCAGAACAGCCAGGAGAGCGTCTCGGCGCGGGCGGGTTGCTCCGTGGGAAGGAAGGCGCCGAACTTCTCCGCCAGATAGGTGAGGATCGCGCCGGATTCGAACACCCGGATCGGCGTCGCGCCGCTGCGATCCATCAGCGCCGGGATCTTCGAGTTGGGGTTGATCTCGACGAAGCCGGAGCCGAACTGGTCGCCCTCGCCGATCCTGATCAGCCAGGCGTCGTATTCGGCGCCCGCGTGGCCGAGCGCCAGCAGTTCCTCCAGCATGATGGTGACCTTCTGGCCGTTCGGCGTCCCCATCGAATAGAGCTGCAGCGGATGCGTGCCGACGGGCAGTTCCTTCTCATGGGTGGCCCCGGCGATCGGCCGGTTGATATTGGCGAACTGGCCGCCGCTGGCGCTGTCCCAGGTCCAGACCTTTGGCGGCGTGTATTCGGACGTGTCGGTCATGTTGCGCTCTCCGGGAGCTTACGCTGCGGGCGGATAGTTCGACGGGAAGAGCGCGTGCCTGGTCTCCTCGTCATTCACCTTCTTGAACGGATGGTCTTTGCCGACCCCGCGCGCGCGGGCGGCGGCAGGGCGAGCGTCGACGGTCTCGAACAGGCGCTTGAGATTGGGGAACGACGCCAGCGGATCTTCGGCGCCCTTTAGCACGCGCGACGCGCGGTCGAGCCAGCCCCAGGCCGAGATATCGGCGATGGAATAGGTTTCTCCGACAATGAAGCTGCGCCCCGCCAAGTGATCGTCCAGCACCTGATAGTGGCGCTCCGCCTCGCGCCGGTAGCGATTGACCGCATAATCCAGGCCCTCGGGCGCGGCGAACTGAAAGTGCACGGCCTGCCCGGAGAATGGGCCAAGGCCGGTGGCGATGAACATGAGCCAGGAGAGCAGTTCCGGCCGCTCCGTCGCGGGGCCCAGGAACAGGCCGGTCTTCTCGGCGAGGTAGAGCAGGATTGCGGTGGAATCGAAAACCCGGGCCTCGGTGCCGCCCGGCCCGTCGGTATCGACGATCGCGGGCACCTTGCCGTTGGGATTGATCGCCCGGAAAGCCGGCGTGTGCTGCTCGCCCTTGCTGGTGTCGACCGGGATCGTCTCATAGGGCAGGCCGGCTTCCTCGAGGAACAGCGCGACCTTCGCGGGGTTGGGCGTCGGATGGAAATAGAAGCGGATCATGTCATCCTCAGTCGGGTTCGCGACCTGTGAAGTGTGGCTTGGGCCTGCCGGAAGCCAACGGGACACCGGCGCCGATGACGGCAGTGCGACGAACTGAACTGGTGACGGCGAGCCTCATGGCAAAGGTCCTTCCCGATGCGGTCTCGCGATCCGACTCGCACGGCACCTTGTTTTTTAGTTCGATCGTTCTAGAATGCAACAGACGGCCTTTGATGGCAAGGTGTCGGCTTTCGGAACATCAGCGAGTAACGAAATGGCGAGACCGCGCGAATTCGACGAGGAGGCCGTGCTCAATGCCGCAGTCCAGTGCTTCTGGAGCCACGGCTATGAGGCGACGTCGATCCGCGACCTGATCGAGAAGACCGGCTTGACGGGCGCCAGCCTCTACAATGCGTTTGGCGACAAGCGCGCCTTCTTTCAGCGGGCCCTCGACCATTATGTCGAGGGAACCATCGCGAATCGCATTCGTCGCTGCGAGGCGATGGCGCCGCGCGAGGCGATCGGCGCCTTCTTCAGCGAGATCCTCAAACGGTCGCTCGACGACCGGGAACACAAGGGCTGCATGCTGGTGAACACGGCGCTCGACGTGGCGCCGCATGACCCAAAGTTCCGGGATGTCGTCGTCGAAGTGCTGGCCCGGATCGAAGCATTCTTCCACGGGTGTGTGTGCGCGGGGCAGGCGGACGGGTCGATCAATTCTTCCCTTTCGGCCGATGACCTCGCACGGCACTTGCTCGGCGTGCTGATGGGCGTGCGTGTTTTGGCCCGCGTTCGGCCGGACCGCGCACTGCTCGAAGGCGTCGTGGCACCGGCGCTCGCGCTCCTCGAACCCGGCCGGGCCGAGGCGCACGCGCGACAATGAAATCGTTCGCCGAGATTTTCGCGTGCGCAGCCGACCGACCCGCGCACGGACAAGGACCCGGTTGAGCATCTCGACGCGTGTTCGGGACGGAAGCCCGAGGCCCCGGAAGGAGAGACCTCAGATGACCCCGCCATTGGCACGCAGCACCTGGCCGTTGATCCAGCCGCCGTCGGCGCCGACGAGCATGGCGACGGTGTTGGCGATGTCTTCCGGTTGGCCGAGCCGTTCGAGCGGGGCGAGCTTGGTCAATTGGTCGATCACCGCCTGCGGCTTACCGTCGAGGAACAGCGCCGTCGCGGTCGGTCCGGGCGCCACCGCGTTCACCGTGATGTTGCGGCCCCGCAACTCCTTCGAGAGCACATGGGTCATCGCCTCGATGCCCGCCTTGGTGGCGGCATAGACGCCGTAGGTCGGCTGGTAGAGCCCGACCACGCTCGACGAGAGATTGACGATCCGCCCGCCATCGCGCAGCCGCCGGGCGGCCAGCCGCATCGTGTTGATCGGCCCCTTGAGGTTGACCGCGATCTGGCGGTCGACCAGGGCATCGTCGCCATCGGCCAGCGTCGCCAGCTTCATGATGCCGGCATTGTTGACCAGAACATCGACGCCGCCGAATGCCGTCTCCGCCGCATCCCACATCCGCGCCACCGCCTTGGGATCGCTGATATCGGCCTGCGCGGTCAGGGCCTTGCCCCCGGCCCGTTCGATCTTCGCCGCGACCGCCTCGGCTTCGTCCGCCCGGCCGGAATAATTGATCACCACCATATAGCCGTCGCGCGCGAGACGCTCGGCGATGGCCGCGCCGATGCCGCGCGACGCGCCGGTCACGAGCGCGACCTTGGGGCTGTCCATGTTCATGATGTCCTCCATTGCGACGCCGCCACGGTGGCGGCAGACCTAATTTGACACTTGAACGTACAGGAATAATCACTCAGCTTTTGGCATCACTGTCCAACATCTGCGAACAATGAGGATCGAATGGATCGCTTCGACGCGATGCGCCTGTTCATTCGGATCGTGGAGCGCCGGAGCTTCACAGAAGCCGCGCACGACACCGGCGTCCCACGTTCAACCGTCACCACAGTGATCCAGCAGATGGAGGAGCGACTGGGCGTGCGCCTGCTCCAGCGCACCACGCGGTCGGTGCGGCCGACGCTCGACGGCGAAGCCTATTACCGCCGCTGCCTCGCCATCCTCGACGACATCGAAGATGCGGAGGGCGCTTTAAGCGGCGCCGAACCGCACGGGCTCTTGCGCATCGACGTGCAGGGAACGCTGGCGCGCCATTTCCTGATGCCTGGCCTGCCGGACTTCTTCGCGCGCTACCCCGGTATCGAGCTGTCGATGAGCGAAAACGACCGCTGGGTCGACCCTGTTCAGGAAGGTGTCGACTGCGTGCTGCGCTTCGGCCAGTTGCCCGACAGCGAGCTCGTGGCGCGCCGGGTGGCCACCCTCCGGCGCGTGACGTGCGCGACACCGCGCTATCTCGAACGCTTCGGCGTGCCCGCTTCGATCGACACGCTCGAGGGTCATCGGATCGTCGGCATTCGATCGCTCACCACGGGCCATTTGCGCCCGCTGGCCTTCGTGGTCGACGGCAAGGAACGCCACGTCGCCGTACCGGCAACCCTCTCGGTGACCGGCCCGGAGAGCTATCGCAAAGGCCTTCTTCTCGGCTTGGGGCTGGCGCAGGTGCCTTGCTTCCATGTGGAGGACGAGCTTGCCGAGGGGGCGTTGGTCGAGGTGCTGGCGCAGACGCCGCCCCCCATGGCTCCGGTCTCGCTGCTTTATCCAAGAAGCCGGCAACTTTCGCCGCGGGTGCGGGTCTTCCTCGATTGGGCGGCACAGGAATTTGCCGCAAGGAACCGCCCAGCGGCGCCCGATGGCGCCTAAAGCGTCTCATGGAGCGCCCTGACCGCCACGGGTGATCGACCCGCCGCCCGAAGCAGCGGCCAAGCTGGCCAAGCGCGCCGGCCGCTCCTATAACGCCCGCGCGTGGCGCATGCTGTGCTGCCTCCCGTGGAGCATTCCGCAGTGTTCATGAATGATTATGTCCAGCGTATCCTGTCGGCCCGCGTCTATGATGTCGCCATCGAAAGCCCGCTTGATCTTATGCCGCGCCTCTCCGAGCGCCTGGGCGCGCAGGTGCATCTCAAGCGCGAGGATCTGCAGCCGGTGTTCTCGTTCAAGCTGCGCGGCGCCTACAACAAGCTGGTGAAGTTGCCGCGCGAGGTGCTGGACCGCGGTGTAATCTGCGCTTCGGCGGGCAACCACGCCCAGGGCGTCGCGCTGTCGGCCAGGCGGCTTGGCGTCAACGCCATCATCGTGATGCCGCGCACCACCCCCAGCATCAAGGTGGAGGCCGTCAAGCGGCTTGGCGGGACCGTCGTGCTGCACGGCGACGCGTTCGATGAAGCCCAGCTCAAGGCCAAGGAAATTCAGGCCGAGCGCAATCTCACCTTCATCCACCCGTTCGACGACCCGGACGTGATCGCCGGCCAGGGAACGCTGGGCATGGAGATCCTGCGCCAACATCCCGATCCCATCGCGGCGATCTTCGTGCCGATCGGCGGCGGCGGGCTCGCGGCGGGCGTCGCGGCCTTTGTGAAATTCCTCAGCCCGTCCACCAAGGTGATCGGCGTCGAGGCGAACGATTCCGCCAGCATGAGCGCGGCACTCGCGGCCGGCGAACGGGTCATTCTCGATCAGGTCGGCCTGTTCGCCGATGGCGTTGCGGTGCGTCAGGTGGGGGAGGAGACGTTCCGCCTGTGCCAAGCCTATCTCGATGAGGTCATCACGGTCGACACCGACGCCATCTGTGCCGCCATCAAGGATATCTTCGACGATACGCGGATGATCGCCGAACCCTCGGGCGCGCTGAGCCTTGCCGGCCTCAAGGCCTATGTGGAGCGCGGCGACGCGCGCACCGGCAGCCTCATCGCCATCAACAGCGGCGCCAATCTCAACTTCGATCGCCTGCGCACCATCGCCGAGCGGGCGGAAGTGGGCGAGCATCGCGAAGCGCTGCTGGCTGTCACCATACCGGAGCGGCCCGGCAGCTACCGGCAGTTCATCCGGGTGCTCGGCCCACGCTCCATCACCGAGTTCAACTATCGCCTCGCCGGGGCGGATGCCCCTGCCCGCATCTTCGTCGGCATCGCCCTCGCGCGCGGCGAAAAGGAAAAGCTGGAGGTGATCGCCCTGCTGCGTGAGGCGGGTTACGCGGTGGTGGACCTCAGCGACAATGAGATGGCGAAGGTTCACGTGCGCTACATGGTTGGCGGGCGCGTGCCGGGACTGGACAATGAATTGCTCTATCGCTTCGAGTTTCCCGAGCGGCCCGGCGCGTTGTCGCGCTTCCTGGAGAGCCTGGCGCCGGAATGGAACATCTCGCTGTTCCATTATCGCAATCACGGCGCCGATCATGGCCGGGTGCTTGCGGGAATCCAGGTGCCCCCGGAGGGCTCCGCCCGCTTCCGCCAATGGCTGGAGACGCTCGGCTATCCCTATTGGGATGAGACCGCCAATCCCGCCTATCGCCAGTTCCTCGCGGGCTAGAGCGCGCCCCGGGCCACAGATCGCCCTCCGCCAGTTCCGACGGAGGGCCAGCCCGGCGGGGCCGCGCAACGCCCATCGCAGGCCGTGGAAGCGAACGTGCGACAGTTTGCCCGTCGCTTATATATTCAAATATCTTAATTTATATTTTAGGAATGTCTAAATGTCCGGACGCCATATGACGTGACGGGAGCGGACGCCGTGGCCCGCCCGACCCCGTGGTTCGGGCCGGCCCCAATATGTGGGAGCGAACCATGAGAGCATGCTCACTTCGGGATCGGGTCTGGTCGCCTTATGTGGCGGGCATCCTGATCGGCCTTCTCCAGGTGCCGGCCTTCCTCTTGATCGACACCGCGCTCGGTGCCTCGTCCTCCTATGTGACCGTGGGCGGCTCCCTTGCCGCGCTGATCGATCCGGCGGTGACGCAGATCGCCTATGTCGCCAAGCACATCACGCCCACCGCGAAGAATTGGTGGCAGGTCGCCCTGGTCGTCGGCATCGCGCTTGGGGCGATGATTTCCATGTTGCTGTCCGGCGCAAGGCGCAAAGCCATCTCGCCGATCTGGACGCGGGCGCTTGGAACCTCAAGCCCGACGGTGCGCTACCTCGTCGCTTTCGGAGCCGGTTTTCTCATGCTGTTCGGCGCGCGCCTCGCCGATGGCTGCACCTCGGGACACGGCATCTCGGGCATGGCCCAGCTTGCGGTTTCCTCCACCATTGCGGTGGCCTTCATGTTCGTCGGCGGCATCGCCACCGCTTTCCTCCTCCTGCGCCGCATCTGACGCGCCACGGATAGGATCAGCCATGTCCCTCCTTCAAGCCATTCTCATCGGCCTTGCCATGGGCATCGTATTCGGCGTCGCGCTGGAGAAGTCCCGGGTGTTCGAGCCGGGGATGATCGTCGGCCAGATGCAATTGCGTAATTTCATCATGCTGAAGGTCTTCCTCACCGCGGTCGCCACCGGCGCCGTGGTCCTGGCGGCGCTGCACGGCTTCGGCCTCATCAAGCTGGCGCCGAAGGCCACCTTCTTCGCCGCCGACGTGCTGGGCGGGATCGTCCTCGGCGCCGGCATCGCGCTGGCCGGGGCCTGCCCGGGCACGGTCCTCGCCCAGGTGGGCGTCGGCTATCGCGACGCGATCTTCACCCTCGTGGGCGGCCTGTTCGGGGCGATGGCCTTCAGCTATGCCGAGCCGACCCTGGCGCCGCTGCTGCTGTCGGGCGGACCCGGCAAGCTCACCTTGATGAGCTTCATCGACGTGCCCTATTGGATGCTGGCGCTCGGGTTCGCCGCGCTCCTGGTGGTGGCTTTGGTCGGCTTGGAAAAATGGCGCCCGTGGCGGGCCGATCTCGGCGCCGACGTGGACGGGGATTTTTCCCCCGCACGGCGCGCGTCGGATGCGTCGGGCTCACGCTTCAAGCCGGCGGAATGAACCCGATGCCGCCGGTCCAGCCCGCCCGCATCTCCATCCTCGGGTCCGGCTTCGCCGCCCTCACCGCGGTTCGCGAGCTGCGGCGCCAGGGCGTCACCGCGCCGATAACGGTGATATCCCCCGACGATGCGCTCACCTATCTGCCGAGCCTGATCTGGATTCCCTCCGGATTGCGGGCCGGGGCAGACCTGCGGGTGCCGCTGGGCGGCTTTTTCGCCAAGCATGGCGTCATTCACCATCGGGCGCGGGTGGAAGGCGTGAGCGATGGCGGGCGCACCGTGCACACCAGCGCCGGGCCGGTGGCCAACGACATGCTGCTGATCGCCAGCGGCGGGCGTTATATCCGCAAGCTGCCGGGCATCGATCATGCCGCCATCCCTTGCGAAGGCGTGGCGGCGGCGGAAGGCATCCGCGACCGGCTCGCGGCCTTGAAGGGCGGCACCATCGCCGTGGGCTTCGCCGCCAATCCGCAGGAGCCCTCGGCGGTGCGCGGCGGCCCGATGTTCGAATTCCTGTTCGGGATCGATACGCTGCTGCGCCGCCAGGGACGGCGCGCGGCTTTCGATCTCGTCTTCTTCAATCCCTCGCAGTCGCCGGGCCAGCGCCTTGGCGCGCGGGCGGTAAGCGGCTTGCTCAAGGAGATGGAAAAGCGCGCCATCCGCACCCACCTCGGGCACAAGATGGTGCGTTTCGAGGCCGATCGGGTGGTCACCGAGGGCGGGGAAATTCCCGCCGATCTCATCCTCTTCATGCCAGGACTGACGGGGCCCGCGTGGCTCGAAGCCAGCGACCTGCCCCGCTCACACGGCGGCTTCGTCACCGCCGGCGCAACCTGCACCGTCCCGGGGCTGGCGCGGGTCTATGTGGCGGGCGACGCGGGCAGTTTCCCCGGCCCGGACTGGATGCCGAAGCAAGCCCATCAGGCGGATCTGCAGGCTGTCGCCGCCGCCCGCAACATGGCGGCCGAGTTGAAGGGGCAGCCGGCCACCTTCTCCTTCAAGCCGGAACTGGTGTGCATCGTCGATACCCTGGATGCCGGCATGCTGGTGTTCCGCGATGCGCGATTCACGCTCGCCCTGCCCCGCCTCGGCCTGTTCCATACGGCGAAGCGGATGTTCGAGCGGCATTATCTGAACGCGTTCCGCGCCGCCTGAGGCTAGTCGGCTAGAGGTGCCGGTCCGCCCGGTGCCCGAGGACCGCGCTCACCGCGCTGCGGGCGAAATCGGTGAGCGAGCCCTCCATCAGCAGGGCGATGCCGAGCCGCGCTCCCGCCGCCATGCCCAGCACCGCCAGCGGCCAAGACAGGGCCATGAGCGAGCCGGCGGTGATGCCCTGGCCGATGGTGCATCCCCCGCAGATGATTCCGCCCATCCCCATGAGCGCGGCGCCAAGCAGATGGCGCTTCATTTCCCGCGGATCGTCGAACGCTTCCCACCGGAATTCGTCGCCGGTCCGCGCCGCCGCCGCCGCGCCCAGCACGACCCCGGCGACGCTGGCGGCGCCGAATTCCGCAAGGCTCGCCTGATCGAACAGCATGCCGAACAAGGCGCGCGCGACCGGGGAGACGAAGGTGAGGCTTTGGGGTGCGCCGGGACGGGCGAATTCATCCATCAATTGGGTGGTGGCGAGCCATCCCGCCACCACGCCGAGGCCGAGCAGCACGCCGGCCGTCATCAGGCGGCGCGCGCGGCGCAGCCTTGCATCGAGAAAGGCGAAGCTGGAAAGCAGGACTGCGCCGGCCAGCGCCAGCCATCCCCGCGTATCGAACCCCATCAGGCGGTTGAACAAGGTGGGCAGATCGCCCTGCCCGCCCCCCGGCACTGGCACGATCAGCCGCTCGATCAGGTCCACGCGCACGGTGGCGAGGATGCCGCGCAAGGTCGCATAGGCCACCGCGCCGAACACCAGCAGCACCACGAGGCTGCGCAGGTCGCCGGCCCCAAGGCGCACCAGCGAGCCGAAGGCGCAGGTGCCCACCAGGGCCATTCCAAGGCCGAACAGAAGCCCGCCGAACGCAACGCCGAACCATGGCAGCGCCGCCGGCAGATAATTGGTCCGCTCGGGCGACAACAGCCCGGTCAGGATCAGCACTTGCGTGCCGGCAAGTGCCACGCCGAGCGCGAGGCCGAACACCTTCAGGCGGCGCATGTCGCCGCCCACCATGGCGTCCTCCAGGGCACCGAAGGTGCATAGCCGGGCGCGCCGCACGGCAAAACCCACCACGGCGCCGATCAGCAGACCTGCGAGCGCGCTCCACCACGGGCTTTCGATTTCCATGCGCCGATCCTCCCTGAAACGGCCGGAGCGGGGCTTATGGATGCCCCGTCGCCGGCCCGGCGCTGCGCGTCTTAAGTCTTCGGCGGGTCTACGGGCTCGCAGAAGATGTCGTAAATCACTGAAATCACGCGGCGCACGTCATCGCTGGCGAGGCTGTAGCAGATGGTCTTGCCATCGCGCCGCGTGGTGACGAGGCCATCCAGGCGCAGGCGCGCCAATTGCTGGGACACGGTCGGCTGGCGCAAGGAGAGGATGTTTTCCAGCTCCGTCACCGAGCGCTCGCGCTCCGCCAGCAGGCACAGCAGCAGCAGCCGGTTTTCATGCGAGAGAGCTTTCAGAAAGTCGCTCGCCTTGCGCGCGTTGCGCATCAACTGGTCCAGTTCGGCCGAGATCTCTGGGCCGTCGCGCAGTTCGTCCTCGATCCGCGATGAGACGATGGCCGACATATTTCCCGTATCCTCTTTCTGGCGGCGTCAGTGCGCCGCGCGCGGCGCGCCTATTGGCTTTGCGCCGGCTTGTGAATCAAGCTCCCGAGCATCCCCCAGAACACGTCATCCGACATATAGCCGGTTATGCGGCCAACTTCGCGTCCGTCCTCAACCAACACGAAGGTGGGTGCGAACCGCACCGGCGCCGCCAGCGCCAGATCGCCCGGCACGCCGGCCCGCATATTGACCCGCCGCAGAGGCGCCTGCCGCCCCTCGTCGGTCCGGTCGTAGACCGGTGACACTTCGGCATCGAAGCGCTGGCACCACGCGCAGCCGCTGCGTTCGAACATGACCAGTTCGCTCGCGCCGGACGGGCCGGCCAGCAGCAGAACGCAGAGCGCGGCGCATGCGCCAAAAGCGACGGCACGGCACGCACGGAAGGACAATGATGCCATGCCGAACCCTGATGGTGACAATGTTCCTTGGCACATATCATCGCATTCGAATATAAATGTAGCAAGAATGAAACCCGTGGCTTCGGCATGCGGGAAACGGGAGGGATCAATGTCCCTGGATATCAGCCTGCCCGGCGCCTTCCTGGCTGGCCTCCTCTCTTTTGCATCGCCCTGCGTGCTGCCGCTCGTGCCGGCCTATCTCGGCTTTCTCACGGGCGCGGCGGCGGAGACGGCGCCCGCCGGGAGCACGACACCAGAGGCCGCGCGCCCAGGAACTGCGCACCAAGGGGCTGCGCGCTTGGGACGCGGGCGGGTGATCGTGATCGCGGGCGCCTTCGTGCTCGGCTTTTCCACCATCTTCATCCTGCTCGGCGCCACCGCCTCCGGCATCGGCCAATGGCTGACGCGCTATGCCGATATCCTCGGCGTCGTCTCGGGCGCGGTGCTCATCCTATTCGGCCTGCATCTGCTGGGCCTTGTGAAGTTCTCCTGGCTCTACCGGCAGGCCAAGCTGGAAGTGTCGCAGAAGCCCGCCGGCCTGCTCGGAGCCTATCTGGTGGGCCTTGCCTTCGGCTTCGGCTGGTCGCCCTGCGTCGGCCCGGTACTGGCCGCAATCCTGATCGTCGCCGGCGCCGAGAGTTCGCTGTGGCGCGGCGCGCTGCTGCTGGCTTTCTATGCCGCCGGCATTGGCATTCCCTTTCTCGCAGCCGCCGCCTTCGCCGGTCCGTTCCTCATCTGGGCGCGGGCCGTGAAGACGCGGCTCGGCCTGATCGAGAAGGTTTCCGGTGCCCTGCTGGTGGCCACCGGACTGGTGTTCATGACGGGCCTGATGCCTGAAGTGTCGCAACTTTTGCTGGATGCAGTTCCCGCGCTCGGCACCATCGGCTGAGGCGCGCCAAACCGAGGAGGACGGGCCCATGGGACATGTTCAAATGAGCCGGCGCGTCATGCTCGCCGCCCTTCTTGCCGCCCCCGCCGCCCTGCCCCGGCCCGCGACGGCGGCGGCGCGCATCGGCGACGACGGCCTCTATACCGAGGACTGGTATGTGGAGAGCTTCCTCGATCTTGCGGAGGATCTCACCGCCGCCACCCAGAAGAACCGCCACTTCGCCCTGCAATGGAGCCAGCGCGGCTGCCCGCTGTGCAAGCGGCTGCATACGGTCTATTTCGCCGATCCGGCCATCGAGGCGCCCATCAAGGCGCAATTCGACATCGTTCATCTGGATCTGTTTGGCGCCCGTGAGGTCATAGCGTTCGACGGCGCCCGCCTGACCGAGAAGGCCTTCGGCGCCCGCGAGGGCATCCGCGCGACGCCGACGTTCCAATTCTTCGCGATCGAGAACGGCGCGGCGCGGGAAGTCGCGCGCATGCCCGGCCTGCTGGGACCGGAAGAGTTTTCCGCCATGTTCCGCTATGTCGCGGGCGGCGGCTATGCCGAGGGGTCGTTCGTGGAGTGGCTCGCACGCCAGAAGCCGCAGAAAAGCTGACGGCCGAGCGGGCTTGGACCAACGGCCCCGGTCCTTCGGACCGGAGCCGAGCGGGTTTCGCTCAAGCGCCGCGCGGGCTTGGACCAACGGCCGATGATCGAGCGCCATCGGCCGCGGGCCTCGGGGCTCATTTCGCCGGCTTGTTGACCGGCGATTCGGGATCGAACAGATAAGCGATCACGTCCTTCATCTGCTGCTCGCTCAGCACATTGTGCACGCCGAAGCGCGGCATGCTGGAGCAGGCGAACACCGCTTGGGGATCGAACACCCTGGCATAGGCCGTCTTCGCGTCTGCCGGGTCGAACTTGCGGTCTCGTCCGTAGTTCGTGAGGCTTGGCCCGAGCGTGCCATAGCTCACTTCCTTCGGGTCCATCTGGTGGCAGGCATAGCAATTGCCGCCGCTCACGGTGCCCGGCGGATCGGAGAACTGGCCGCCGCGTCCGTTCTGCGCGATTTTTGCGCCCTCTTTCCAATTCCCCATCACGCCATCGGCCGGGAATTTCACCCGCGCCGCCTCCCGCGCCAGGATCGCCTCCGCCTGGGCGGGCGAGGGCGTGTTGCGGGTTTGCGAACAGATCCGCATGGTTTCGTCCTGGGTCAGGCGCTCGGCCCAGCCTTCGGGAAGTTTGGTGAAGCTCTCCTTCACCACCGCATCGACGCGCGCGGCATCAACAACCGGCGGCTGCTGGGCGGCGGCGAGCTGGGGCAGCAGCAGCACTGCGGCGACGGCAATCAGATATCTCTTCATGGACCCTCTCCCCTCAGCGCTTGATGGAGGGGACATTGAGTTCGCCCCCCTTGGCCTGGGTATTGAGATAGACGGTCAGAGCGGTGATTGCCTCCGAGCCGTAGTCGGGCGCGGGCATGCGCATCTGGCGATAGCAGTCCCACAGGCGGTGCTGCATGGTGCGCAGGGCACTCTGCGAGACCCGGTAGGTGGGCCAGGATGCCATGGTCGCCTGGGCGTCCTTGCCCGGTGTGTCGAGCTGCGGCAGCCCCTGCAGGCGGATGCGCTTGCCGGCCTCGCCGTGGCAGGTGGAGCAAGAGAAATCCATGATCGAGGAGCGGCGGAAGAACAGCGCTTCGCCGATGGCATAAGCCTCTTTTTCCTTGGCATGGGAGAGTGGCACCGCAATCGGCATGCCGTTCGACTTATTGGCGATGAAGCCCACGAGATCCTCCATGTCGGAGGAGCGTCCCGGCCCCGAGAAGGGCTTGGCGACGATGCCCTTGGTGTCGAACCCCTGGATCTTCTCCATGCACCACAGGAGGCGCTGCTCCAGGTCCATCACCTTGTCGGCGTCGGCGAAATAGCGGGGCAGGCTCGCATAGGCCCCTTCCAGCTTGCCGGACCCCTCGCCGAGATCGCAGGTCTCCAGCGACACGTTCTTGGTGCCGCGCTTCTCGCTCCACAGCACCTCGCCCCGGTCGACATTGAGGTAGCCGGGATTGGCCATGGGATCTTCGATCATCTTGCGGTAGCGCTCGATCTCCTTCTCGCTGGCATCGTCCTGGGCCGTGGCGAAACTGCTCGCGAGGCACATCAGTGCGAGCGCGCAGAGGCCTGTGAGGATTGTCGCTTTTGGTGGCATAGGTCCTCCCCGATCTTGTTGCGCAGCAATCCCCGGCCGTCTTGAGAGGCCTTTACCGGAACCGCCGCGGCCAATGCTCCAGCGCTGCACTGCAGCGATGATCATCAGCTTGGAGCCACTTTACATTCAAAAAATTCGATATCACAATATGTGAAATTGATCGGCCGGGAAAAACCCGGTTCGAAACAAGAAAACAAATGACGCCAAAGTCCCGCCGCTCCTCGCGGGACTTTCAGGAGGAAACGGATGACGCCCAAGGGAAATGCCCCCGCATGGGGATTTGCCCCCACCCGACGCCAGGCGCTGCACTTCGCGGCGCTTTCGGCCTTTGCCGCCGTGCTCGCGCCGCGCCTGTCGTTCGCGACCGAGGCGCAGGTGGCTGACGAGCTGAAAAAGCTGTTCGGAAGCAAGCCGATGGGAGAGGGCAAGGTCAAGCTGGACCTGCCCGAAATCGCCGAGAACGGCCTCGTTGTGCCGATCAATCTCGACGTGGACAGCCCCATGACCGACGCCGATTACGTCAAGAGCGTCCATGTATTCGCCGACGGCAACCCGCTGCCGCAGGTGGTGTCCTATCACTTCACGCCGGCCAGCGGCCGGGCCGCCGCCTCCGCCCGCATGCGCCTCGCCCAGACCCAGAACGTCATCGCCGTGGCGGAGATGTCCAACGGCACGCTCTACACGACGAAGGCGCAGGTGAAGGTGACCATCGGCGGCTGCGGCGGCTGATCCCTTCAGGCAATACGGCGGCGACGAATCGGGAAGGACACATCATGGCCATCAAATCCGCACCTCGCGTGCGCGTTCCGGCGCAGGCGAAAGCCGGCGACATCATCGAGATCAAGACCCTCATCTCCCACGAGATGGAAAGCGGGCAGCGCAAGGATTCCGCCGGCAAGGCCGTGCCGCGCGACATCATCAATACGTTCACGGCCGCGTTCAACGGCAAGAAATTCTTTCAGGCGGACTGGTTTCCCGCTGTCTCGGCCAATCCCTACCAGTCGTTCTTCTTCAAGGCGAGCGAGAGCGGGGAATTCACCTTCACCTGGAAGGATGACGGCGGCGCCGAGCAGAAGGCCACCGCCAAGCTGACCGTGGGCTGACGGCGCCCGTTCCCGCTCCGGGACGCGCGTGCGTCCCGCCCTTGTCCGACGCGGCCCCGCATCCCTGAACCGGGAGGCGGAACGTCGCGCCATGTTCCGCAGGACGGTTGACGCTCATGATTTCGAGGCGCGATTTCCTCACCGCCGGCGTGGCCACGGCGGCCCTGCTCGCAGCCCACGGCCCCGCCGCCCTGGCGCAGGCGGTGCGGGGGCAGAAGCTGACGCAGGACGACCTGCTCCGGTTCGGCGCCCCCGGCACCGTGACCTTGCTCCATATGACCGATCTGCATGCCCAATTGATGCCGATCTATTTCCGCGAGCCCTCGGTCAATCTCGGCATCGGCGAGGCGAAGGGGCTACCGCCCCATCTGACCGAAGCGGCATTCCTCAAATACTTCAATATCCCCGCCGGAAGCGCCGATGCCTATGCGATGACCAGCGAGGACTTCGCCGCGCTTGCCAAGACCTATGGGCGCATGGGTGGCATGGACCGCATGGCGACCCTCATCAAGGCGATCCGCGGCGCGCGGGGCGACGACAAGGTGCTGCTGCTGGACGGCGGCGACGCCTTGCAGGGAAGCTGGACGTCGCTGCAGACCAAGGGCGAGGACATGGTCCGCGTCCTCTCGGCCCTCAAGCTCGACGCCCTGGTCGGCCATTTCGAATTCACCTACGGCACCGACCGGGTGCTGGAGATCAAGGAGAAGGCGCCGTTCGCCTTCCTCGCCCAGAATGTGCGCAGCGTCGAATGGCAGGAGCCGGTGTTCGAGGCGCGCAAGATGTTCGAGAAGGGCGGCGCGAAGATCGCGGTGATCGGCCAGGCCTTTCCGCGCACCCCCATTTCCAACCCGCGCTGGATGATCCCGGACTGGGAGTTCGGCATCCGCGAGGAGGATATGCAGAAGCAGGTGGACGCCGCCCGCGCCGAGGGCGCGGACGTGGTGGTCCTGCTCTCCCACAACGGCTTCGACGTGGACCGCAAGATGGCGTCCCGCGTTTCCGGCATCGACGTCATCTTCACCGCCCATACCCATGATGCCATGCCGGCGTCGGTGATCGTCGGCAAGACCGTGCTGATCGCCACCGGCTCGCACGGCAAGTTCCTCTCGCGCCTCGACCTCGACGTGACCGACAAGAAGGTGACGGGCTATCGCTTCCAGCTCATCCCGGTGTTCTCGGACGCCATCGCGCCCGACCCGGAGATGGCGAAGCTGGTGGCCGATATCCGCGCGCCGTTCGAAAAGGACCTGTCGCGCGAGATCGGCCGGGCGGAGAGCGTTCTCTACCGCCGGGGCAATTTCAACGGCACGCTGGACGACATGATCTGCGACGCCATGCTTCAGGAGCGCGATGTGGAAATCGCCCTCTCCCCTGGCTTCCGCTGGGGCGGGACGCTGCTGCCGGGCGATCCCATCACCTTCGACGCCATCGCCAACGCCACCGCCATCACCTATCCCGCCTGCTACCGCATGAACATGAGCGGCCAGCAGATCAAGGATGTGCTGGAGGACGTGGCGGACAACATCTTCCACCCCGATCCCTATTTCCAGGGCGGCGGCGACATGGTCCGCGTCGGCGGCATGGGCTATTCCATCGATGTGTCGAAAGGCGCGGGGCAGCGCATTTCCGGCCTCACGCACCTGAAGACCGGGGCGCCGATCGAAGCTGGAAAATCCTATTCCGTCGCCGGCTGGGCGAGCGTGAACCAGGGGGTCGAAGGCCCGCCGGTCTGGGAAATCGTGGAACGCTACGTGGCGCGCACCAAAGCCGTGCGGGTCGCGCCCAACACCTCCGTGAAGGTGACCGGCGCCTGAGAGGAAAGCAGCGCCGGGCGCCGGGACGTCCCAATCATATTCAAATCTGCGAATTAAAGAATGTATCGGAGGACATGATGTCCGATCACAACGCCAAAGCCCCACCCGCCGCCCTCAACCGGCGCCGCTTCCTTTCGGCGGCGGGCCTTGGGGCAGCGGGTCTTGGTGCCGGCGCCATGGCGCTTGGTGCCGATACCCTCGCTGCCAAGGCCGCCGCCGCCACGCCAGACCCCAATATCGTGCCGGTGCCCGACTGGACCAAGACGCTCGGCCAGGGCGTCAATGTAAATCCCTATGGCAAGCCCTCCGCGTTCGAGAAGGACGTGGTGCGCAGGGAGGTCGAATGGCTCACCGCCAGCCGCGAAAGCTCGGTGAGCTTCACGCCGCTCTATGCGCTGGACGGCATCATCACGCCCAACGGCCTGTGCTTCGTGCGCCACCACGGCGGCGAAGCGGAGATCGACCCGGACAAGTACCGCTTCATGGTCCACGGCATGGTGGACAAGCCGCTGGTCTTCACGCTGGACGACATCAAGCGCATGCCGGGGCGGGTGAACCGCACCTATTTTCTGGAATGCGCCGCCAATTCCGGCATGGAATGGCGCGGGGCCCAGCTCAACGGCTGCCAGTTCACCCACGGCATGATCCACAATGTGATCTATACCGGCGTGCCGCTCAAAGCCTTCCTGGATGCGGCGGGCGTGAAGCCCAAGGGCAAATGGCTGCTCGCCGAGGGCGCGGATTCCGCCGCCATGACCCGCTCCATTCCCATGGAAAAGGCGATGAAGGATTGCCTCGTGGCCTTCGCCATGAACGGCGAGGCGCTGCGCCCCGAGCAGGGCTATCCGGTGCGCCTCGTGGTGCCGGGCTGGGAAGGCAATATGTGGATCAAATGGCTGCGCCGGATCGAGGTGGGCGACGAGCCCTGGGAGCAGCGCGAGGAAACCTCGAAATATACCGACCTGCTGGCCGACGGCCGCTCGCGCCGCTTCACCTTCGTGATGGACGCGAAATCCGTCGTCACCAGCCCGAGCCCGCAGGCGCCGCTGCGCCACAAGGGCGCCAATGTAATTTCCGGCATCGCCTGGTCGGGGCGCGGCACCATCAAGCGGGTGGACGTCTCGCTCGACGGTGGGCGCAACTGGACCACGGCGCGCCTGGAGGGCGCCGCTTTGCCCATGTCCATGGCGCGCTTCTATCTGGATTTCGACTGGAACGGGCAGGAACTCATGGTCCAGTCGCGGGCCATGGACGAGACCGGCTATGTGCAGCCCACCAAGACCGCCCTGCGGGCGATCCGCGGCGAGAATTCCATCTATCATAACAATGGCATCCAGACGTGGCTGGTGCGGCCGACCGGGGAGACGGAAAATGTCGAAGTCGGCTGAAGCGCTCCTGCTGGCCATCGCGCTCGCCGCCCTCCCCGCGCTTCCCGCGTTCGCGGGCCCTCCCGTGGCAGTTCCTCCAGTGGCGGCTCCCGCTGTAGCAGCTTCCGCCGGTGTCGGCCGGCCCGCGCTGCCGGAGGAGATTGCCGCCTGGGACATCGACGTGCGCCCCGATGGACAGGGCCTGCCGCCCGGCAAGGGCTCGGTGAAGGAAGGCGAGGAGATCTTTTTGCAGAATTGCGCCGTGTGCCACGGCGAGTTCGGCGAGGGGGCCGGCCGCTGGCCCGTTCTAGCAGGCGGACAGGGCTCGCTGAAATCCGAGCGGCCGGAAAAAACCATTGGCTCCTTCTGGCCTTATGCCTCCACCGCCTATGATTACATCCATCGGGCCATGCCGTTCGGCAATGCCCAATCCCTGGAGCCGAACCAGGTCTATGCCATCGTCGCCTATCTCTTGAACCTGAACGACGTGGTCAAAGATGATTTCGTCTTGAGCCGGGAGAATTTTCCAAAGGTGACGCTGCCCAACGTGGGCGCCTTCTATGATGACGACCGCGAAACGGCCGAAAAAGCCTTCTGGAACGCCAATCCCTGCATGAAGGACTGCTCCGGCGAGGTGAAGGTGACCGGACACGCCCGCATTCTCAACGTGACGCCGAAGGAAGGCGAGGAACCGAAAGGCAATCTTGAGTGAAACTACGCCCGGCCCAGGCAAGGAGGGAGCAAGAACGCACCCGCCAAGCGCGCACCCGACATGCACGGCGCGCGGGCTGGGTGATGGCGATCCTCTGCGTCTCGGGCTGGCCGGCGCAGGCCGAGGGAGATCGTGAATATGGCGCCTATCTCGCGTCCTCGTGCGTCACCTGCCATCAGGCGACGGGCAAGAGTGCCGGCGGCGTGCCGGCGATCATCGGCTGGGCGCCGGACCAGTTCGCCGCGGTGATGATGGCGTACCGCCACAAGGAGCGCGACAACGAGGTGATGCGCACCGTGGCGGCCGCCTTGTCGGATGAGGAGATTGCCGCGCTCGCCGCCTATTTCGGGGATTTGAAGGCCGCTGGCGGGCCATAAACACAGTCGCAAGATTCAACGAGGCGCCGGAACAGGCGCCCGTCATCAGGGGAGAAGCCCATGGCCATTTTCGATCGCCGCGCCTTTCTTGGAAGCCTGGCGCTTGCCGGGGCGGCGCCGGTGGCGGCCTCCGCCGCGCAAAGCCTGCAATTGAAAGACATCGCCAAGGAGGCGGACAGTGCCTGCCTCTATCATTGCGATTTCGGCGAGCCGCCCCGCTTCGTGCAGACGCTGACCAATATCTCTAACCATTATTCGGCGTACGGCGCGGACCCGTTCGCCATCCAGATCGCGCTGGTCGCGCACGGACCGGGGGTGAAATTCTTTCTCGAATCCCTCGATGACACCACTTGGCGCGACGAAATCATGGTGCCGCAGATCTTCGAGAAGGTGGAGGGCGTCGCCAAGAACGGGCTCAAGGTCTATCTGTGCTCGATCACCTTCGAACGGCTGAAGCTTAATCGCGACAAGGTGCGCAAGGCCGATTTCATCGCCTTCGTGCCCTCGGGCGTCGCAACCGTGGCCGCGCTCCAGAACAAGGGCTTCGCCTATATCAAGATCGGCTGAGCAAACCAGGCCGGCGCGGGAGGGACAAACCATGCCCATCAATCGCAGAGACTTCATGATCGGCTCGGGTGCGGCGGCGCTCGCCGTTCCGCTCGGCGCCCCCGCCGTGCTTGGCCAGGCCAAGCCCCGCCTGGTGGTGGTGGGCGGCGGCGCGGGCGGGGCGACGGCGGCGCGCTATGTGGCAAAGGACAGTGCCGGCGCGATCGAGGTGATCCTGGTGGAGCCGAACCGCCAGTATGTCACCTGCTTCCATTCGAACCTGTATCTCGGCGGCTATCGCACCTTCGATTCCCTCGTGCAGAGCTACGACAAGCTGACGGCGCAGGGCGTGACGCTGAACCATCAGGCTGCAACCGGCATCGATCGCGAGAAGAAGCAGGTGCGGCTCGCCGATGGTTCGAGCCTCTCCTATGATCGCCTCGTCCTCTCCCCCGGCATCGATCTGAACTATCAATCCGTGCCCGGCTGGAGCGAAGCTGCGGCCGAACTCATGCCCCATGCCTGGAAGGCCGGGCCGCAAACCAGATTGCTCAAGCAGAAGCTGGATGCGGTGCCCGACGGAGGCCTGATCGTCATCATCGCCCCGCCCAATCCCTATCGCTGCCCGCCGGGGCCCTATGAGCGCGCCTCCATGATGGCCCATGTGCTGAAGACCACGGGACGCGGCAAGGCCAAGATCATCATCGTCGATCCCAAGGAGAAATTCTCCAAGATGGGCCTGTTCGAGGCCGGCTGGGAAACCCACTATCCCGGCATGGTCGAATGGATCGGGCCCACCATCAATGACGGGCTGAAATCCGTGGACCCCGCCACCGGGACGGTCGTCACGGGCTTCGAGACCTATAAGAACGCGGCCCTGGTGAATGTCATTCCCGCCCAGATGGCGGGACGCATCGCCCGCGACGCCGGGCTCGCCAATGCCACCGGCTATTGCCCGATCGATCCGCAAACCATGGCGTCGGCGATGGACGCCACCATCTTCATCGTGGGGGATGCCGCCATTCCCGGCGACATGCCGAAATCCGCCTTCGCCGCCAACAGCCAGGCGAAGGTGGCGGCCATGGCGGTGCGCGCCCAATTGACCGGCGCCCGCGCCTTTCCCGCGCGATACGCCAATACGTGCTGGAGCCTCATCGACACCGACGACGCGGTGAAAGTGGGTGGACGTTATGCCCCTGCGGAAGGCCGCATCAAGGAAATCGAGGGCTTCGTCTCCAAGACCGACGAAAGCGCCGACCTGCGCAAGCAGACCGAGGCCGAGAACATCGGCTGGTACGCCGCAATCACCGCCGACATCTTCGGATGATCGCCGCCGCTGCTGCCTTTCGGGCGAAGCAGCCGCTCTTCCCTTGCCGCGTCACACGCGGACGCCACAATGATCGAGGTCTTTAAAGATGCGCTTCAACACTCGCGTTCTTCTGCTCTCCCTCGCCACGCTGAGCGCGGCGCCCGCCGTGGCGCAGGATATTTCCGCAGGCGAGCGGGTCTGGAACAAATGCCGCGCCTGCCATCAGGTGGGGGAGACCGCGAAGAACGCCGTCGGCCCGACGCTGAACGGCGTGTTCGGGCGCCCGGCGGGCACGGCGCCCGGCTATAATTATTCCGAAGCCAACAAGCATTCGGGGATCACCTGGGACGAGACGGTATTCGCCGAATACATCAAGGATCCGCGCGCGAAGATCCCGGGAACGAAGATGGCCTTCCAGGGCATCAAGAATGAACAGGAGATCAAGGATCTCACCGCGTTCCTGGCGCAGTTCGGCGCCGACGGCAAGAAACACTAGCAGCAAGAAACACTAGCGCACCCCGGAAGCTGCGAAGGAGCACGGAGGATGCAGCATCGCGCATCCCCCGCCCATTCCTTGCCCCGCCCATTCCTTGCCCCCTCGCAGGCCCTGCCCTAGCGGCCGAGGGCCTTCTTCTTCTGGGCCTCGTCCTCCATCAATTCGAACCACATGGCGTTGAGTACGGCGAAGGCGGCTGCGAGAGGCAGGCCCAGCATCCAGGCGAAGTACCACATAGCTGTCTCTCCTCAGTAAGCGTGGCCGCCCTTGTCGGTGACCATGGTTTCGTCCACCTTGCCCCAGAGCACCCGGTACACCCAGGTGGTATAGGCAAGGATCATCGGCAGGAAGATCACCGTCACCACCAGCATGATGAACAAGGTCAGGTGGCTCGACGAGGAATCCCACACGGTGAGGCTCGACTGGGGGTTGATCGAGGACGGCAGGATGAAGGGGAACATGGACACCCCGACGGTCGAGATGATGCCGAAGATCCCCAATGCGGATGCCAGGAAGGTCGGCACCTCCAGGCGGGCGCGCAGGCCGAGGAAGGCACCGAACACGCCCAGGAAGCCGAGCGCCGGGGCGATCAGCAGCACGGGATAGGTCCGGTAATTGGCGAACCACACGCCGCTTTCCACCGCCACCGACTTCAGCAGCGGATTGGACGGGCCGAACGGGTCGATCACGCTGGTGATGCGGAAGCCCTGCACGAACAGGTACAAGGCGATGCCGCCGAGGGCGAACAGCACGAGCGAGGCAAGCGCGCTGATGCTGCCGATGGCCCGAGCCCGCGCCGCCACGGGGCCTTCCGCCTTCACCATCAGCCAAGCGGCCCCGTGCGTGACCAGCATGGCGACCGAGAGCAGGCCGCACAGCAAGGCGAACGGGTTCAACAGGCCGAAGAAGGTGCCCTCGTAGAAGATGTGCAGTTCGCTGTCTAAGCGGAACGGCACGCCCTGGAGCACGTTGCCCACGGCCACGCCGAAGATCAGCGCCGGCACGAAGCCGCCGATGAACAAGGCCCAATCCCAGGCCGAGCGCCACGCCGGGCTCTCGCGCTTGCTGCGATAGGTGAAGCCCACCGGCCGCAGGATGAGGGCGGCGAGGATCGCGAACATGGCGAGATAGAAGCCCGAGAACGAGACCGCATAGAGCTGCGGCCAGGCGGCGAAGATGGCGCCGCCGCCAAGCACCAGCCACACCTGGTTGCCTTCCCAGACCGGGCCGATGGTGTTGATGGCGATCCGCCGTTCCACGTCGGTGCGGCCGACGAACGGCAGCAGGGCGGCAACGCCGAGATCAAATCCGTCGGTAATGGCGAAGCCGATGAGCAGCACGCCCAGGAGCACCCACCAGATGAGCCGCAGGATTTCGTAATTGATGAGTTCGCTGAGGATCATGGCGCATCACTCCGCAGGGGCCAGACGGGGGTTGAGCAGGCCCGCCTCGGGTTCGATGTCGGGCTTGGGACCCTTGCCGATGGCGCGGATCATGAGGCCCATCTCGATGATGAACAGAACGGTGTAGATCGCAGCGAAGCCCACGATGGTGAACAGCACCGTGGTCGCGCCGAGGTTGGACACGCCGGCGGCGGTGGGCAGCATGCCTTCGATCATCCAGGGCTGGCGGCCGTATTCCGCCACCACCCAGCCGAATTCCGCCGCGATCCAGGGCAGCGGGATCGACAGCACGGCGATGCGCAGCAGGATCGGGTAGCGGTCCAGCATGCGGCGCGCCGAGAGGACGAACATCAGCGTCATGAAGGCGATGAAGTAGAAGCCGAGGCCCACCATCACGCGGAACGACCAGAACATGGGCGCGACGCCGGGCACGGTGTCCCAGGCGGCCTTGTCGATCTGCTCCGGCGTCGCCTGGCGGGGGTCGTCCACATAGCGCTTGAGGAGCAGCGCGTAGCCCAGGTTTCGGCCGTTGTCCTCGAACGCCTTCTGCACGTCGGGGGCGACCGCGGCGGTGCCGTTGGCACGGATCTTCTGGAGGGCGTCATAAGCAATGATGCCCTGCTGGATCCGGTCCTTGGCATGGCCGACCAGTTCCTCGATGCCGGGGATGACGGTGGTCAGCGAGCGGGTGCCGATCAGGCCCATCACCCAGGGAATGCGCACCGCATAATGGGTCTCGCGCGCCTCCTGGTCGGGAATGCCGAACAAGGTGAAGGAGGCGGGCGCCGGCTCGGTCTCCCACATGGCCTCGATGGCCGCGAGCTTCATCTTCTGATGCTCGGTGTCGAGATAGCCGCTCTCGTCGCCCAGCACCACCACCGACAGGGAGGCCGCGAGCCCGAACGAGGCCGCCACCGTCATGGAGCGCTTGGCAAGGTCGATATGGCGCCCCTTCAGCAGATACCAGGCCGAGACGCCGAGCACGAAGAAGGACGCCGTCACATAACCGGCGGACACCGTGTGCACGAACTTCGCCTGGGCGACGGGATTGAACAGCACCGCGTAGAAGTCGGTCACCTCCATGCGCATGGTCTGCGGGTTGAAGGCGGATCCGGTCGGGTTCTGCATCCAGCCGTTGGCGATCAGGATCCAGAGCGCGGAGAAGTTGGAGCCGATCGCCACCGCCCAGGTGGTCACCAGATGCCCCACCTTGGACATCTTGTCCCAACCGAAGAAGAACAGACCGACGAAGGTGGCTTCCAGGAAGAAGGCCATAAGCCCTTCGATGGCCAGCGGCGCTCCGAAGATGTCGCCGACGTAATGGCTGTAATAGCTCCAGTTCATGCCGAACTGAAACTCCATGACGATGCCGGTGGCGACCCCGAGGACGAAGTTGATCCCGAACAGGATGCCCCAGAATTTCGTCATCTGGCGCCAGATGGGGCGCCCGGTCATCACATAGACGGTCTCCATGATCGCCAGGAGCACGGAGAGCCCGAGCGTGAGCGGCACGAAGAGGAAGTGGTAGAGCGCCGTCATCGCGAATTGCAGGCGCGATAGACTTACGATGTCGAATTCCATTGCTCACTCCGGGGTGCGCCCGGCCTCCTGTCGTAATTCCCGGCGCCGAGGCGCCATCCGTTCGCGTGGTGCGGCGCCTGGTCAGTCCGGGCGGAGCGCGGCGAGCGCGGCATCGAAGGCCGGCGCGCCGCGTTCCGCCCGGGCGACGATGCGTCCGCGGTCGATGATCAACAGGCGATCGGCGATCTCCGCCTCGCGCCTGATGTGGGTGGCGACGATGAGCGCGCGCCCGGCTGCCTGGTCTGCCAGCCGGCCGAGCACGTCCCGTGCGGTGATCGCGTCGAGCCCCTCGGTCGGCTCGTCGAGCAGCCACAGGGGCGTGTCGCGCAGCAGCAGCCGGGCCAGCGCCAGCCGGCGGCCCTGACCGCCGGACAGGCCGAGCCCGCCCTCGCCGAGCAAGGTGTCGAGCCCGCGCGGCAGCGCGCGGGCATCGTCCGCGAGGCCCGCCGCCGCGAGCGCGTCCCACAGCCGGTCATCGTCGGCATCGGGAGCGGCGAGGCGCAGATTCTCGCGCAGGCTGTCCTGAAACAATTCGGTGCGCTGGGTCAAAAGGGTGCAGCCGAGCGCTTCCACCACACCCGATTGCGGCGCCATCTCGCCGCTGACGAGGGCCAGCAAAGTCGATTTGCCGGCGCCGCTCGCGCCGATCACCGCCACCCGCTCACCGACGGCGATATCGAGCGTGAGATCGCGCACCGCCGGCCGGCTGGCGCCGCCATGGCGGGCGGTGAGCGCGCGCATCCGCAGCGCAAGCCCGGTCGGCGGCGCAAGGGGACGGGACGCCGGCGCCTGCGGGCGCAGGCGCGGCCCGATGCGGCGCACCGCCAGCCAGGTGCGGCCAAGTTCCAGCGCGCCACGCCGCAGGCCTGCGAAAGGCTCCGCCGCCGCGAGCGCGACCAGCAGCCCGAGGGCCGCCACGGGCGTGTCGATGACGCCCTGGTCCGCCAGCAGGCCAACCCCGATCAAGGTGCCCGCGAGCACCGCCGTGCCGGTGATCGCAAAGCCCGTGGTCACGCGGGTCTCGATGGCGTCGAGCGCATCGTCGGCCTGCGAAAGGGTCGCGTCGGCGGACGCCAGCGCGTCGCGCTGGGCGGCGAGGCGCCCGGCCATGGCCAATTCGGTCTGGCCGGCGATCAGATCGATGGCGTCCGCGCGCAAAGCTTCCAGCGCATGGGCGCGACGGCGCGCGGGGCGGCGGGCGGCGCGCGCCGCGAGAACCGGCAGGCCGAAGCCGGCCGCGATCAATGCGGCCGCGACCGCGGCGCCGAGCCAAAGCTGCATCAGGCCGAGCGCGACGCCGGCGGCAAGCGCGGTCGCGAGCATCGCCCCCGCCGGCACCAGCACCCGCAGGTAAAGGGAATCGAGCGCATCGATATCGGCCGTGAGCCGAAACAGCAGTCGCGCCGGCCGCGCCAGCAAGTCCCGCGCCGCGCCCGGCTCGGCCCAGCCGCGGAACAGCCGCTCGCGCAAGCCGGCGAGAATGGAGAGGGCGGCGTCATGGGTCGTCAGCCGCTCGCCATAGCGCGAGGCGGTGCGCGCCAGGGCGAGGAAGCGGATGGCGGCGGCGGGGGCGAACACGTCGAAGGTCAAGGCGGCGGCGGACAGCCCGGCGATCGCGGTCGCCGAGATGAACCAGCCGGAGAGCCCGAGCAGGGCGAGGCCGGCCAGCACCGTGGTGGCGGCGAGCACCAAGCCCGCCAGCAGCATGCCGCGCTGTTCCTGGACAAACAGACCGAGGACCGGCCACAGGTCGTTGCGGTGTCTCATGGCCGCGGCTCCAGCAGAACCTGCCGGTCCATGCGCGCGATCAGCACCGGATCATGGGTGGCGACGATCAGCGTGCGGCCCTCGGCGAGCGTCAGCAGGGCTTCGGTGACCTCGCGGGCGGTGGCGGCGTCGAGATGGGCGGTGGGCTCGTCCGCCAGAATGAGATCGGCATGCCCGTTCGCTGCCGCACGGGCCAGCGCGAGCCGCAGCGCCTCGCCGCCGGAAAGCCCGGCGCCACCCTCGCCGATGGCCCGGCCATGACGATCCGCAGCGATCGGATCCAGCACGGCGAAGCGAAGGGCGGCGGCCACCGCGTCAGTGCCGATATCCGCCCGCCCGAGGGCGATGTTCGCCCGCAGGGAGCCGGCGAAGAAGTGCGGACTCTGCCCGATCCAGGCCATACGGGCGCGGTGCGCGGCGGCGGTCTCCCCGGTCAGCGGCCGGCCGCCGATGGTGATTTCGCCACCATCCGCCGGGGCCAGGCCGGCAATGAGGGCGAGCAGCGTGGACTTGCCCGCGCCGCTGGCGCCGGTCAATGCCACCCGCTCGCCGCCGGCCACATCGAGGTTGAATGCGGCGAGGACCGGCCCCGCGCTGCCCGCGTGGCGGAAATCGAGCCCGGTGATGCGGACCTCGGGCGCCGGACGTGGCGCTGTGGCCACTTGCGCGGCAGCTGGCGAGGGTATCTCGCCCGCGCCCGGCAAGGCCAATCCCGGCCGCGCGAGGCCCTCCAGCATCTCCATCGCCGCCTCGCCCGCCGCCCGGTCGTGCCACACCGCCGAGAGGTCTCGCAGCGGCTGGAAGAAGGCGGGCGCGAGCAGAAGGATGAACAGGCCCTCTCCGAGCGACAGCCGGCCGCCCCATGCGCCGAAGTCGAGCGGGCCGAGAAAATGGAAGCCGATATAGACCGCCACCATGGCCACCCCGAGGGCCGAGAACAGTTCCAGCACCGCCGAGGACAGGAAGGCGATGCGCAGCACCGCCATGGTGCGTGCCTTGAGGGAAAAGGCGTTCGCCCTCAGCCGGCGGGCCGTCAGGTCCACGGCATCGAGCGCGCGGATGGTGGCAAGGCCGCGCAGCCGATCCAGCAGGAAGGCGTTCATGCCGCCGACCTCGACCATCTGGGCGGCGCTGGCGGCCTTGGCGCGCCAGCCGACCAGGGCCATGAACAGGGGAATGAGCGGCGCGGCGACCAGCATCACCAGGGCCGCGACCCACGACAGGGGAAACACCGCACACAGGATAGCGAGGGGGACGAGGGTCGAGCGCTGGCGGGCAGGACGGTAGCGGGCAAGATAGGGCACGATGGCTTCCGCCTGCTCGGCCAGGGCGCTCGCGGCCGATCCCGAAGCGGGACGTTCGGCATCGAGCGGCGAACGGGCGGACAACGCCATCGCCGCACGGGCGCGTTGCTCCGACAGGATGGCCCGGGCGGACCTGAAAGCGAGCCGCGCCCCCGCGGCATCAAGCAGGGCCCGCAGCACCCCGAGGGCGAACACCAGCGCCGCCGCGAAAATCACCGGCCGCATGCCGCCGTGATCGGCGATGGACTGAACGGCAAAGGCCAGCAGCGCCGCCTGCGGCAGCCAGATCAGCGCGGCCGCGCTCTGCATGAGGCTGCCGAGGGCGACACCCCGGCTCGGCTTCACCGCCCGTTGCGTCTTGCGCGCGCCCTTGCTCCCACGCAGGCGGCGGAACACGGAGCTTCTCGCCGCCTTGCCGCGCCACGCGGCAGGCGCGCGCGGTGCCGCCGGCAGCGACTCGCGCGCCGTCTGCGGCGGGTCGGAAATGAGGGCGACGGGGAGCGACATGATTCACTCTTTTCCGCGCGGGCGGCGGGGACGGGCGAGCGAGACGACCTTGTCCTTGGCCTCCAGCAGGCGCGTCACCTTGGCGCCCATGGACAGTAGGGTCGCAAGGCGCGCCGTGTCGAGCTTCTTGACGTCGTCGTACCAATTGGTGAGCTGCTCGATCAGGCCGTGCATCTCGGCAAGGCGGACCTGCGCATGGCGCTCCTCCTCGGTGACCGGCTCCTGCATGAGGATTTCGCGCAGCACCGACAGGGTCGGGTCCACCTCGCGCTTCTTCCGCTCCTCGGCAAGCGTGCGCAGGATCATCCAAACGTCGTCGGGGGTGGTGTAAAAATCACGCCGGTCATCGGGCAAGTGCTTGAGGAGCACGAGATTCCAGGCCTGGAGTTCGCGCAGGCTCATGGAGACGTTGGAACGGGAGATGCCCAGGGCCTCGACGATCTGGTCGGCGCAGAGCGGCGTCGAAGACACGAACAGAAGCGCATAGATCTGCCCCACGGTGCGATTGATGCCCCAACGGCTGCCCATCTCGCCGAAATGCAGAACGAACGCCTGAATCGTCGAAGGCAGCTTCATCTTGGTTTCCGTAATGACAGTCATTTCAGAAAATTCTGAAATTCATATACGCCCGAGACATCTGGGCTGGCAAGCATGCGAGCGACACGCAGGTACCTCCCATGCGCCGGTCGCATGGCGGCCGCTGGCCTGAAGGAATCCTTGGCTTTGCGCCGGCCCACCAGCCGCGGCCCTCAGCACCGACCGCTCAGGCAACCCTACAGCCAATGTCCCCTTAATCTTCGGCGTCCGGGCGCGGGATTTCATTGATATCCCTCAAGCTAACGCCGTAAGGACACCTATTGGCGCTGTGCGGATTTACTGAATGCGCCACCCGCAGAGTTCCCCGGGGCACAAAAGCTCGATCTTGCCGGCTCCGGACCGCGTCATGATTTGGAGACAACTAAGCAATCCGAGGCGGATCGCGGCGCTTTTAATTGGGACGCCCCGTCAAATGGATTGCGCATCTCGATTCGTCTTCACTACACCGTGAAGAGATCGTGCCCCGCAGGAAGGGTCGCAGGATCGTGGGACCACGCCTCGCGGGGTGTCGGGGCGTCCGCGCGCCGCGAGAACATCTTCGGCGAACTTCGCCGGAATTTACGGTTTTCTCCGGCGAAGACCGCACTCTGACACGTTTGAATCCTCTGTTCTTCTTCGCCCGGCCGATGTTTCACATGAAACATTTCACGCGGGAACACCCCGTCCCGGCCGGCGCGCCCGCGGACCATAACTTACGCTCCTGCCTTGTCTTTTTCCCCCTGCCCGCCGCGCAGCACCACATAGATCGCCGGGATCACCAGCACCGTGAGCGCCGTGGACGAGGCAAGGCCGAACAGCAGCGAAATTGCCAATCCCTGGAATATCGGATCCGTCAAAATCACCGCCGCCCCGATCATGGCCGCCAGCGCCGTGAGGAGAATTGGCTTGAAACGTATGGCTCCGGCCTCCAGCAGCACATCGACCAAAGGCCGATCCGGCGTGCGGGCATGGCGGATGAAATCCACCAGCAGGATCGAATTGCGCACGATGATCCCCGCCAGGGCGATGAAGCCGATCATCGACGTGGCCGAGAACGGCGCCCCGAACATCCAATGGCCGAGCATGATGCCGATGAAGGTTAGCGGGATCGGCGTGAGAATGACCAGGGGCACCTTGAACGACCCGAACTGAGCCACAACAAGGATATAGATGCCAAGGATCGCCACGCCGAAGGCCGCCCCCATGTCGCGGAAGGTGACCCAGGTGACCTCCCATTCGCCGTCCCACAGCAAGGTGGGATGGCTCTCGTCATCGGGCTGGCCGTGGAGGGCGATCACGGGCTTGGGCACATCCCCCCAATCGGCCTTCTCGATGGCATCGGCCACCGCCATCATGCCATAGACCGGCGCCTCGAACTGACCGGCGAGTTCGCCCGTGATCATTTCGGCGGCCCGCCCATTGTGGCGGAAGATCGGGTAGGAAGCCGGCTCGCGCGTCACCGTCACCACATCGCCGAGTTCCACGACCCCGCGGGCCCCCGGCAGCGCATCGGCCGGCACGGGGGTCGTGAGCGTGCGTTCGTTCACGACCTCGGCGCTCTTGGGCAAGGCAATGCGGATCGGGATCGGCTGGCGGCCCTCCCCGCGGTGGGAATAACCAACCGTCGAACCGGCGTAGAAGGCGCGGATGGCATCGTACACATCGCCTTGTTCCACCTTGTAATATTCAAGCTTGTCCTGGTCGATGGCGATGCGCACGCGCTCGGGCTGGATGCCGTAGCTGTCGTCCACATCGACGATGAAGGGCACGCTCTCAAAGGTCTCCCGCACCTTGGCCGCCACCGCCCGCCGGGTGGCGGGGTCGGGGCCATAGATTTCGGCAAGCAACGTCCCGAGCACCGGAGGCCCCGGTGGTGGCTCGATCACCTTCACGGCCGTGCCCGCCGGCAGATCAAGCCCCCTCAGGCGCTCGCGAATGTCGAGGGCGATGACATGGCTCGGCCGGTCCCGCTCGCCCTTGGGCAGCAGGTTGACCGTGACGTCGCCCTGCTGCGGCTGGGAGCGCAGATAATAGTGCCGCACCAAGCCGTTGAAATTGAACGGCGCGGACGTTCCCGCATAGGTCTGGAACGAGATCGTCTCCGGGATCGGGGCGAGCCGATCGACGATGCTCTGCAGGGCCCGGTTGGTATCCTCGACCGACGACCCCTTCGGCAGGTCGACCATCACCTGGAGTTCGGTCTTGTTGTCGAACGGCAGCAGTTTCACCGTGACGTGCTTGGTATAGATCAACCCCAGCGAGGCCAGCGTGAGGAAGCCGACGATCAGGAGAAAAGTCCAGGCGCGGGCCTTGGTCTTGAGGATCGGTGAGGCGACCCGGACATAGGCTTGCCCGAGCCAGCCGCCATGGCCCTGGCCGGCCTCATGCCCATGGGCCGCCGCACCACCCTTGCGGCCCAGCTTCATCATGAGCCAGGGCGTCAGCACCACCGCGACGAAGAACGAGAACACCATCGCCGCCGAAGCATTGGCGGGGATTGGGCTCATATAAGGCCCCATCATGCCGGAGACGAACAGCATGGGTAGCAGCGCCGCCACCACCGTCAGCGTGGCGACGATGGTGGGATTGCCAACCTCCGCCACCGCCTCGATCGCCGCCTGCTCCCGCGCCCGGCCATCCCGCATGGCCCAGTGGCGGGCGATGTTCTCGATCACCACGATGGCATCATCGACCAGAATGCCGATGGAAAAAATGAGCGCGAACAGGCTGACGCGGTTGAGCGTGTAGCCCATGAGCCGCGAGGCGAACAGCGTGAGCAGAATGGTGGTGGGAATGACCACCGCCACCACCAGCGCCTCCCGCCACCCGATGGCAAAAGCGACCAGCACCACGATCGAGACCGTGGCAAGGCCCAGATGGAACAGGAGTTCGTTCGCCTTTTCGTTGGCGCTCTCGCCATAATTGCGAGTCACCGTCATCTCGATATCTTGCGGGACGATCTGCCCGCGCACCTGTTCCAGGCGCCCGGCGACAGCATCCGAGATGACGACCGCGTTGGTTCCCGGTCGCTTGGCGATGGCGAGGGACACGGCAGGCACGCGCTCAAGTCCGGCCGAGGTCCTGCGCACATCGGTAACGCGCGCTTCATTGGGCTCGGTGGCGAGCACTATGTTGGCGACATCACGCACATAGACCGGCCGGCCGTCGCGGGCGGTGAGGAACAGATTGCCGATTTCGGGCGCGGTCTGCAGGGTTTGACCGGCGACAAGGGTGCGCTGCTGCCCCTGTTCACGCACCTTGCCGATCTGGAACGAACGGTTGGCCCCCTCGATCTTGGCCGAAAGCTGCTGAAGCGTGATGCCGTAGAGCGAGAGCTTTTCCGGGTCGGGCTCGACCCGGATCTCCTCCGGCTGCTCGCCGACGATATAGGTCAGGCCGATATCCGGCAGCTTGGCCACTTCCACCTGAAGCTCGCGGGCAAGGCGGGTCAATCCGTTGGCGGTCCAGCGCGCGGCGGCCGCCGGCGCGGGGGCGAGCGTGACCACGACGATGGCCACATCATCGACGCCGCGCCCCACGATCAGGGGCTCGGGAATGCCGACGGGGATGCGGTTCAGATTTGCCCGCACCTTGTCGTGCACCCGCAGGATCGCGGCATCGGAGCTGGTGCCGACGAGAAACCGCACGGTCACCACAACACCGTCGTCCTCGGTCTGGGAATAGACGTGCTCGACGCCGTCAATGCTCTTGACGATGGTCTCAAGCGGCTCGGTGACCAGCTTGACCGCATCCTCCGCCTTGAGGCCGTTGGCCTCGACGCGAATGTCGACCATGGGCACCGAGATCTGAGGCTCCTCCTCGCGCGGCAGCGTCACGAGGGCGACGATGCCCAGCGCAAAGGCGGCGAGCAGGAACAGGGGCGTGAGCGGCGAGCCGATGAAGGCGCGCGTCAGGTTGCCGGCGATACCGAGCTTCATTTCGCGCTTCCCGGCAGGACGACGCGGTCGCCGTCCTTGAGCCCCGTCAGGATCTCCACCCGCGTTCCGCCGTTGTCGGCGAACGTCTCACCGAGGATCACCGCCACGTCGAGCGGGCCGTCTGGCGTGGCAATCCGGACATAGTCGATGCCATGACGCGTCGTCACCGCTTCGGACGGAACGGCAATCACCAAGCGTTTGCCGACCGGGATCCAGACCAGGGTGCGCTCGTTCACGAAATAATCGCCGAGCTCCGCCACCTCGACATCGGCGATGACACGGCCGTCCGATATCTCCGGATAGATCTTGGCGATGCGGCCCGGCCGCGCCGTCGTCATATCGCCGCTCTTGGCAGTGGACAGGCCGCGCTGTCCGATCAGGACGGTGTCGCCCTCCTTGATTTCCGCAGCGTGGCGTTCGGGAAGCGACAGGCGCAGATAATATTGGCCGCTTGCGATACGAGCGACGGTCTCTCCGGCGAGGACGACCGAACCAAGGGTCACCGGCACCGTCAGGACCCGCCCGCTCGCCGGCGCGACGATAGCCCCTTCGGTGGCCTTTTGCGCGACGACCGCCTTGTCCGCCTCCGCGGCGGCGACCTGGTTGGCGGCGACGTCGAACTGGGTCTGCATCTGGTCGAGCCGGCTCTGGCTGACGACGCCGCGCGTCAAGAGTTGCTGGTTGCGGTCCAGTTCGCTGCGGGCATTGGTGAGCTGGGACCGGAGTTCCTTTATCTTCGCTTCCGCGGCGTTGAGTTCGAGGGCAAGCTTGTCGTCCACCACCAGGGCGATGGCCTGCCCCTCCTTCACCTCGCTGCCTTCGGTAATGCCGATCTGGCGGATCGTGCCGCCGATGCGCGCGCGCGCCGGCACGACGGTGCGGCTTTCCACCTGGCCGAACACCGCCTTCATCTCCGGCACCACCGTGGCCGTGACTTTAAGCTCCGCAGCTACAGCGCAAGCCCGCCCGAAGCCCCCACATCCAACAAGGAGCAAGACCGACAAAAGGGTGAAAACGAAGACGGAGGTGCGTGACATAAAAGGCCCGGGAAACGAGGAATGCAGCGCGCAAACGGGTGGCACCCTTCGCCCGAAGGACGATGGGTCCAAGCCCCATGCGCCTATTTGAACGCGACACCGGGCTGGCAGCCCAGCTTCTTGAAGATGAGGGCCGCCGGGCAGAAGCCGGTGAGCGATGCCTGAACGAGGTTCACCCCGACGAACGCAGTCAAAATGTACCAGTAGGGCGAGACGTAAAAGCCGAGCGCCAGGGAGGCCAGGACCATAAATCCGGCAAACATGATAACAGCGCGATCAACGCTCATGGTGATCTCCTCTTTTGATCCTGGCTCTGCCTCCCGTGCGCTTGCCAAGCCCGCATCGGTGGCCGAGCCTTCCAATGGAAGTGTTCGGCTTTCTCTCTTGCAGGTAACATTAAAGGATATTAAATTCAAGATCATGAATGTCGTTGAAATGATCCCTGCCGCAGAAAACGCAGCCGAGCTGATGCGCAGCTTGTCGCATCCCCAACGGCTCCTAGTGCTTTGCGCTTTGGGGAAGGAAGAAAAGTCCGTCGCCCAGCTTCGTCAGGAGTTGGGAATTGAACAGGTCCCGATGTCGCAGCAATTGATGCGACTGCGGGCCGACGAACTGGTCGAGGCGCGGCGGGAAGGCACGACGCACTATTACCGCATCAGCCGGCCCGAAGTCCTGGTTGTGGTCGAGGCTCTGCACGCCGCCTTCTGCGCGGCACCCACAGGCCCAGCTTGCAGCGGTTCTGTCGCCAAAAGGAAGCGTGCCACATGAACCAACCGCTTTTGCGCCGGCTCGTCGCAGGCGTGCGCCAGATTCTCGGCATAACGGAGGGAGGCGGCACGCCGCGCCCTACCCCGATCGATGCTCTGGCAGCCAAGACGGAGGTCGATGAGGGGCGTGCGATCCTTGTGGATATCCGCGAGCCGGTGGAGGTCGCCGTCGAGCGCATTCCCGGAGCAGTCCTGCTGCCGCTCTCGCGCATCACGGCGGGGACGTCACTTGGAGAAGCAGGGGGGAAGGCGACGATCTTTCTGTGCCGCTCCGGTGGACGGACGAGCCTTCACGCCCGCCGGCTGCAGCAACTCTGTCCCGGTCAAGCCTATCTTCTTAAAGGCGGCATCGTGGCCTGGAGGGCCAAGGGCTTGCCCATGGCGAAAAGTCGGAGATGAGCGAAACACCGATCTGCACGTGCCGCGATGGGACCGTTCGCCTTGTATTGGCTGCCACCTGGGCTCGGCGGTGACAAACGCATCCCCGATAGCGCCTCCGCCGAACACCCGGGCAAAGCCATGGGGCGTGTTAGGCACTCGAGACGCTGATGATCGCTCATTGCCTCCCCCAGGGATGCACCTTGCATCACGCACAAAGCCGATCTGCAAATGTGCGGGGCCGCGACCTATTCCGCAGCATTGCGGTGAGGGGTGAAAGCCGAAGCGTCACCCTGGTGCGAAGCGGAGGCCGAGGGGGATACCAGGGTGGCGGGAGCAGCGTTGGACCGTTGGACACCGGAACTCTGGGGAATCAGACTTTCGTGACGGGAGACGATGTATTGCTGCTCGTTTTCCGGGCCGATTCCCGGGCCAGCGAAGGCGGTGGATGTCGCCATTGCGACGAGAGTGGAAGCAATGGCCAGGGCCTTGGTGATCGAAGTCATTCTCATTACTCCTACCTGTATCAAGACCGTCGGCCGATGATGCCGAAGGTCAATTTTTCTCATAAGCGCCGGTGGACCGGACTGGTCGGTCGCGTCAGCGTTACCGCTCCGCAAGATTAGCGAAGGCGGAACCCGCGGCGGGCCGAGACGCGCTGGAGCACGCGTCCCGGCATGGGGGTATCCCGCAAGAGCCGACGCACTGCGTATCAGTCGACGTCGGGATCGAAAGCCGGGCCAGAATGGGCGTCGAAATTGGCAGCCGGAGCGGCGTTCACCTGGGGAAGCTTGGCGGCGTGCGGCACCAGGGTCTCCTGGCCGGAAACGATGTACTGCTGCTCGTTCTCCGGGCCGACATAGGGACCGGCGAAGGCGGTGGAGGCCGCCATCACGACAAGGGTGGAG
>NZ_JBAFWT010000035.1:0-49025 GCF_043195195.1 Roseixanthobacter psychrophilus
CTCCTTCGTTGTGGCGCCTACGGTGTTCGATATCATCACCTCCGTGAGTCCAGACGAAATCGGTTTTTACAATACCTATTTCGCAAGTCAGGTGAGCTGGGCCATTACCGATGCATTGCGCATCGGATACCGGATCGGCGGTTACATCCCGCAAGATGGACCGGTTGCTTATAACTATGGAACTATTGAACAGCGCGCGGGCTTGACCTATCTCGCGAACGGTCTCCAGATGACCGCCAACTTCATGTATGGCGTGACCGTAGGCAACGGGCAGCAAGATCGGGGGCCAGATTACTTTGTGGCCGATCTTTCTGCGACCCAGACCTTCGGAAAATGGCAATTAGGGCCGGTGATGTATGCCACCGTCGATCTGACAAGCCCCTATGCCGGCTATCAGAAGCAGAGCCAGGTGGCTGTCGGCGGTCTGGTGGGATACGATTTCGGCGGTGCGACCTTGCAATTGAAGCTCACCACCGATGTATCGGAAAGCAACTACGGGGGGCGCGAGACGGTTGTGTGGAGCAACCTCATCATCCCGCTCTGGACGGCGAAGCCCGCGCCTGCGGCGCCTGCTGTTCACAAGTGAGCTGAGAAGATCAGCAGGAAGTGCGCCACGGCTTCGTATCGCCGTGCCTTGAAAAAGCGGATGGCATGGTCTTTCATGCCATCCGGACCCGTTGAATGCGGATGGACGGGACGAGTTGACCTATGCGGGCTCAAAAATGGCCCAGGCAGTACATCTCAGGCATCGGCTGCGGGACCGGTCAGACCTTGCGCATCCATGCCGGCAACTGGAAACGGCCGGTATTATACGGAACCGGGGCGATGACGACTTGTCCCTTCCGGTAATCTTGCACCTGATAAAACAGATGGGGCATCCCGCGTGAGGGGTCGTCGGTGGCGTCGGGATAGGGAATCGCGGCTTGCCATTTGGGATGATACTGAATCATGCCGAGCATGCTGCGGTAGCTGATATCCTTCAGCCGGCCCGCGACTTTTCTGTTCTGGGTGAATTCATAGGGCGCTCCGGTGCCCCCTGCCACGGCCGCGGCCAGGGCAAAATGATGCAAGGCGCTGTAGGACAAGGCGCCCACTTCGGGGGTCGAATTGGCGCCGAACCGCGCGCGGTAGCGCTCGCTGTAGGCAAAGCCTTCGGCATCGTGGACCAGGCCGACGACGGTGCCGATGATGGCCCCTTCAGCCGCTTGCCCGGCGATGTCGGTAAATGTCTGATGCATGCCGCCATATTGCAGGTAAACGAGGCAATCCATCGGGTTCTTCATGAATTGAAGCTGGAAGTGCGCAATATCCCCTGCGTAAAAATGCGTATTGGCGAGAACGGCCGGGCGGGTCTCGCGGGCGCGCTCGATGGCCGCCCGCCAATCGGTGGTCGGCGTCCTCACGATCTCCGGTCCGAACACCACCTGCCATCCGAAATCGGCCGCGACCGATTTCATCGCATTGGCGGTGACGATGCTGTAGGGGCGCGAGCCGGAGATGATGGCGAGGCGGTTCGATGCTGGCTGCCACTGCCCGCTGTCGCGCAGCCAGGATAGGAACTTGATGAATCCCTGGCCGTACCAATATTCCGCCGGATCGCTCATGAAGCAGCCGAAATAGCGCTCCGGATCGCTCATGACCGTGTCGTGATGCTGCAGCAGCGTATTGTGGTGGACGTAGATCAAGCCCGCGTCGGCGATGGGCTCATATTCCGCGTTCTGGGCCCCGATGTTGTAACCGTTTATGATCGCATGGACATGATGCTTGCCTATCAGCTCGCGGGCGGCGGCGGAGACGGATTCCGCGCTTTGATCACCGGTATCGGTGAAGATCGGCCGCAGTGGTATGCCGAGTATGCCGCCCTTTGCATTGACCTCTTCGATTGCGAGGATCAGCCCGTTGCGAAACTCGTGCCCGTCGGCGGAGGATGCACCGGTCAGTGGAACCATGCTGCCGATCGGAATCGTATCGGGCGGACTGGTCATCAGGTTCCAGGCTCCACCGAAACATGCGGGGTCTCGTACAGCAGGTGATGCATCGCGGAGCGCAGCCGCGCTGGGCTGATGGGCTTTATCAGAACCGGCAGGTCCGCCTCGCGGATCTGCGCGATCAGCGCTGGATCTGTATCCGCGGTGGCGACGATGCCGGGCAGGCGGATGCCCACCAGTTCGCGCAGGCGGGCCAACACCTCGGTGCCGGTCTGCCCGTTGGGGAGCCGGTAGTCGACGAGAACGAGGTCGGGGACCTCTCCGCCCTGCGCGACCAATTCTATCGCCCTGACGCCGTCGCTGGCGGCAGTCACCTGCACCCCCCAGCGCTCGAGCAGGCCGCAGACGGTGGTCCGCAGCATCTCGTTGTCTTCGATGACCATGACGTTGACCCCGAGAAATTCGCCACCCACCCGCTCTGAGATCTCGGGCTCGCCAAGATCGCTCTGCCATACATTTCCGATCGGTACCGAAACCGAGAACATAGACCCCCTGCCAGGCTTGGAACTTACGTCGATCTTGTGATCAAGCAGTTCTGCAAGCCTGGAAGCAATATTAAGGCCAAGTCCAAGCCCCTTCTGCCGATGGCTGGGTTGGTCAGCAACCTGATGAAACTCCTCGAATATCAACTCAAGCTGATTGCTTGGAATTCCAGCTCCCGTGTCCCACACTTGAATGTCCAATTGGCTGCCGCGTCGACGTGCGCCAAGCAGAATTCCACCGTATTCTGTGAAGCGAATTGCATTGGCGATGAAATTGCTCAAAATACGTTCAAGAAGCACACGGTCGGATTGAATTGTGGTGTGGCTGTTCACAAAATGGAACGATAGACCCTTCGCTTCGGCCTGAGGGGCAAACTCGATTCTGAGCCGCTCCATCACCTGTGAGATCTGAAAATGCACCACCCTCGGGGTGATGCGGCCGGCGTCCAATTGCCCGATCTGCAGCAGGGAGCCTAAAATATCCTCCATGATGCTGACGGTTACGTCCATCGAATGCAGGAGATCCTTTTTGGTGTTCTCGTCCTGCACGCTAAAGCCGCTGTAGATCAGGATCTTGAGCGTCGCGAGGGGCTGCCGTAGATCGTGGTTGGCGGCACGAAGGAAGCGGCTCTTCTTCATGTTTGCGGTTTCGGCGATCTCCTTTGCCTGGCGCAGGGCCCGTTCTCCGCCCTTTTGGTTGGTGATGTCCTGCACCCGGACAATCGTGCCTTCGGGAATGCCGATTGGGGCCATCTCGATCCAGCGCCCGTCCGACAATTGGTGCTCGCGCACGCGATTTTCCCGAAAATCCAGCCGTACCTGATCGATCCAGGCCGCAAGCGGTCCCTCGATGAGGAATGCACCCGAATGAGCGATGGCGAGAATGAAGTCCTCACGCGACATTCCAGGCCGTAGATTGGTCCTGAACGCATCGTGCAAATCGCGGAAGCGCCGGTTGGCGAGCACGAGCCGGTCGTCCTCATCCCAGCAGGCAAGGCCTTGATCGAGATGTTCGATGAAGCGGCTGCGCCAAATCTCGTTCTCCGCGTCGCGCGCGGTCCACACCTCGTCGGAGATATCGCGTACCGTTCCCACGATGCGGATGACGCGTCCCTGACTGTCGAATTGCGGCCGACTGGAATCCCGTAAGCAGAGATTGGGCGCATCTGCCCCCTCCCAGTTGAACTCGATCTGCGAAGCTCGGCCGGCGATCAGGCTTTCCAGATGCTGCTGAACCAGGGGGGCAGATGCCCCCAAGCGACCCTCGATCAGGGCGAGGATTGGCAGCGGCGTCGCGCCGACCAGCGTACCTGCTTGCCATTCCAGGGTCGGTTGCGCGCTTGCGTTTAGAGAGAATGAGTAGGCGAGGCAATTGAGCGTCGCGCAGATCAGCTCAAGTTCTTCTTTTTGTGCGCCCATCGGATCTATTAGCGAGGGCACAGGCGCCTTCAATGCGTTTCCCTCAGGCTGGCAGCATGGGTGACGCCGTACGAGATGAATTCCGAGCGGTCTTTCAGGTTCAATTTTCGGCCGATGTTACGCAGATGTACCCGAACTGTATTCGGGCTCATTCCAAGTTCTTCGGCTATATTGAAATTGGACAGTCCCTGAGCGATCAGCTCCAGAACCTCGTCCTCGCGTGCCGTAAGCGTCGCGGGCTTGTCTGCGTCACGCCGAGCCTCCGTTCCCGGCCCGCGATGGTGGCGCGAACCCTGGAGGACATCGCGCGGAAAATACACGTCGCCATTAAGGACGGTGGTCAGTCCCTTGAGCAGCTCCGCCCCGTCGGCGCTCTTGGGAATATAGCCGATGACGCCTTCCGAGATGGCTTGAAGGACGTGCTCACGGTCTTCATGAACGGAGATGACCGCGATTGGAATGTCGGGATACCTGGACCGCAGCGTCCGCAATCCCTCGAACTCGGAAAGGCCCGGCATCACGAGGTCAATGAGCATCAACTCGATGTCGGGATTGGCGCGCACGATATCCATCGCTTCCTGGAAGTTCGACGCCTCCAACGGCTCAAAGGCGATGCCGACAGACTTCATGGCATATTTGAGCGACGCGCGGATCATCCAATGATCGTCGGCAATCAGGACTTTCATCACATATTCCGGCCGAGATATTTCCTGCCTAATCGGATTCGCGTAATCGCCCAGCGTGTGAGTCTACACGAATTTTCTTATCTCTTACGCGTAAATGAGTCTGTGTGAAAGGCGCTCTTGGCCTCACGGCGAGCTGTCACGCGCTGGTGATCGAGCGCAACGACACCTGTGCATTTGCCGTGTTGGCGAGCCGTTTCGTCTTGGTCGCGCGCGTACCGCGAAGCCCAAGACAAGGCTTCCCCAAAGAGACTGCGCAAGCTTGGCGCGATGCGCCGATGGTGGTGGCCCCGTTTAGGCCCGCGGGCGAGGGGCAACGGGCCGGGTCCGCTTGGAGGCATTGGAGCTTAAGGCGGCGGCCGCGACGGGGGCGGGGCCGGAATGACTCGCTTGGGGGACCCCGCACCCGCAGGCGGGTTGTCGACTTGGCGCGCTCTGTGCGTAGGGCGCGGCGTATGGCAGCCGTGTCGGATTCCCGACGGCGAACCCCACCAGGAGCGTATCGTGCCCGTCTTGCAAGAACTCCGTGTCGTCGTCGCGCTCGCACCCGCTAAACCCAATGGATTGGCGGATCTTGGCGCTCCCCTGGTCGAGGCGACCGGGGTCAAGAAAGGGCGCGCGCACGAGTTCGCGCAGGTGCTGAGCGACGGCAAGATCGGGCGCCGGTTCCAGGATCTGCGCGTGGTCGCGGTCAAGACCGTGGAGGGCGGCGCGCCCTCGGCGAAAGTGTTCGTGCAGTTCGAGGTGTTCGGGGACAATACCGCCGTCGCCACGAACGGGGTCGGCTTCGACGCGGTTCTGGGCGCGGGCACGCAGGATCTGGCACATCTTTCGTCCAGCAGCCTGTTCCTGCCCTATTCCAGCTTCTGGTATCCGAACCGGTTCGTGTTCGACATATCGATCGCAGATTTCGACCAGGCCGACAGCCTCGCATTCATCGCGAAATCCGAAGAGGTGCGCAGTATATAGCCGGCTCTAAATCACGCGCGCGGGAGGTGGCACAAGCGTTGCTTCGTCCGGCATCTTGGACATGCAACGCGGGCAGGGGGCTTTAAGCGTGAGGCGGGGGACCAGACAATCCGTGCCGGAAGCCGCCGCGCCATGAGCCTCGATCTGGTCCGGCTCGGCAAGCTGCTCGCCCTCGCGGGCAGCGAGAACGAGAGCGAAGCCATGGCGGCGATCCGCAAGCTGAAGACGCAGCTTGTCGCCGAGGGCCTGAGCTTTACCGATCTCGGCCAGAGGCTGATGGCACAGGCGGGAAAAGCTGCAGACGCCGGCGGCCGCCCGCCGCCCCCCGCGGCGCCCAGCTTCACCGATGAAGCCGGCGTGGTGTGGCCGAGCCGCGAGGCCCATGACACGTTTCAGGCGGCGGCCGCCGCGCGGCGGGACAAGGATTGGCAGCGCACCGAGGTCGAGCGCACGGCCGTGATCGCCCGCTACGGCTCGCGCGAAGCCGCCTTGGCCCGGAGCGCGCGCGAGCAGATGCTGCACGATGCCGTGGCCGATCTGCTGGTGCGGCAGGAGCCGGACACCGACCCGCCGGGGCGGTGGCACGCCAGCCTCGGCGGTTGGGATCGCAGCATGATGCAGCCGCCGGACATGGTCCGCGCCCGCATCGATCAGGCGTTGCCGCTGCCGGTCAATGTGCGGCAGGCGAAGGACGAGTTCGACTATTGGACCGCGCGTTCGCGTGAGCTGGAGATGCTGATGGGTCGGCCGGGGGACAGCCAGCTTGATCTGCCGGCGGTGTGCCGGGCGCGGCGCGTGCAGGCGCTCTATGAGCGTGAATTGCCGATCCGCTCGATCGATGATCTGCATCTGCGCCTGCAGTTTTCGGTGAATCCCGAATGGGTGGACGAGACCGGCGAGGGCCTGCCGCAGATCCTGGAAGCCTTCGAGGCGCTGATCATCGCGCCCGCACAGGACGCGCCGCCTGCTGAAGCGTGCCCCTCCGATGCGTAACCAACGGGCGCCCGACCATGGCCTGCGATGATGATCCGCGTCCTTCAGGCCGAACCGAGCGGGGACCGATGAGCTACCCTTGCGTCAAACGCGTGCCGCACCGCATGCTCGGCGATCTTCTGCGGATGATGCTGAACGAGCGGCTGTTTCTGGATCTCACATTGGAGGAGGGCCGCACCCTGTCGCGTGCCTTCACCGCCGTGGGGCACGATTGGCGGCGCACCGACTTGGTCTATCTCAGCCCGGTGGCGAGCGACGCCGATTTCACCGCCAATGTGCGGCAGGACGGCCTTCACGTGGAGACGCCCGAGGGCGCCCTTCATCTGACCTGGGATGACGTCAGCGAGCTTGCCGAGCGCCTCGCCGTGGAATGAGGCGGGGGCACGCGCGGGCCGAGCACCGCCCGGCCGGAACCGTGCCGGGCGCCCCCCATCTTCGTCGCGTGCCTTTCTTCGTCACGCTCCGTTCTTCGTCACGCCGCGGCGCCGCCGCTCGCGTGCGGTTCGGCGGTCAGCGTCTGGACCTTCTGGGCGATGGAAATCCAGGTGTCGTGGGCGTCCATCTTCCCGCCGATCTTGAAGCTGCGCGCCATCTCCGCCGCGAAGCCCACGCCTTCCGCGCCATATTGCTCGGCGATGATCCAGGCGGTCTGCCATAAATCGGTTTCTGTCACCATTGCGGCTCTCACGCACTCGGGCGCCGGTGTATCGGCAGGGGTGCTGTTGTCACAAATCCAACACCAGCGTGTCGCCTTTGGCGCGCGACACACAGGCGAGGAAGTAGCCCTCGGCGCGCTGCTCGGCGGATAGCCGCTTGTCGCGGTGGTCGACCTCGCCCTCAAGCACCTTGACCTTGCAGGTGCCGCACAGCCCCTGCTCGCAGGAGGTGGGAATTCTCACGCCCTTCTCTTCCAATAAGCCCGCCACCGTCTTGTCGCCGGGGATCTTGAACACCGCGCCGGTGCTGGCGATCTTCACTTCGAATACCTTGTCGAGCAGGGGGGCCGACTGCTTTGCGGTAAAGCGTTCCACATGGATCCGCTCCTCGCCCCAGCCCTTCTGCGCTGCGGCCTTGACGATCGGGTCCAGCCACCAATCGGCGCCACAGAGGAACAGGTGCGTCTCCTCCGGCTGCGCGGCGAAAACCGTCGCCGGATTGAACACCTGGTTCTTCTCGCTATCCTCTAGATAATAGCGGGTGTCGGGCGAGAAGCTCGCCGCGTCGATGGTTCCGCGAAACGCGCCGGGGGACATCAGCGCGAAGACATAGTGAAACTCGAACGGAATGTTCTGCGCCTTGAGATAATCGGCAATGCTGAGGATCGGCGTGACGCCGATGCCGCGCGCCACCAGGATGGCGCGCTTGGTGGTGCGGGGAACGCGGAAGCGGTTGCGCGGCAGGCCGACCTGCAAGGTGTCGCCGACATTCACCGCCTCGTGCAAGGCCTTGGAGCCGCCACGGCTGTTGGCATCCTTCCACACGCCGATCCGGTAGCGGTGGCGGTCCGAGGCGCTGTTGAGCAGCGAATATTGGCGCACCAGCCCGCCGGGTATGGTCACATCCACATGCGCGCCGGGGGAGAAGGCGGGAAGCTCCGCGCCCTCGGGATCGACGAGTTCGAACGAGACCATGTTGTGGGCCTCGATGGCCTTGCCTGCTACGATAAGTGAGTGCAGGGCGGTGTCTGTCATGTCATCCTCCGTGTCGCGCCAAACCCGCGTCTGCGATGGGTCGTGCAATTTGGAGACCACGGACCGCGCACGGCGGCCTGGTGTTTGCTTTCTTCTCCTCGCCTGCCCTGTCCTCGCCAGCGGCGCGTGGGGCAGACGCCGGCTTTCGACCACAACCGATCGGGATGCAGTCATGTTCAGAGACGACAGCAGTGGTGGGCGCGGGGGCGGGGGGCGGCGCAGCGTGTCGCGCAATGTTCTGGGCGAGCCGCTGGAATTGTGCGCGACAAGCCCGATGACCGGCTTCTACCGCGACGGCTGCTGCAATACCGGGAGCGAGGATGTCGGAAACCACACCGTCTGCATTGTGGCGACCGCCGGGTTTCTCGCGTTCTCGAAGGCGAGCGGCAATGATCTCTCGACGCCGCTGCCGGCCTATGGATTTCCCGGCCTGAAGCCCGGCGATCGCTGGTGCCTGTGCGCGCCACGCTGGCAGGAGGCCTTCGAGGCGGGGCAGGCGCCGCGCGTGGTTCTGCGCGCCACCCATGAGGGCGCGCTGCGCTCTTGCGCCCTGGCCGATCTCAAGCGCGCCGCCATCGATCTCGCCTGAGGCCGGCCCACAGCCCTCAGGGCGAGACGAACACCGGGGAGACGCCCTCGGTATCGATATAGACGATGCCCTCCTCGATCTTGACCGGATATTCGGCCAAAGCCACCGCATGCTCGTGGGTGGGATCGCCCGAATTCATATCCCAGGTCCAGAAGTGGAGCGGGCAGGTGAGCACGGTCCCGTCGAATTCGGCTTCGGCGAGTGGTGTGTTGGTGTGCGGACACACGCCCTGAAACGCCTTCACCGCGCCGTTTTCCGGCCAGGCGAGAACGATGAGATGGGCATCGGCGATGACGAGCCGCATGCCGCCTTCGATGATCGTATCTTCCCTGCAGACCCTGGTGAACATTCCACCCCCCGAATTGGCAAGATCAATATGTTGAAGGCGGCCCATGCCTGGGCTTTGCTGTCCTTATGAAGCCGTGTCCGCGTGGGGGGCATCGGCGTCCGGCGCGCGTGCGACGTCCTCGGTCTCGGCCATCAAGCGGGCGCGCCAGCGCTGCTGGAAGGCGGTCCAGGATATGAGGCGCGGGAAGGTCACATCGACGAACCATTCGCGCGTCGCGGCCCCATCCGGCCATTGGCGCTCCTCGCCATGCCATTCCAGCGCCGGCCAGAGCGGATTGCGCTGGGCAGGACCGGTTGGCGGATGCTGGGAGGGTCGGCCAAGGTCCAGGCTCAGCCACGCCATGATTTCCGGACGAAACGTGTTGGCGAAGAACAGGCCGTGACGGCCGAGACGCTGCGGCGCGCGCAGAAGCTGTTGCTCGATCCAGGCAAAGGCCGGGGGCGCGGACGCGGCGTGAAACTCGCGCAAGGTCAAAAGTCGGAATCCCTGCGCAAGCCATTGCGCGGGCACGGCATGGATGCAGGCGGAGGCCGGCGGATCCGCGTCCGTCATGGCCCGGTCGACCCATGGGTTCCCGCCTCGACCCGCGCCCCGGCGTGGCGCATGTCCGACACGAAGCTGCGTGAGAGAGCCGGTTCAATCCTCATGCCGTATCACAGGCAATATGAGTGCCAATCCTTGCGTCAGGTCGCTTGCGCCCTGTGTTGGGCCTCCGGCGGCCGAGTGACGGTTCGGCCGGGCGGTCAAGACAAAGCGACATGTGGGGAGAAAATTTGACTTGTTTTGTCTGATCGCGGTATCAGAGCGGGGCTGAACGCCGAACCAGATCGGAGCAGGGTGTGATTACCGGCCGAACGGCAACCGAGATCGTCGAGAGCGTTCAATCCGCGGTGGATGGCGGCAGGTTGAAGCACGGGCAGAGCCTGCCCACCGTTCGCATGCTGGCGAGCGAACTCGGCGTCAATCGCAACACCGTGGCGGCGGCGTACAAGCAGCTCTCCGAGGCCGGCGTCATCGAGGGGCGCGGCCGCCAGGGCAGCCGGGTCACCGCCGAGGCCTCCGCCGCACCGTGGATGAGCGTGTCGCCGCGCGATCTCGCGGGAGGCAACCCCGATCCCGCGCTGCTGCCGGACATGACCGCCGTGGTCCGGGCCCTCGTGTGGCACCAGCGGGCCTATGAAGAGCCCCCGCATGATCCGCGCTTGCTTGGGATTTTCGGCCAGCGGTTCGAGGAGGATGGCCTGCCGGTCGGCGAGCTGTGGCTGGCGTCGGGAACCTTCGATGCGATCGCGACCATCTTCCGCAAGATGCTCGCGCCCGGCGATGCCATCGGCGTCGAGGATCCCTGCTTCATGACGACGCTCGGGCTGGCGCGGCAGGCGGGCTACGCCACCTTGCCGATGGCCGTGGACGACGAGGGCGTCACACCCGAGGGCTTGAGGAGCGCGCTGAAGAGCGGCGCCAAAGCCGTTATCGTGACGCCGCGCGCCCACAATCCCGTGGGCGGTTCCTGGACGAAATCCAGGCTGGCGGCGCTCCGCGAGGTGATGCGCGCCTATCCCGATGTGCTCCTCATCGAGGACGATCATTATGCCGTCCTCTCCCGCTTCCCGCCCATGTCCCTGGTTGACGTCACCCGGCCGCATTGGGCGATCATCCGCTCGGTCTCGAAACATATCGGGCCGGACCTGCGGCTTGCCGTGGTCAATTCCAGCCGCGAGCTGGCGCGCGCATCACTGTCGCTGAACGCATTCACCGGGCGCTGGGTCAGCTCGATCCTGCAGACGTCGGTGCTGGCGGTGCTGTCGGCGCCGGGCTATGGGCCTCTGGTCGCCAATGCGGCCTCCACGTATGACCGGCGGCGGGAGGGCGTCATCGAGGCCCTCGCCGCTCGAGGCGTGCAATCCCAAGGGCGGGACGGCATGAACGTGTGGATTCCCGTGGAGGACGAGCAGGCCGTCGCGCGTCGGCTGCTTGAGGGCGGGTGGACGGTGCGCACGGGATCCACTTTTCGCCTGGCTTCGCCTCCGGCGATCCGCATCACCGCCAGCGCCATGGATAAGGCCCTGGCCCTGGAATTTGCCGACACGCTTGCACGTATTCTCCGGGACGAGGTGATCGAAAGAGGCGCCTGACGCCGCTTTCGATCCTTCCTTCAGGCCGAGTGCGGCGCGGGGCTGTTCCCCGGCTCGGAGATGCCCAGCCGTTTCGCCACCCGCTTTGCCGTTTCGATGCGGTCCGCAGTAAGCTGCTTTACCGCATCGCGTGCCGCCGCGACGATCGCCTTTGGGGCACGCTCCGGCGTGCCGGCGTCGAACGGCGGCTCTGGGTGGTATTGCATATAGAGCTGGATCTGCTGGGCCGCCGCGTCGCCGCGCAGGATGGCCGCGAGCCGTAGGGCGCCGTCGATCCCCGATGTCACGCCGCCGGCGGAGATATGGTTCCCCTCGACCACGACGCGGTCCGTCACAGCAACGGCGCCGAGATAGGGAAGAACATCCAGCGCGGCCCAATGGGTGGTTGCCCGCTTGCCCCTCAGGAGGCCCGCGGCGCCACAAATGAGCGCGCCGGTACAAACGGAAAAGACAAACATCGCCCCCGCGGCTTGATTGCGAATGAAGTCCAGAGTCTCGTCGTCCTCCATCAGCGCTTGCTGGCCGGGGCCGCCAGGCACGTGAAGCACGTCCAGCCGAGGCATCTGCGAGAACGTCTTTTCCGGCGTCAGAATGAGGCCGCGCGTGTCTTTCACCGGCGCCAAGGTCTTGGCTCCGATGTGGAAGGTCGAGTTGGGGATTCGGGACAGGACCTCGAACGGTCCGGTGAAATCGATCTGATCCAAGCCGTCGAACAGAATCGAGCCGATTTGAAGATGCGTGTCTGCGGGGATCATGGCTTGTCCTTCCTGAGCACGCCGCGCGTCGCGACGCCTCGGTGTGACAAAACCGGGCCCATGTCGTCAAGACAAATAAATTACAAAAATCAATTTGACCTATTTTGTCTTTAAACAGCGGCTCTGCAATGCGGTGGCGACGCCACGCGTCGCCACCGCCCCTGTTCAGCGGCTCTTTTTGTAGAGCTTCGCCGCGATCTCATACATTTCCTCGGGCGCATAATTGGGTGCAAAAGCCGAGGGGGTTCCTTCAAGGTCGGGAATCTTCCCGCCGTCCGGCATCCCCTCGACGACCTGCAATTCTCCCGGCGGGTCGCCCGGCAGAGCCTTCTCGCCCTTGCCCCAAATCGTCGCCATGTCGAGATAGTCGTCCGGGCTGAAATTGTAGAGGCGGCGATGCGATCCTTCCGCCAGATATTTCTGGGACTCGGGGATCTTGTCGAGATTGATGTTCGGGACCGGCAGCATCTTCTCCAGCTCTACCCCGGTCAGCTTCTTGATGGCCAAGGCATAGGCGTGAGCATGTAGGCTTCCACGCACCAGCAGATAGCCGCACACTTCCCGCCCCGTCGGTTCCGTCATGGTCTCGTAGACGCGCAGCTTGTGCAGACGGGCACCGCATTCGAGATGGAAGTTATGCAGCAGATCGAAGATCACGTTGCCGGTGGTGGTCACGAAATCCATGTTCCATGACGCACCATTGCTGTTCATGGGCATGGCGCCGCCGCCGTTCGAAAGGAACGAGGCAGCAAGCCGGATGTCCTGCATGTCGGCGAAAGGGGCATCGCTAATGTCGACGTCCTCGGTCGGGTCACCCGGGCCATTATTCAACATGGCGACGCCGGTGCTGACCAGTTCAACATGGCCAAGCTCCTCGGCGGTGATTGCCGCGACCAGGCTGTAGAAAGGCTTAAGCTTGGTCTTGCTGCGGAAATTGAAGCTCTGGAACATGTAATTGCCGAGCGTGGACATCTCGCCGTACTTCCCGCCCAGCAGTTCCTGGAGGGCCGCCGCCGCGTTCGGATTGGGGGCTTTGGGAATGGGTAACTCGGTTTGAAGCTTGTCGACGCGCATAAACATCGCAGTGTTCCCGATTATTTGACCAATGGTCATAAACCCCGCGATCTACGTCTACGTTCCCTGTAATGAGTAAGTATGTTCTGCGCTTGCGCTTAAGTTAAAGGCGAAAGCGCTGCCATATGCGGTCATTGATCGGTATAAATGGAAATGAAGAAGCATTGTTTATGAAATGACTAAGGTAAAATCTTGCACCTGGGGCCGCAAAATTTGATCTCTGTTCTTCGCGGAAGGAACCAGTTCGCATACGGCGGGTTATCCGGTGTGCGTTGCAGCAGAAAGGTCAATGGGGCCGGCTGGCCTCGCCTGGAGGTGTGGCCGTGAGCCGATTTGGTACTGCACAAACAATGGGACTGGTGGCCCTCGGGGCCCTTGCGGCAGCCGCCGTCTTCAATCGCCTCGCCTCGCGGCGCGCCGAACGCAATAATCCACCCACCGGGAGGTTCATGGAGGTGGAGGGCGTCAAGCTCCACTATACCGATCAAGGCCAAGGTCCGGCCATCGTGTTCCTGCACGGCAATGGGGCGATGGTTGAGGATTTCCAGGCGAGCGGCCTTCCCGACAAACTGAAGGACGCACGATTGATCGCGTTCGACAGGCCGGGCTTCGGTCACAGCACACGGCCACGATCGAAAGTGTGGACCCCCTCCGCTCAAGCGGATCTGATCCAAAAAGCATTGGCCCGGCTTGGCGTGACAGAGGCCATTGTCATTGGTCATTCCTGGGGGGCGCTGGTGGCCGCGACCTTGGCGGTGCGCCACCCTTCACATGTGAAGGGGTTGGTTCTCGCATCCGGCTATTATTTCCCCAGCGCGCGGCTTGATGGGGTGATGTCCGCCGGTGGCGCCATGCCCGGTGTCGGGGATCTGATGAGCCACACCGTGTCGCCCCTTCTTGGCCGAATGATCTGGGGGGCGATGCTGCGCAAGATATTCGGGCCGGCTGAAGTCCCTGAAAAATTCGATATATTTCCTAAGGAAATGGCTCTGCGGCCGTCCCAATTGCGGGCCGCCGCGGTCGAAGCCACCATCATGGTGCCCGCCGCAGCGGCGGCTTACCAACACTACGGCGAGCTGAAAATGCCTGTCGCGATCATCGCCGGCATGGACGATCGGCTGATCGACTTTCGCGCCCAATCCAAGCGCCTGCACGACGTCATCCCCCAGAGCACGCTTCGCGGCGTTCCCGGCTGTGGACATATGGTGCACCAGACCGCGACGAACGATGTTCTTGCGGCGATCGAAGAGGTGCGCACGAAGACCAGCCGGTAAGACGAGTCTGGGTGGCCGGCCGCTTGGCCCGGCTTCCCGGCTTTATCTTCCCGTACGCATCGATTGCAGCACCGCCTCGCTCGGCCAGCAATCCACCTTCAGGCCGGCCGATTTCTGGTAGGCGCCGAGGGCCGCGCGGGTCAGCATCCCCGCCTTGCCGTCGATCTTGTCGGTGTAGAGGCCGATGCGCGCCAGATGTTTCTGCATCGCCTCCACCGAGGTGGTGCGCAACTGCGTGGAGGCCGACCACGGGGTGGCGAACGGCTGCGGGGTCACCATGCGGTCGGAGAGATGGCCGACGAACAGGACGTAGAGATCGGAAAAATTATATTCCTTGATCACGAAGTAATTCTTCGTGGTGAGGAAGGAAGGGCCATAGATGCCCTCGGGTTGCAGGAGCGAGGCGGGCTGCGCCTGCTCGGCGGCGGAAAGCTTCTGCCCGCCCACCGGCGTGTAGCCGGCGCGCAGCCATTCGCCGATCGGCCTCTGGACCTCGGGCACGCCGAGGGTGCAGTCCGCATTCGCGGGGGCGCGGACTTCATAAGCCCAGCGCACGCTGCTCTGCCAGCCCTTGTCCGCGAGTTGCTTGGCGGCGGAGGCCAGGGCATCGGGCACCGAATGCCAGATATCGGCCCGGCCATTGCCGTCGAGATCGACGCCGTGCCCGTAATAGTCGGACGGCAGGAATTGCGTCAGGCCGGTCGCACCGGCCCAGGACGAGCGGAAGTCCTTCCGCGATACCGTGCCCTCGTCGAGGATCTTCAACGCGAGAATGAATTCGGTGCGGTACTGCTCCTTGCGGCGGCCGACATAGGCCTGCGTCGCCACCACGCGCAGCGTGTCATAGGGGGATGTGTACCGGCCGAAATCCGTCTCGCGGCCCCAGAGTGCCAGCACCATCGTACCAGGCACGCCGAACTGGCTTTCGATGCGGTCCAGCGCCGCCCGATACTTCTGCATCAGGCGCTGCCCCTCGGCGCCCAGCCGCGCGATGTTGGATTCCTTCACATAATCAGCCGGCACCTGCACGAACTCGGCCTGCCCCCGCGCGCCGGTCACGGGCCGTCCCGGCAGGGCCAGATCGGGTAGCTTGTAGTCGGGCTCCAGTCCGCGCGTCTCGCGCTCGAATGTTGCGCGCGAAACACCGGCCGCCTGCGCCTCCGGCCAGAGCGAGGCGACGAACTGGGTGAAGGCGGCATCGGCCGCGTGGGCGGCGGGTTGAAGCGCCAGTGCCGAAAGCAGCAGGCCCAGGACGAAGATGCAGCAAGCTGATCGCACGGAACCGCTCATGCTTGGATTTCGAAAGTGTGCATGCGCGACGCTAGCACGCAGCGCCACGGCCGGGAACGCGGGGAGGGGCCTCGCCGCTCGGGCGATGGGTTCGGCAAGGCGCGCCAGCAGGAAGCTACGATCTAGACTTTCCTCACGAACTCGGCCCGCAGCACCAGCCCCTTGATGCCGGGATAGCGGCAGTCGATCTCCTGATCGTGGCCGGTCAGCCGGATCGTCTTGATCACCGTTCCACGCTTGAGCGTCTGGTTCGCGCCTTTGACCTGGAGGTCCTTGATCAGCACCACGCTGTCATCGTCGCTGAGGAGGGTGCCTGCGGAATCGCGCACCTGGACATGCGTCGCCTCTGCCTTCAGGGCCGCCTCGCTCGGGCTGAGCCATTCGCCCGTCGCTTCATCGTAAACGTAGTCACCTTCGCCGTTCGCGCTCATCTCGCCCTCCTGTGCCGAATCTGATTGCCGCACTATATAGGCGATCCGTCCGACGTGCCGTGCCCCGCTAGTCAGACTTTTTCGGCCTATGGCAGCGGCGCTCGACGGGCCGTCCGGCCTCATCAAGCAAATCGGCAAGCGAGGGAGGGGGCGCACGCAGGCATTCATCGATCGTGTGACGATTGAAGTTCTCCACGAAGGCGTGGTTCCAGCCAGTTCGGCCCCTGCAGGGCAGGGGCCGAAGGCGCACGCCACTTCTACCGCAGGCCACAATCCCGGGTGGCCGAAACGGACCTCGCGGGGTTTTTCCGCGGGCCGAGACGCTCGGGCTAGCGTCGACTGAGAAGGATGCCGCGCTCCTGCATGTCGCGAATCCGATCGTCGGGAACATGTAGCTTTTGCAGGATTTCCTCATTGTGCTCGCCCTGGAAGGCAGGCACGCCGGGAACCGGCAGTTCCGATTGGCTAAAAATCCAGGGATTGCCCGGCATGCGCAGCGTTCCGCCGCCTCGGTCATCGACCTGCACGATCGCATTCCACTCGCGCACCCAATCAGAGTCCGCGAACTCATTGATCGTTCGCACGCGGCCAACAGCAAGGCCCGCCTCGCTGACTTGTGCCTGCAATTGTTCGAGATTCTCGAACGTCGCCAGCCAGGCGCGAACTTCGGCCAGCAAGGACGGCAGGTTTTCTCGACGCAGTTTGGCCGTGGCATAGCGCGGGTCGGCCAGAAGATCGCTCCGCCGCATCATCGCGCAATAGCGCGTGAACATCGGCGAATAGATCGGACTTGCGGCGATCGTCAGCCGCGTGCCGTCAGCCATTTCGAAGATATGGGACTCGTTGGCTGACAACGCGATCGGCTCCCCGTCGGTGTCCAATTCCGACAGCATCGCTCCGGCACGCTCGTTCACCGAAAGCATCGTCGCAGCCATCGAAACGTCGACATGCTGGCCCTCGCCGGTGCGATTGCGGTGCTGCAGGGAGGCGAGCACGGCGATCACGCCCTGCAACCCTGTATAGACGTCCGCGTGACTGCAGGAATCGCCCTTCGGCTCCGAGAGCGCTTCGCCGAAATGATCCTGGACGATTGCGGTCAGGCCAGTTTCAGCCTGGACCGTAGGAGCGAAGGCGGGACGGTTCTTCCAGGACGTGGACTGCCCATACCCGCTGAGGGACACGTAGATCACGCGCGGATTGAACGCTCGCACATCCGCATAGCCGAATCCGAACCGAGCGAGCGTACCGGGACGGAAATTCTCGACGATGACATCGGCATTGAGGCACAGTTCCCTGACGATTTCGCGCGCCTCCGCATAGTTCAGGTCGAGACTAAGATTCTTCTTTCCAGCATTTTGCTGCACGTAATAGAGGCCGATGCCGTTGACATAAGGCAGCCCCACACGCCCCAGGTCGCCCGCCGGGGGTTCGATCTTCGTTATATCGGCGCCGAGATCACGGAGGGCTTTGGTGCAGTGCGGGCCTGCCAAGACGCGGGTGAAATCGACCACGCGCAATCCTTCAAGCGGAGCAGTGGACATGATCAATCTCCCTGAAAGACCGCAGTCGCGGGACCCGTCGCAAAGAAGGCGTCAGCACCGCGCTGCCGATCCTTGGCCGTCCAGATCATGTCGTTGATTTCGACCTGGCGCGCGTCGGCAGCAGCAATCCCGCCGCGTGCCTCCAGGTTGGCCTGCATCTTGATGCCCTTGATGACCTGGGTCGGTCCAGCGGCGAGCTGCCGCGCCCAGGTCATGGATGCCGAAGCCAGCTCGGACTCCGGAACGACCAGATTCACGATCCCCCAGCGCTCGAACGCTTCCGGCGTGTGGCGCCGTCCGAGCATCGCGATTTCCTTCGCGCGCGCTATGCCGGCCCGCTGCGAGAGCCGCTGCGTGCCGCCGAGCAAGGGCAGGAGACCAACCGCGACCTCGACCTGACCGAAGAATGCGGTGTCCGCAGCAATGATCATGTCACAGGTCAATGCGAGCTCGAGACCGCCGCCCAGGACCCCGCCGTTGACGGCAGCGACGGTCGGCACCGGCACATCTTCCAGCTCCCTCAGCATGGCCTCCAGCTTCGCCTGGTTGGTGTGAATTTTCGTGGTGGTCCCCCACGACTGCATCTCGGCACCGGCGCAGAAGTGCCGCATCGCGCTTCGCAGCAGGATCGCGCGACAGCCGTCCGCGACCACCGCATGGTAGGCCGTGACCATGTCGTCGATCAGTTGGTCGTCGATGAGATTGTGCGGCGGTTTCGCCAGCGTGACCACGCCGACCTTGCCGTCGATTTCGTGCGTGACGGTTGTCATCCTTATCCCTCGGTTCAATCGAATGCGGCCGACGGCCCATAACCGGGGGCATGTCTCACCGATCGATCTGCGTTCCCTCGCGTCGCCGGATTTTGCTGGGCATCCGGCTGTTTTTTACGCATCGAATGGTGCGCCGCATGGCGGAAAGATGACAACGTCTAGCTCTGCCAATTATGATGTCAAAAGCTGCCAAAATGAACGAGAGCGGCCCTTTAGGGGCGTCAAACTGTGTCAGTGCGTTCGGGAGGATCCATGAAGCCGCTTAAGATCGTGACGCCGATCTCTGGAGATCCTGATGCGCCGACGCAGAACTTGCTGGGTCTCGGTGCTCTGGCAGCGGAACTCGGCGCCGAGGGGATTTCGGTCCAGGACCTGTTTGCGCGGACGGGCGTTGAAGCTGCCCAGCTCGAAGATGCGCATGCCCGCATCTCACACCGACAGCGATTGGCCATCTATCGGAACGCAAAGCGGCTCGCAAAGCGACCGGATATCGGCCTGCTGGCAGGGGCCCGGCAACGGATCAGCGACTATGGTATCTACGGTTACGCGATGGTCTCCAGCCTGACCTTCGGCGATGCACTCATGTTCTCGCTCGATCATGTCACCATGGCCGGGCCCGCCGTTCGGCAGATCAGCTTTCGCATTGAAGGAGGCAAAACGGCCATCCTGCGTAGCCATGGCCTCGACACGCTGGGCGATGTCTTGCCCTTCGCTGCGGAGTTCTGGCGGAGTTCCATGTCCGCGCTGTTCAGCCGTGTCCTCGAGTCTCACTTTCCCAGCAAGCGGATGCTCTTCCCGTTCCCCGCGCCGGCGCATTGGCGCAACTACGAACGCTTGTTCAATTGCCCCATAGACTTTGATGCCGACCGCATGGAATGGCACTTTGATGCCAAAGTCCTTGATCAGCCGTGTCCGAACGCGAATCCAATTACCGCGAAAATCTGCCAGCAGGTTTGCAATGTCGTGATGACCGAGGGGCCGGGTGAATCCGAATTCGTTCGCAGGATCCGCGCTACCTGTCTCAACAGTCCCAGCCGGTTTCCTGCTGCGGCGGAGATTGCATCCGAGCTAGGGCTTTCCGTGCGCACCTTTCACCGCAGGCTTGCCGACGACGCACTATCCTACCAAACCATCGTCGATGGGATGCGCCGGTCGCTTGCGATAGAGCTCCTGGAAAACACGCATATGGGCATGGACCAGGTTGCGGAACGTGTGGGCTTTGCGGACGCGACCAGCTTTCGAAAAGCGTTCAGGAAGTGGACCGGCCACTCGCCCTCCGATTACCGTCATCTGGAGCGCAGTCCGCGTAGCTAGAGCACGTTCCAATCAGATTGCATCCCCAATCTGATCGGTAAAACGTTCCCGTCTCTGAGTTAGAGATGGGTTCATCGCTCGCATCGTTTCAACCTCAGCGGCTCTGGCGCTAGAATGCGATGGATAGAACCACCTTTGCCAGTACATATGCGCTCACGGTCAGTGAGAGCCCTATCAGAAGGGTCATCAGCTGCCCATAGCGCACGTCATCCCAATCGAGATCAGGTGAAGCAAGATAGGCGTATGCGAGAAACGATGGGCATTCCATTGCGGCCTCCCAAGTCTGTCAGGCAATCTTCTTGTTGATGCCGGCGACGCTGGCGGCCTCGATTAATCCAACGCACGATCCAAAGCCGATGGTGACATAGCCTTCCCGACTGCAGGTCCCGCGAAAGGTGATTTCATCATCGTCTTCCAGGAAGCCGCGACGCTCGCCATTCGGAAGCACAACCGGTTTGGACCCTGCGGTCGTGAGCTCCAGCATGCTGCTGAGCTCTTCGGGGCTTGGCCCCGAAATGGTGCCCGTGCCGATGAGATCACCGGGCTGCAGGTTACAGCCATTGATCGTGTGATGAGCCACCATCTGCGCGGGAGTCCAGTAGAGATACTTCGCATTCGACGTCAGGATCTCGACCGCGGGCTGCTTCATGCTGCGCATCTGTGCAGTCGACAGAAGCACCTGGAGATGGACATCAAGCCCCCCATCGGCCTGGTCCGTGGCATCGAGCAAGTAATCGAGCGGGCGAGGATCGCCCTCGGGGCGGGCCAGAGCGGGCGCCCGGAAGGGAGCCAGGGCGTCGGCCATGACCACCCAGGGCGATACGAACGTTGCAAAGCTTTTGCTCAGGAACGGCCCGAGCGGATACATCTCCCAACGCTGTAGGTCGCGCGCCGACCAGTCGTTCAGCAGCGAAAAGCCGGCGATCTCCTGGGACGCTTCGCTGATCGGGATTGGCTTGCCGAGGCGATTGCCGCCCGCTAGATAGAACCCCATCTCAAGCTCGAAATCCAATCGCTCGCACGGGCCAAAGCTGGGAGCCGTACCGGGCGTCATTGGTGGGCGCTGCCCAAACGGCCGCCGCACTGCGGCCTGACCAACCCGCACGGACGACGCCCGGCCATGATAGGCGATGGGCACCCATTTGTAGTTATCAGGAAGCGGATTTTCAGGCGTCAGCAACGCGCCTGCCGCGCGTGCATGATAGATGCCGGCGTAGAAATCCGTGTAGTTCGAGACCCTGGTTGGAAGATGAAATGTGCACGCTTCTGCTGGAGTCAACAACTCCGCAGCGTGGCTCGCAATATCGTTGCCGGCACTGCCTTGATCGAGCATGTCGGCAACGATGAGACGGAGGTCACGCAAGGTGGCCCGGCCCAACGAGAAGAGTACGTTGAGCGAGCCGTCCTGCAACGCGTCCAGCGTTGGTCGGGCGATGCGTTCGTTTCGTCCGCTGGCTCTCTTCAGGTCAAAAACCCGGTCGCCGATCGCCACGCCAATTCTCGGACGAGGATCGGCTACCGTGCTGAATACCCCGAAGGGCAAGTTCTGGATCGGAAAATCCGTTCCCGGGCGGTTCGCGGATTCGACAAAGCTGCGACGTGCCGGATCGTGGGTTTCGTCGAGAGTGTTGGACAGCGTCATGGTCGCTCCGATCACAGGATGTTGGCGGTGCGCGAAACCGGTTCGCGCGTCGAGGTCGCCTACATGCTTACTTTCTTCAGGAAGGTGAGAAGCCGCTGATCGAGCGATTGCGCCATCGCGTCGATTTCCGGATTCTTGAACTGGCCGAACATCGAGCTGGGCTTGTCGTATTCCATGGTCGTGCCGCCTTGGTCATTGGCGTAGACAACAACCCGGAGCGGTGCATAGAGGCCGGCTGCTGGATTTACATTGGTCATTTCGACAGCCGACAACACGTTGCCAATATAATAGGCGGTGAGGGGCCGGCGCTCTCCTTTCAACGCGAGCAGGTCGCCGTGCAGTGCGATGTAATGGATCGCAAGTCCATCCTCGCCGGCAATTCGCTTCAGCGCCGCGCGCAAACCTTCGATATCGTTATTCGAAAGCAATACGCGGACGCTTTGATCCAGCCGGCCGAGCTTCTCGATCCCGGCCTTGACCTCCGGGTAGGGCTTCGATGTCTTGATGACGATATGTTCGACCGGCAGCGGCGCCGATGTGATTTCAATATTCTGCGTAGCCGCTGCGGTGAAAGAGCCGATCATCGGAACAATTGCCATGGCCAGAAGTCCGCCCAGAATTGGCCCCCGGAGTCGCGAAATGGCGTGTGTCATGGATCTCTCCCTTTAAAGTTTCTGGTTGCGTTGGATTTTTGGGCTTTACGCCGTCTTCACGGTTGCGAAAGCTCCGCTTTCCGCCGGCCGAGCCGCTCCGATTGGCTCCTCGGCTGGCCGAACGATGCCGATCTCCGACTGGACCAGCTGAGCGTCGAATGCCTCGCGTTCGTGAGCCCCCCGCGCGCTCCGGTCGGTCACCGAGAACAGCCAGGTGACAAGGAAGGCGAGCGGCATCGAGAACAAGGCGGGATTTTCGTATGGGAAGACCGGCGCCTGGAAGTGGAACGCGGCCACCCAGACAGTCTTGCTGAGCACGACCAGGATGACGGAAGCAAAAAGGCCGACCAATCCCCCTGCGACGGCACCGCGGGTCGTGGTGCCCCGCCAAAAAATCACCATCGCAAGGACCGGGAAGTTGCAGCTTGCGGCCACCGAAAGAGCAAGACCCGCCATGAATGCGACGTTCTGCTTTTCGAAGGCGTATGCGAGCAGGACTGCAATGATGCCGATCACGAGTGCGGCGATTTTGGAGACCCAAACCTCACGCGTGTCCGACGCGCGGCCTCGGGCTATCACCTGACCGTAGATGTCGTGGCTGACGGCGGATGCGCCGGCGAGCGTCAATCCGGCGACCACCGCGAGGATGGTCGCGAAAGCGACGGCGGAAATGAACCCGAGCAGGATCGGGCCGCCCATGGCATGAGCCAGATGGATCGAGGCCATATTCGGGCCGCCGATCAGGTCGGTGATCTTGTTGAACTGCCCGGACGCGCCCACGTTGAAATAGCTTGGGTCCGCCATCAGGATCGCCACGGCGCCAAACCCCAACATGGGAATGACCAGACAGAAATAGGCGATGCAGGTTGTCGCATAGAACACGGACTTCCGTGCCGCCGCAGCGTCCTTCACGGTGAAGAAGCGCATCAGGATGTGCGGCAGGCCCGCCGTTCCGAACACCAGCGCCATGCCGGGCGAAATGGCGGAGATGGGCTCGGCAAAGAGACCACCCGGCGCGAGAATAGCGGCTCCCTTCGGATGGATCGCACTGGCAGCGGTGAATAATTGGCCGAAGCTGAAATTGAAGTGCCAAAGAACGGCAAGCCCCATCAGCGTGCCACCGCACAACAGCAACACAGCCTTGGTGATCTGCACCCAAGTCGTCGCCTGCATGCCGCCGACGGTCACATAAAGGATCATCAGGATGCCGACGCCGACCACGGCGAAGAGATAATTGACGCCAAACAGCAGCTCGATGACTTTTCCAGCCCCGATCATCTGCGCGACAAGGTAAAACAGCACGACGACGAGGCTCCCCGTCGCGGCCACCAGCCGGACAGGTGTCCGGTCGAGGCGGAATGCGACAGCATCGGCAAACGTATAGCTTCCGAGATTGCGCATACGCTCCGACATCAGGAACAGCACGATGGGCCAGCCGGTGAGGAAGCCGAGCGCATAGAGAAGACCATCAAATCCGCTGGCATAGACGAGTGCGGAAATCCCTAGGAATGCGGCGGCCGACAAGAAGTCTCCGGCAATCGCGAGACCATTCTGCAGCGGTGTGATCGCATGACCGGCTGTGTAAAATTCTGCTTTAGATTTCGTTTTTCCCGCCGAGCGGTAGGTGATGATGAGCGTGACAACCACGATCACCATGAACATGCCGATGGCGATCCAATCGGGCCCATGAGCAGCTGGTGCCGTCGCCGTTTGCGCAAATGCTGCGAACGGGAACGAGGTGGCGCAAATCGCCAATAGATATCGAAGGATCATTGGCCGAACTCCCGGTTCAAGGTACGGGCGAGTTCGTCGAAGCGGGCATTGGAGCGTTGGACATAGATTCCGGTCAGCATGACGACCAGCGCGATCATGGCCAGGGCGAGATACAGGCCGAGCGGTATAGCGCTCCCCGCGACGTTCGCGCTGAGTGCGGTCTTGGCGCCCAAAATCAGCGCGATGAATCCGAAGAACATGACCAAGGTCACAATCGAGAGACCCCAGCGCAGCCTGGCGCGCGCCGACGTGAGTTCTCGAAACGTCGGATTGGCGAGAATCTCCCGCGTCCGATTGGACGTTGATTGTTGCATTCGTTCCTCCCTTTGAGGGCTCGTTCGGCTCCCTGGATTTCGGTCACAGCCTGCCGGAAACGCGTCATTTTCTCCGAGGAACCCCGCCTGACTTCGGTGAGGTCCGTGAAAAGATGAGAGAAATGGCGCCTGCCTGCCTGCGTTCGGAATCCGTTGCGGCGCTCCTCGTGTCGCCTTGAAAACAAGCTTACCCAACGCCGTCATATATTCAACGAAAAAAAGATATTTTTCAGATTGATTGATTTTAACCGCTTCTGGTGCAAATTAGAGGGATGACGGATTCACCCAGCCGCACCGTTTCGGCCTACCGGCACATCCGGTCGGATATTCTTGCGGGCCGGCTCGAGCCCGATCGCAAGCTTCGCATTCAAGAGCTGGCTGGAAGCCTCGGCGTAAGCCCGAGTGTTGTGCGGGAAGCGCTTTCTCGGCTTTCTGCGGAATCCCTTGTCGTCGCAGAGCCGCAACGGGGTTTCCGCGTTGCCCCCATCAATGCCGAAGACGTCAAGGACCTGACCGCGGTCCGGATCGACATTGAGCTCAAATGCCTGAGGCGCGCGATGAGCGAGGGTGATGTGAGTTGGGAAGCAGCGATCGTTGCAGCAAACCACGCACTGAACCGAACGCTCTACAATACGGATGACATGAGCGATGAGTGGACTTCGGCTCATGCGAAATTCCACTATGCGTTGGTTGCCGCATGCGACAGCGCTTGGCTTCTGCGTATCCGCGAACAACTGTTCCTGCAGGGCGAGCGGTATCGCCGCATAAACATCCGGATGTCTTCGGACGACCGCGACCTGAGCGGCGAGCACACGAAACTGGCCGAAGCTGTCTTGAGCCGCGATATGGAGCTCGCAAGCGAACGAATGACCGAGCATCTGCGCCTGACGGAAACGCTTACGTTGCAGTCCTTGCAATCACAGGAATCCGCAGTCGCTTGACCGAAAGCGGACCCCCAAGATCATCTCGGCTCAGGGCTCAGTGATTGGCCGATCGGGCTCAACAGGGCGCTCGTCGATGCCGTGCTTCCCGTGCTCCCCCGCTCAACGAGCGCGGTATCGTCCTGGCTCGCCGGGGGGATGATATCGGCGGCCAGGGCATAGTTGCGGTCGTTGCATTTTCAGACCGGGCTCGATGCTGCGGTGCCAGCCACGGTCGCGACGCTGGAAGAGCCTTCGCGCCATCAGTGCGCGAAAGCCTCGCTGAGGCCCTGGTTCTCCGGGTCGCGTGGCTTCAGCCCGGCACGGTCGAGCGAGACCAGCCGCGGCGCCATCTGCGTGTCCACCACCGCCGGCGTGCGGTCGTCCACCGTGCCGGTCCACCCACCGCCCAGCGCCTTGTTGAGCGCGACATAGTCGGTGGCAATGGCGACCCGGCTGGAGAGCAGCGTGTCGTCGGCGGAATAGGCCGAGCGTTCCGCGTCCAGCACGTCGAGGAAGCTCGACGAGCCGCTCTGGTAGAGGATGCGGGCGAGCGAGGCCGCCTGCCGGTATGAGGCGGCGGCGGAATTGAGGCTGCGATACTTGATGCGCTCCTGCTGCAGGGCGACGCTGGCATTCTCCACATCCTGCAACGCGCTGAGCACGGCGGCACGATAGCTGAGGAAATACTCGTCGCGCTGCGCCTGCGCGTAATCCACCGCAGCCTTGAGCTGACCGGCATTGAAGATCGGTATGCTCACGCTCGGGCCGAAGCTCCAGCTGATGGTCGAGCTCTTGGCGAGATCCCCGACCTTGGTGGCCGAGGTCGTGACTTCGCCGGCCAGACTGACATCCGGATAGAGCGCCGCCTCGGCCTGGCCGATCTTCGCTGTGTATTGCGCATATTGGCGCTCGGCGAGCCGAACATCGGGGCGCGAGCGCAACACATTGGCCGGTATGCCGCGTGGAATCGCCCGGACCGGCGCGGGGATCGGGGCGCTGCGCTTCATCGTTTCGTTCAGGGCGCTTGGCGGCTGGCCGAGCAGGATGGCGAGCTGGTGGACGGTCTGCTGGTAGTTCGATTCCAGGGCAGGGACGTTGGCCTCGGTGCTCGCCGCCTGGCCCTCCGCATTGGCGACGTCGACGGCGGAGGTGGAGCCGACCTGCAGCTTGGTGCGGGTCAGCGCGGCGGTCTCTCGCTGCGAGGCGGCGGTGCGGCGGGCCAGCGCGGCGCGGGCCTGATAGCCGCGCGCCTCGACATAATAGGTCGCCACGTCGCCGATGAGGGTGAGCAGCGTATTGCGCAGCGTCTCCTCGGCGGCGTCGAGCCCATAGGTTGCCGCCTCCGCCCCACGGCGGTTCTCGCCAAACAGGTCGAGTTCCCAGCTCGCATTGGTCCCGAGGGAGTAAGAATCGAACGCGCCGGCCACCGTCACGTCGCCGGAATCGGAGATGTTGCTGGCATTGTCGGCGCGGGTATAGCTGCCACTGCCGGTGACCGAGGGGGCCAGCGCGCCGATGGCCTGCTGCCGCGTGGCGCGGGCTTGGCGCACCCGCGCCTTGGCGGTCGCGACGTCGAGATTGTTGGCCACCGCCTCGTCCATCAGCCGGTTCAGTGTTTTATCGCCCAGCCGTTCCCACCAGCGGGCGAGTTGCGGGGGGCGGTTGTCCGGTTCCTCGCCGGTGACCGTCACCGCCGGGGACGCCGTTCCCCATTTGGCCGGCAGTTGCAGCCCGGGCGCGCTGTAGTCGGGTCCCACCGCGCAGCCTCCCAGCAGCCCGGCGATGAAGACCACACTTGCAAGGCGCGTGGGCGCAGCGTGGAAGGGGCTGCGGTTCACGGGCGGGATCGGCATCGATTCACCTGACGGGCGGGAGTAGGGCGCGGCGGGAAGGCAGGGATCAGGGCGATGGAGCATCGGGTGTCTCCCCAGCCGGATGCGTGGGCACGGCCTCGCCCGCCGTTGGCACCGTGCCGGGGAAGATGCGGCGGACGGTCACGAAGAGCAGCGGCACGAAGAACACGCCGAGCACGGTGGCAGCGATCATGCCGCCCATGACGCCGATGCCGATGGCGTTCTGCGCCCCCGAGCCGGGCCCGCTGGCGATGGCGAGCGGCGTCACGCCGAGGATGAAGGCGAAGGAGGTCATCAGGATTGGGCGCAGGCGCTGGCGTGCCGCGTCCAGCGTCGCCTCGACGAGGCCAGCTCCATGGGCCTGCCGCTCAATGGCGAATTCGACGATGAGGATCGCGTTCTTCGCGGCGAGACCGATGGTGGTGAGGAGGCCGACCTTGAAATAGACGTCGTTGGTCTGGCCGAAGAGATGGGCGCCGAGCAGCGCACCGAAGATGCCGATCGGCACCGAGAGCAGCACGGCGAACGGGATCGACCAGCTCTCATAGAGGGCGGCGAGGCAGAGGAAGATGACGAGCACGGAGATGGCGTAGAGCGCCGTCGCCTGGTTCGAGGAGAGCCGCTCCTGATGCGACAGGCCGGTCCATTCATGGCCGAAGCCGGGCGGCAGCTTTGCCACGATCTCGTCTATCGCGTCCATGGCCACGCCGGAGGATACGCCGGACGCCGCCTGCCCGCCGATCTCCACCGCCGAGGCGCCGTTGAACCGTTCCAGCCGAGGGGACCCATAGGTCCAGCGGGTTGAGGCGAAGGAGGCGAAGGGCACCATGGCCCCGTCGGAATTGCGCACCTCCCATTTGGCGAGGTCTTCCGGTTGCATGCGGAAAGCCGCCGCCGACTGGAGATAGACCTTCTTCACCCGACCGCGATCGAGGAAGTCGTTGACATAGGCGCTGCCCCAGGCGGTGGAGAGCGTGTCATTGATGTTGGCGAGGGAGACGCCGAGCGCGCTCGCCTTCTCCTGATCGATGTCCACGACGAATTGCGGTTCGTCCTCTAGCCCGTTGGGACGGGTGGCGGTCAGGCGCTGGTCCTGCCCCGCCATGCCGAGCACCTGGTTGCGCGCGGCCATCAGCTTGTCATGCCCGGCACCGGTGATGTCCTGCAGGTAGAAGCTGAAGCCGCCGGAATTGCCCATGCCCTGGATGGCCGGGGGCGTGAGGGTGAAGACCATGGCGTCGCGCATCCGCAGCGCGCCCATCGCCCGGCCGGCGACCGCGCTGGCGGCGACCGCGGGGGTCTTGCGCTCACCGAAGGCCTTGAGGCGTACGAAGGCGATACCCAGATTCTGTCCCTGCCCACTGAAGCCGAAGCCGTTGACGGTGAAGACCCCTTCCACCGCGTCCTTCTCGTCCTCAAGGAAATGTTTGCGGACCTTGTCGAGGACCTGCTCCGTGCGGTCGGAGGTGGCACCGGCAGGCAGTTGAACCATGGTGATGAGGATGCCTTGGTCCTCCTCCGGCAAGAAGGAGCTGGGCAATCGCGCGAACATCCAGCCCATGCCGACGGCAATGGCGAGGAAGACCCCGAGGAAGCGCCACGACCGCGCCAGCATCCCGGCGGTCCCGGTGCGGTAGGCCCGGGTGGTGCGGTCGAAATTGCGGTTGAACCAGCCGAAGAAGCCGCGGCTCTTGGCGTGCTCCTTCGGTGGCTTAAGAAGGGTCGCGCACAGGGCCGGCGTGAGGATCAGCGCGACCAACACCGACAGCACCATGGCCGAGACGATGGTCACGGAGAATTGGCGATAGATCACGCCGACCGAGCCGCCGAAGAAGGCCATGGGCACGAACACGGCGGAGAGCACGGTGGCGATGCCGATGAGCGCGCCGGTGATCTCGCCCATCGATTTGCGGGTCGCCTCCTTCGGCGAGAGGCCTTCCTCCTCCATCACGCGCTCGACGTTCTCGACCACGACGATGGCGTCGTCGACCAGGAGGCCGATGGCGAGCACCATGGCGAACATGGTCAGCGTGTTGATGGAATAGCCGAACAGCGCCAGCACGCCGAAGGTGCCGAGCAGCACGACAGGCACGGCGAGCGAGGGGATCAGCGTCGCGCGGATGTTCTGCAGGAAGACGAACATCACCACGAAGACGAGGACGATGGCTTCCAGGAGCGTCCGCACCACTTCCTCGATGGAGAGCACGACGAAGGGCGTTGTATCGTAGGGGTAGACGACCTCGACGCCTTCCGGGAGGGTCGGCTTCATTCGCTCGATGGCGGCCTTGACCTTGTCCGCCGTGTCGATGGCGTTGGCGCCGGTCCCGAGATTGACGGCGAGGCCTGCCGCCGGCTTGCCGTCATAGCGTGAGGACGTCGTGTAGGTCTCCGCGCCGAGTTCCACCGTTGCGACATCGTTGATGCGCACCAGCGAGCCGTCCGTCGTGCTCTTGAGGATGATGTTGCGGAACTGCTCGGGCGTCTGCAGGCGGGAGCGCGCCGTGACCGTGGCATTGAGCTGTTGGCCCGGCCGCGCCGGAAGACCGCCGAGCTGGCCGGCGGAGACCTGCGTGTTCTGCGCCTCGATGGCGCTCGCCACATCGTTCGGCATGAGCTGGTACTTGGAGAGCTTCTCCGGATCGAGCCAGACACGCATGGCATAGGACGAGCCGAACAGCGTGGTCGAGCCGACGCCCTCGATGCGCCGCAGCGTGTCGTTGAGTGTTGAATCCACATAGTCCGAAACGTCGGTCGAGGACATGCGGCCATCGCTTGAGACAAAGCCGATCACCATCAGGAAGCCGTCGGAAGCCTTGTCGACGGAGATGCCGTTGGTCTGCACCACGCTCGGCAGCTGCGAGGTGACGAGCTGCAGCTTGTTCTGCACCTGCATCTGCGCGATGTCGGGATCGGCCACATTGGTGAAGGTGAGCGTGATCGACGCCTGGCCGGTCGAGGTCGAGGTGGCCGACATGTAGTCGAGATTGTCGATGCCGGTCATGCCCTGCTCGATAATCTTGGTCACCGAGTTCTCCACCGTCTGGGCATCGGCGCCGGGATAGGAGGCGGTGACGCTGACCGTGGTCGGTGCGATCTGCGGGTACTGCGCAATGGGTAGGGTACGCAGCGCCAGCACGCCGCCGAGCATGATGAGCAGCGCGATAACCCAGGCGAAGACCGGGCGCTCGATGAAGAAACGGGACATGGACGCGCCTCAGTTCGCCGTGGGAGTCGAACTGGCGGCGGAATCGGCCGGCGCCGAGCTCTGCTGGCCGCGCTCGCGCACCTCGCCCGTCGTGTCGTCCACCACCACGTCAACCGGGGTGACGTCCTGACCCGGGCGGGCAAACTGGCTGCCCTCGACGATGATGCGGTCACCATCCCGGATGCCGGTGTCGACCAGCCAGCTATTGCCGACGCTGCGCGAGACCGCGAGCACGCGCTGCTCGACCTTGTTGTCGGCGTTGACGACGAGCGCCACCGGCTCGCCCTTGGTGTTGCGCGTCACGCCGCGCTGGGGAACGAGAAAGCTGTCGGGGGCCACGCCCTCCTCAATGAGGGCGCGCACATACATGCCGGGCAGCAGCAGGCGCTCGGGATTGGGAAACTGCGCCCGCACGCCATAGGTGCCGGTGGTCTGGTCGACATAGGACGAGGTGAATTCCAACGTGCCGGGATGGGCATAGGTCTCGCCGTTATCGAGCCTGAGCCGCACCTGCACCATGTCGCCGGAGATCTTGATGCGCCCGTCGCGGATCGCTTGCCGCAGGTTGAGCAGGTTGGTGCTCGACTGGGTGACGTCGACATTGATCGGGTCAAGCGTGCGGATGGTGGTGAGCACCGTGTCCTGGCTGGCGGTGACGAGGGCACCGGGGGTAAGCGAGGACTTGTCGATCCGCCCGGCGATCGGCGCGGTGATGCGGGTATAGTCGAGATTGATGTGGGCGGTCTCCACATCCGCGTTGGCGGCAGCGACGCCAGCCTTGGCCTGCGCAAGCGAGGCGACGGCGTCGTCGTAGTCCTGCTTGCTCACCGCGTTCTGCTTGATAAGCCCTTCATAGCGCTCGACCTTGGACCGAGCGCTCGGCACCGCGGCCTCGGCCTTCTGAAGGGCTGCGACGGCGCTATCGTAGGCCGCCTGATAGCTCGCCGGATTGATCTGGTAGAGCGCGTCGCCCGCCTTGACCTCAGAGCCTTCCTCGAACAGCCGGGCCTTGATGATCCCGCCGACCTGCGGACGCACTTCTGCGACCAATGAGGCGGTGGTACGGCCCGGCATCTCGGCGGTGATGGCCACCGATTGCGGGTGCGCCGTCACCACACCAACCTGCGGACGGCCCTGCGCTCCTGAGCCCTGCGGTGCTGCAGCCTCACGCCCGTCGCATCCGGCCAGCGCGAGAAGCGCGACCAAAGTGGCGGGAAGGAGCGCCAAACGCTCCGGGCGATATGACGCCACAGTGAAATCCCTATTTATAGTACCCATAAGTATCTATATTATCCGCCTCGCTGTTCTGTCAATTCTGGCGGTCGGCGGGAAACATTTCTGCTGGGAGGGACGGTTTTCGTGTCACAGACTTCGATCGACGCGCGGGCGCCGCTGCGCCGTTCACGGGGGCGGCCTAAGACGGTCCTCGATGCAACACGCCGAAAGGAAATCGTGGCGCAGGCGCTGCAGATTTTCCGGGAACTCGGCTATGCGCGACTGACGACCGATGCCGTGGCTGCCCGTTGTCGAATATCCAAGCAGACGCTCTACCGGTTGTTTCCCAGCAAGACCGATCTCATCGCGGCGATCATCGAGACCCACCGCGAGAGCATGATCGCCTTGCCCCGCGATGATGATCATCTCTCTCTTGCGGAGGCCCTGGACCGCATATTTTTCAACGACATCGGTGATGATGCCGATCGGGAGCGCTTTGCTTTCCTGCAGTTTCTTTTTGTCGAGGCGGCAGTGAACCCCGAACTCGATGCGATCTCCGAAAAATACGGGCGCCATGTCACGTTAAGTTTGGTCAGCGAATGGATCGCCCGTCAGTGCGCGCTTGGCCGCATTGAGGTGCCGGATGTGCAGGATGCAGCTCGCATGTTGATGGACATGGTGGTCGGCTCGGTCGCGTCCGCCCGCCGGGGGGCCATGGAGTGGCCCGGCAGTGAGCGGCGCCGCGACTATGTGCGCGAGTGCATCAGGGTGTTCCTAGGCGGAGTGGCAACGCGGCCGGAACCTGTCCGCGGCTTGGGGTAGAGAAGTTGCCCGTTGGCTCGGGGTCTCAGCCCTGCGGGAGCAAGGCCTGGGCGGGCATGAGACCAAGCCGCCCGGGCCGATTTCACAAGACTTCAGCCAATGAACGGCCGCTACGCCTTCCCATCGCCAAGTCGAGCAAACGGGCGGCCGCGCCGGGCGTGCTCTGCCTGATCGGCTACCCCGCCGGTGCGGCCGCTTCCTTGGCTCGCTGATAACTCTCGATAACGGCGGCATAATTCGGCGCGACCAGTCCATAGAGTTGGGCGAGATGTGCCGCTTCCGGACGCGCCCAGGTTCGGTGGAGTTCCGACAATAGCGCATTGGCTGAGGTCGGTTTTACGCCGCCTTGCACGAAGCGGGCGAGAGACGTGCGGGACACCATTTCACTGGGATCCCCCGACGCATCGATCACCGCATAGACGTCGTATCCCGCCGCGCGGGCGTCGAGCGCGGGAAACATCACACAAACGCTGGTCCAGACACCGGCCATGACGAGCGTCTTGCGTCCCGTGGCCTCGACGTGAGCCACGAAATCGTCATTGTCCCAGGCGTTCACCTCTCCCTTGCGCGCGACGTAGACAGCGTGTGGGGCGAGGTGATGGATCTCCGGCATAAGTGGTCCATTGGTGCCGGCGGGTTCCGAAGCGGTCGTGATCACCGGGATGTTCAGGAGCGTGCATAGTCTAGCAATCATCTCCACATTGCGGCGAAGGTCGGCAACCGGGATATCCTTGACCGTCTGGAACAGCCCGGACTGATGATCGAGCAGAAGGACCAGCGTATCGGACGGGTCCATGAGTGCTGCGCCCCCACCTGTCGGGAGCACGCTCGATTTTTCGGACGACGATGCCATCGCTGTTCTCCCGTGCCATTGTTGCGTTAGCTGGATTGGATGAAAATGAGATTCAGCACGGAAGCGTGCCCCACTTAAGAAGCGCCCCCGACCTAAAGCGCCGTCTAGACCATTCAACTGAGATGATTATTTGACTGTTCAACGGGCCTCGACCGTCGACGTTCGGCGCTTAGTCGCGAGCATGCACTTCGCGCCGCAGGCGCTCATTCTCCAGGCGTAGGACCGCTATTTCCTCGCGCACGGGTTCGAGCACGGCCTCCAGCTCGGCCTCGGTGAAGCGCGGCGTGATGTGCTGCGGGCAGTTCCAGTCGAATGCCTCCACCGTGATCAAGACGAGGCGCTCGATGCGCCCTGGATAGGCCGGCACCGCCAGCCGCTCTCTCAGGCTCGGATCCTCCCCGGCATCGCTGACGCGCATGCGGCCGAAGATCTTCAGGCGCTGTCGATGCGCGTAATCCATCATGAACAGCGACACCCGGTCATTCGCCTGGACATTGCCGGTCGTGATGTACTGCCGGTTGCCGCGGAAATCCGCAAAGCCCAACGTCTGATCATCCATGACCTTTAGGAAACCGGCCGGCCCGCCGCGGAACTGGACATAGGGCCAGCCGGTCTCGGAGACGCTCGCGAGATAGAAGCCATCGCGCGCGGCGATGAACTCCTGCTCGGCGAAACCTAGCCGTTGGTGGCGGGCGGGCTCATCGGGATCTGCGGGGCCCTCCGCGCGCGCCCACTGGCCCACGCTGCCATAGTGCTCGCGCGCGGCCTTGACCGAAGGCGTCGAGGCGATCTCAAGATATCTGTGACGCATGATGCCCGCTTCGCTCCGTCGGGGTCGGCATGGCGGTCATCGCCGCCACCGGCGGTTCAGGTCTGCAACGCCCAATCGGCTACCTGCCAGCGCAACTGCCCTCGGTCGGAGACCACCCGGCCAAGCCCTGGGAAGGGCATATGCGTCGCGGCGATCAGCGCGCCTTCCGATGCGGCGAGCGGAAAAAAGCGCTCCCGCATCGCCTGTGCCGCCGCGCGGTCCTGCTCGAACAGGAAGCCCACATCGGTCGCGCCCGGATGCACCACCGGGAAGACCATGTCGGACACCATGATGAGGCTCTGCCCCGCATCCGCGATCCGCACCCCGATATGGCCGGGCGTGTGGCCGGTCAGGTCGACGATGGAGATGCCGCGCGCAATCTCGCGTTGGCCGTCGATCGCCTGCAGCCGCGGATAGAGGCGCACGACTTCCGCCGACATTTGGAAGCTGGGCTGGAGATAATCGGGGGCACCGGAGCGTTTGGCGGGATCGGTCCAATGAACGACATCGCGCCGGTCGATGTACAGATCGGCATTGGGATAGTTGGCCTGCCCGCCGACGATCAGACCGCCCATGTGGTCTTGATGCATGTGGGTCACGATCACCGCGTCGATCTGGTCGCGCCGCAGGCCGGCTGCGGCAAGCGCCTGCGGCAGCGCGCCCGTCTGCCCGATCGAGCCGGCCGGCCCGGTATCGAGCAGGATTTTGCGGTCACCATCCTCGATCAGATATTGGTTGAACACGAAGCGGACGCCGCTCAGCCGCGCAACGAATTGCGCCGTCGCCGCCTGTTCAACCTGGGCGGCCGTGCGGCCCGGAAAATAGGTGTAGGGCATATCCGCATAGCCATCCGTGAGCGCGGTCACGGTGAAGCGGCCGATTTTGATCTGCGCCAGGGGCGTCACGCGGGCCGTCGCAGGGGCCTCCTTGGGAGCCGCCGCCTCGCTGCGGGCCGGGGTGATGAGCGGCAGGAGGCCGCCGCCGATAAGGCCGAGCGGAAGGCCACGCGCAAAGGCGCGGCGGGACAGGTGAGGCATAATTTCCACCGTCTGATATGAATGCGACGGGGCACCGATCCTCCTGACCGGCCCTTCCATCTGACCCAACGGTAGAACATCCATCCCTGACACAGTATTCTGCGGTTTCGGGAGCTATCCTCTCAAATTACGGAAGGCCTGATGGACCGGTTTGAGGCAATGTCGGTGCTGCTGGCCGTTGTCGAGGCGGGCAGTCTTTCGGGCGGTGCACGGCGCCTGCGCGCGCCCCTCGCCACCGTCAGCCGCAAGGTGGCCGAGCTCGAGCAGCATCTGGGCACGCGGCTGATGGTCCGCACCAGCCGCCGGCTCGCTCTGACGGACGCTGGACGCGCCTTTGTCGCCGCCTCCCGGCGAATCCTTGGACAATTGGAGGAGGCTGAGCGAGAGGCGGCCGGCGAATACAGTTCCCTGCGCGGCGCGCTGCATGTCACGGCGCCGGTCGCTTTCGGGGAGCGTCATCTGTTACCCATCGCGCTGGGCTTCCTGGCGGAACAGCCTGAGATCAACCTGCGGCTCATGCTCGCGGACCAGCAGATCAGCCTGACCAACGAGCACATCGATGTTGCCTTGCGCATCGGGCATTTGGCGGACAGCGCGCTAATTGCGACGCGGGTGGGCACCGTCCGCCGGGTCATCTGCGCCAGCCCCGCCTACCTCGCCAAACGTGGCGTGCCGCGCCTGCCAGAGGATCTGGCGCAGCATGACGGTATCAGCTTCCAAGGCTTCGCCACCGCCCCGGAATGGCGCTATCGGAGGGACAGTGCGGCGTTTGCCGTCGAGCCACACCCAAAGCTGGCCGTTAACACGACGGAGGCGGCCATCCAGGCCGCCCTTGCCGATCTCGGAATCATCCGCGTTCTGTCCTATCAGGTGGCGGATGAGTTAAGGTCAGGCCAATTGCAGGTCCTCCTGCCGGATTTCGCCCCCGAGCCACTACCGGTCAGCCTCATTTATCCCGAGGCTGAACTGCTGCCCCTGAAAGTCAGGTGTTTCCTGGACTGGACCGTGCCGCGTCTGCGGGCCCGGATGGCCGGACTCCATGCTGAGGGGCTGTAACGGCAAAGGACACAATGGTGACAGAGGGTAAGGTCTGCTGATCTGCCCGGGAGCCGAAACGAACTTCGGACCGGACATTGCGCCGTGTTCCGTTGGCGTCCCGCCCTTCGCGCTCGAAGCACGAGCTCGGCGAGCGAGATCTCCACGAGATGCGACGGCAGGCGAAGAGCCGCCATAACCCCTTGAAACGGGCTCAAGCTATTGATTTTAAATGATTTTGAAGCTCTGTTAGACGCTCTAAAAGGAGCGAATGGTGCAGGGGCGGAATCGAGGTAGAGGATTAAGCCTATGATTTATAACAGAAAATGTAGGTAGAAAATTTTTCATGCCTACAGACATGCCTACATTTTTCGCGGCTGCAACTTCGTTAGTTCGGTCCGCAAAAAGCGGAATCCCACTGCATTTCACCGCGTATCTTTGAGAGCCATAGCAGCCTCGCGCACGCGAGGCCAAGCGATATTGAGCGCCGGGCCGCATTCGGCCGAATCCGATCGTCTGCGAATCGCAGTTCTGCTTAAAACCGAGGATCGGTGTCCAAAGCCGCTTGGATTCTGAATATCGGCCATGCCTGCCGCAAACCACATAGATGACCCGAGCTTTGAAACTCCGGACGGGCAAGCGGGGTAAATATAGGCTCAGGTTCTATAACCAAATATTCGATCCGAACTGACGCCAAAGCCTCCCTCGGCACGAGTTGCTTGACAAATAGACGGTATCATGATACAATGCAAAGGCGGAGACTGCCGCCAGCCTCACGAAAGATCACATCATGACTGTCAAATCTCAGGCCGCTTCCCCCGGCATTCTCGTGCTCTTCAATGCCACGCCGTCCCAGGCCGCAAAGTTCGAAGGCGAGGCCGCTGAAAAGGCACGCGCCGCTGCCGAGGGCCTCGGCCACCGCTGCGTGACGCTGAACCCGGCGAAGGACGCGAAGCTCATCGCCAGCCTGGCGCGCGGCGCCTTCGACAAGGAGGGCGTTCCCCTGCTCGGAGCCGTCACGCCGCGCATGGTCAGTGAGCTCTCGGCCGTGGCCGATAGCGCGGCCAAAATAGCGCCTGTCGTGCAGCTGATTCCGAAGGCCGCTGAGGCCAAGGCGGCTGCGAAGGCGGCAACGCCAGCGCCGGCCGTCGAAACGGCCGCTGAGACGGCCTCGGACGCTAAGCACAAGCCTGTCTCTGCCGTGGCCATCGCATCGCAGAACATGCTCGACGGCGGCAATCTCGGTGTCGTCAGTGAAGAGGTCGCCGTGGGGCTCTGGCCCGAGATTGCCAGCGGGCATCTGGTGCTGGCGGCGGATTATGAAGGGGGTGAGTTCAACGGCTGGTGGCCGGCCGAGGTCATCAACCGCGACGCAACCCGGGCCACGCTCAAATGGCACGGCTTCGACGATCTGCCGGTGATCACGCGGCCCATCAGCCAGCTCGCTTTGATGCACCCCGACTGCAAGGCGTGAGCGGGAAGCTGGGAGGCCGTGCGGCCTCCCAGCACCATTTCCCAGAAGCGGAACAGGCAAAGTTTCTAAGGTCGCTTACGGCCACCCTTCAGTGGCGCGGGAGGGGCCGCGCCTGCTGGAGGCTTCTGTAACAGCTCAGCAACGGGAACCCCGAGTACATCCGCAAGTCTATCAAGAAGATCTATGGTGGGATTTTCCGTCTGGCGCTCGATGCCGCCAACATAGGCACGATCAATACCGGAATCAGCTGCGAGTCTTTCTTGCGAGACTCCGCGAGCCACGCGCAACGCGCGGACATTCCAAGCCAAGATAGCGCGCCCTTTCATGCGCTCGAAAGCAGCAGTCAGATGGCCATTAAAACACTGGCTATTGCCATCATGTATGAATATCTTCGTCGCGAAATACCTCCACGCCTCAGAAAGGAACCCCTTAGATGGCCTCCCCCAGGCTGATCAGGACGCTTGCGCTGTGCGGCAGCCTCGGCCTGCTCGCCAGTCCCGCGTTCGCCCGATCCGAGTACGGCTACAAGGACCGCATCTTCGAGCAGAAGTACGTCCTGCCGGAAAAGCTCAGCGACGATGAGCTTGTAATGCTCCGCCTACTATTCATGACAATCGGCACCACCGTCGCGCAGATTGAGGCGTTCTTCGGTCAGGAACTGGCTCAGGCCATGGGCGGCTTGTGCGACACGGTCGTGATTCTGAAGACGGCGGTCTCCGCGCCGCCCCTCTCACCGGCGCAGGACATCATCGCAAAAGCCGCCCAATCTTCGCCGGCACCGACATCGAAGCCACAGCGATCTGGATTGTCCGCCGACGAGCTCTGCCTCGGCCAGAGCGTTCTGTTCAAGTTCGCCTATGCCGACAGCCTGTCCACCGATCGGCAATTGAGTGATCTGGCGGCCGCGACCCGCAGGCGCTTTGCGGCGAACTGGATGTCGCTGGCCGAGCTGCAACGGACGGACATGCAGACCGCCGCCCGCAGGCTCTCCGACATCCGGTCGCGCGTGGCGCGCCTCGCCGCTGTCGGCGTCGTCGTTTCCGCCGCCGATGGGGGCGCCATGCAGGACACCCCCGTCAAGGAGACCCTGAAGCAGCTTTTAGGTGACGAGCCCTACACCACCATCGATCGCCGCCTGACCGAGATCGAAGAGGAGGCGGTACGCTCCCTTGAGGAGCGCGAGGCAACGCGCAAGCAGCAGGACGCGCAACGCCAGGAGGTGGCCCGCCTTCAGGAGCAGACCCGCCGCCAGGATGAGGCGCGTCGTCAGGAGGAAGGCCGTGCGATCCGCGATGCGGAGGCGCGCGAGACACAGGCGAGGACGCAAGCCGCGGTCGCCGCCAGTGCATTGGACACTGCTCAGGCGCGTGTCGCACGGGCGCGCCAGGCCGTGCAGGCGGCCGAGCGGCGCTTGCAGGAGCGGTCCGCCGCACTCCAGGCCGATCAGGCGCGCCGTATGCAGAACCTGGCCATGGGCATGGCGCGGGGGCCATATGGCATGGCGCAGGCGTTCCAGGGTCTGGCGGGCGGCGGCGGTCCCGATCCCCTGGATGGATTGCGGCGCGAGCGAGCAAGGGCGCAACGCGAGCTTGATCAGGCCTTGGCGGCGTTCGCCGCGCTGCGTTCAGCCCAGAAGACGGCATCTGCGCCGCAGGCCGTATCTGCCGCACAGCCGGGCGAGGAGCGCTGCGTCGAGGGCGGCCGCTGCACCATCGTCGAGCGCACGGTCTTCTGCCGCACCCCGCAACAGCTCACCACTTTGCTCTCGGAACGGCCGGGACCGGCGCGGCGGCGCGTGCGCGACGTTCTCACAGACGCCGGCGAATGCGCCGTGCTCGATGTCGGCGAAGCGCTCTCATGGACCGGGCCGAGCCTTGCCATCCAGCCGAAGGGCGAGGCGGCGGCAACGCTGCTGCCCGCCCAACTCGCCGATGGGCGCACCGGCTTCGTGCTCAGCGGCGGCGTGGGGATGACAGCGCCAGCCACGGCGCAGCGCTGAGCCCTCCACCCTCGATCTCAATTCCATCGCTTCATCACATGGGGGAAAGCATGAAAGTTCTGATGAAAAACCCGAAGACGGGCGAGCTCAAGCGCATCAAGGTCGGCTGGAGCTGGGTCCTGTTCTTCTTCTCCACCGTCTTTGGCATCCCGCTGTTCCTGCGCCGCCTCTATGTCTGGGGCATCCTGATCAACGTGATCAATTTCTCCTACAGCATCACCGAGAGCGTGACCGACCTCGAGCCGAAGGAGATGGGGACGCTCGTCCTCATGGTCTGCCTCCTCGATCTCGGCCTCTCGATCTTCTTCGCCATCAAGGGCAACGAACTGACGGCCAAGAACTATCTGGAGCACGGCTGGGTGTTCGCCGAACCGGATTCGCAGGAGACCTGGTACGCCAAGACCAGATGGAGCCTCGCCATCGACCGACCGCCCTCTCGCACCGAGCCGACCATGCGGAGCGAGGGATGATCTCTCGCGCGAGATGTATCTTCGCAAGCGTTGCCGCCGTCGCCCTCCTGGCGATGGCGGCTCCGGCATCCCACGCGGAAGAGCTGGATTGCGATGCGCCGGACTATCGCCCGGCCGATTTGCGCAAGCCCATGCGCTTCTTCTCCCCGCCGAACGCAGCCTGCCGGGGCAATGCGCTGGAAAGCGCCGACCTCGCCGTCGGCATGATCACGCCGGAGACGCCGCAGGCCTTCGCCGCCTTCGCCCGCGACAATCCCGATGGCGGCATGCTGCAGTTCGTCTCGCCCGGCGGGGATCTCGCCTCCGCCGCCAAGCTGGGCGAGCTGATCCGCAAGGCCGGCTTCGGCACCAGCCTCGGGGAGATCTGCGTCGGCGCCTGCGCCTATACCATCCTCGGCGGCGTGAAGCGCTACATGATCACGCAAGACCCCGGCGCCGAGGACCAGGGAGATCAGTTCGACCGCTTCGAAGGCGCCACCGGCACCCGGCTCGGGGTGCATCAGTTCTCGTTCTCGGGCACGACGGCCTACGCCCAGCAGATCATGGGGCGGCTGATCGACTACACGCTGAGCATGGGCATCGATCCCCGCTTCCTGGCGCTGGCGGCCAAAACGCCGGAGGGCTCACCCCGCTGGCTCACCCCGGACGAGATGCGCGCCTGGAATATCGACAACACGGCGCGCCGCTATGCGCCGCTCAGCCTAGAGGCCGCCGGTGGCATGGGCACAGAGATCGGCGCCACTGCCGAAGTGGCCAGTAACCGCTTCGACGACACGACCCGCCTGCGCCTGTTCTGCCGCAGAGGCCGCAAGACCCCCCTCGTCGCCTTGGTGTTCCAGCCGGGCTCTCGCGATACGGCTCTGGGCCAAAAAACCAGCCGGCCAGACGATGTGCTGAGCATGCTCGAAAACCTCGACATGGAGGTGCGCTTCGAGCGCGGCGGCACGCTCAAAGTCGCCGCGCGTGTGCTCGATATCAAGCCCAGCCCCACCGCCGAGGCGCCGTTCCAGCTGATCGCCGTTCTGGAGCTCTCTGGCGTGTCGTTCCAGAATCTGGAGGCCGTGGTCGCGGTCTCCTTCCTGGATGCCGGCGATCTCTCCCGCGCCGACTGGTCGATCCAGGACGCCCTGCGCTTCCGCGTCTCCGGAGATCGACGGCTGATCCACCTCGCCATGGCCAATTGCACTGAGTGAGCTGTCGCCAGTCTGGACGCCGTACCCCATGGAGTAAGGTGACGGTATCCGGGATAAGGCGATAGGAGCTTTCTCCAGATGTAGGGCAAGGAGCAGCAAGTGCCGACGATCCAATGGCCTCTGCGCATCATCGATTTTGAGGCGAGTTCTTTGGAGGATGGCGGATATCCCATCGAGGTGGGACTTGCCGTTTGGCCGGCGTTGGACGAGCCCATCCGGACGTGGTCGGCGCTTATCCGGCCGACGCAGGATTGGAACGACTTCGGCCATTGGAGCGAACTCTCCGAAGACGTGCACGGCATCGACCGGGCCGAGCTTGCCACAGCCGAGCCGCCGATGGTCATCGCGAGGACCCTGAATCAGCTCTTCGGCAGCGGTCCAGTCTGGTGCGATGGCGGCCCCTTCGACGCCTATTGGATGGATGCCCTGTTCGAGGCGGCGGGAATAAAGCCGAGCTTCGCGCTGCGCAGCTGGGATGGTCTGCTTCGCGAACTTGGCGATGAAGTTAGCGAGGGGATACGGGATCAGCTGGAACACGCCGCAGTGCGGCACCGGGCCGGCGAGGATGCCGCAATGCTGATGGAGGCGCTTGCGGCTGGGGTGAGGCCGGAGAGGCGGTTGCAGAAACCCTTCTAATTCCGTCATTGTCGTCGGCAGGGCGTGCACGAAAGGTGTCCGTCTTTGGAGGAGCGGCTCCCGCCTGAAAGCTCATGGTCAGCGTTTACGCCCACTCCCTGCGTGATCGACCCAAGGAATTGTGGGAAACCCTTGCGGATCATAGCGCCGCCGTAGGTGCGCTTGCGGCTGAGTTTGCCGCGCCTTTGGGATGTATGGAGCTTCTGCGCCTTGCGGGACATTTGCATGACATCGGCAAGGCTTCGGGCGAATTCCAGGGCTATATTTGTGGTGATCTCCCGTCGGGCGGCGATCACTCCTCCGCCGGGGCGCGGATCGCGCTGGATCGCTACGGGAAGACTCTCGGCACGATCCTCGCCGCCATTATCGCGGCCCATCATGCGGGACTGGCGGATGGCGCGGATCTGAACCGGCGCATGGAAGCCGCTGCGCGGTTGGTGCCGGACGGCTGGCAAGAACATGCCGGTGCGCTGCCCGAGTCGGCGATGTTGAAGCCAAGCATGGCTCCCGGCAAGGCAGGCCCCAAAGGCTTTATGCAGAGCTTTCTTGTCCGGATGCTGTTCTCCTGCCTCGTCGATGCCGATTTCATCGCCACCGAGGATTATTACGCGCGGGCGACCGGCAACAAGGTGGAGCGTGGCCAGCACACGGACCTTGCCGTGCTGCGCGATCGGCTGCGCGCCGATATGGCCGCTATGGTAGCCGCCCGCGCGGGCGCGCGGCTGACGCCGCTCAACGCATTGCGCGCCGACATTCTCGACCATGCTGTGGCCAAGGCGCCGCTTCCGCCAGGACTTTTCAGCCTCACCGTACCCACCGGCGGCGGCAAGACGCTCGCCTCTCTTTCCTTCGCGCTGGAACATGCGGTGCACCACGGCCTGCGCCGGGTCATATTCGTAATTCCCTACACTTCGATCATTGAACAGACGGCGCAGGTGTTTCGAGAAGCGCTCGGGTCATCTGATGACATCCTTGAACATCACGCCAGTTTCGATTGGGAGAAGGCGCGCAGCCTGCGCGAGGCCGACGATGAATCCCCCGGCGCCCTCGCAAAGCTGCAACGGGCGGCGGAGAATTGGGACGTGCCCATCGTCGTCACCACGGCGGTGCAATTTTTCGAGAGCCTGTTCGCGAACCGCACCTCGCGCTGCCGCAAGCTGCACAATATCGCTGGCAGCGTGGTGGTGCTCGACGAGGTGCAGACGCTGCCGCTGCCCTTGCTGCTGCCGAGCCTGGCGGCATTGGAGGAACTGGCGCGCACCTATCGCACCAGCGTGGTGCTGTGCACCGCCACCCAGCCGGCCTTACGGAAAGTCGATGCGGCGCTGCGCGACAAGAACAATCAGCCCATCGGCCTCGACCTGCCGGCGGAACGCGAATTGGCCCCCGATCCGGCAGGGCTCTACGAAAAGCTGAAGCGCGTGGCGGTGGAGCGGATGGCCGACCCCATCGCGGACGAAGCCATCACGGCGCGCTTTGCCGAGCAGCCGCAGATGCTGTGCATCGTCAACACGCGCCGGCATGCGCGGGCGCTGTTCGATGCGATCGGCGATCTTGACGGTGCGGTGCATCTCTCCACCCTCATGTGCGCCCGCCATCGCCGCATCGTCTTGGCCGATCTGCGGGAAAAACTGAAGGCCGGCAAGCCGGTGCGGCTGGTTTCGACCTCGCTGATCGAGGCGGGCGTGGACATCAGCTTTCCCGAAGTGTGGCGCGCCGCCACGGGGCTGGACGCCATCGCCCACGGGGGCGTGGATCGAAACAAACTGATTCGCCAGAAAGTCCCCTGCAAGGTGGAGGTCGCCCCTCACGCGGGGGCGTGGATCGAAACCGCCAAACAATTAATTAGGTTAGCTAATAGCGAAAGTCGCCCCTCACGCGGGGGCGTGGATCGAAACAACTGCCGCGACGTGGCGCCCGCTGGCATCGGGGCGTCGCCCCTCACGCGGGGGCGTGGATCGAAACAAGCAGCTTCATGTGGCGCGGCGCATCGCTCCTGGTCGCCCCTCACGCGGGGGCGTGGATCGAAACTTGGCCTGCGCCCGCTGTGCGGCCGTCCAGTGATGTCGCCCCTCACGCGGGGGCGTGGATCGAAACGCTTTCTTCCGTGTCGCTGCGGTGCTCTACCTCTAGTCGCCCCTCACGCGGGGGCGTGGATCGAAACACGTAGTCATAACGCGGCTGCGCGGCTTTGCGGTGTCGCCCCTCACGCGGGGGCGTGGATCGAAACGTCGAGCTGGCCGGATCGGGCACCGCCGGCACCGGTCGCCCCTCACGCGGGGGCGTGGATCGAAACGCGCGCGTCGCTCAGCTCACGCGCCAGTTCGGCTGTCGCCCCTCACGCGGGGGCGTGGATCGAAACAAAAGGTCATCCAGGCAAAAAAGGATATCGACGATGTCGCCCCTCACGCGGGGGCGTGGATCGAAACAGGTTCGTGATGAATTCGAACGTGATGCCGTTTCGTCGCCCCTCACGCGGGGGCGTGGATCGAAACAGGGCTTCACCATGGGCTACTCGGCGGGCCTCGTCGTCGCCCCTCACGCGGGGGCGTGGATCGAAACAGGTAAGGATTGGCGGGGATTTCCCGCAGGCGACGTCGCCCCTCACGCGGGGGCGTGGATCGAAACCAGGGTCGCCGTGACCTACGGTCAAGTTGATGCGGTCGCCCCTCACGCGGGGGCGTGGATCGAAACACGGTGTATCTGTCCCGTTTCTGTCCCTTGGATCGTCGCCCCTCACGCGGGGGCGTGGATCGAAACCACACGCCCTCTCCATTCTGGAGGCCTGTGCGGAGGTCGCCCCTCACGCGGGGGCGTGGATCGAAACTTTACGTCCCCGCGCGGTGGTGAAGACCTTCCGTGGTCGCCCCTCACGCGGGGGCGTGGATCGAAACTTGCCCATGTGGCCGACCAGGAACTCGGACCAGTAGTCGCCCCTCACGCGGGGGCGTGGATCGAAACAGCATGGCCTGGAGCTTGCTGACGGACGACTTCGCGGTCGCCCCTCACGCGGGGGCGTGGATCGAAACAAGACGCATCTCTGCGGGCGCAAAAAGAAGCGCTGTCGCCCCTCACGCGGGGGCGTGGATCGAAACGCCAAAGGACAGACGCCGTTCGATGCCCTTTACAGTCGCCCCTCACGCGGGGGCGTGGATCGAAACGAATAGCTGGGCGACGTCGAGATGCGCGTCCTCAGTCGCCCCTCACGCGGGGGCGTGGATCGAAACGTCGATGCCACCGACACGACGGACGAGGATGCGGCGGTCGCCCCTCACGCGGGGGCGTGGATCGAAATACCTGGATAACTGTCTGAACAGAGAGCCCTCCCTGTCCGCAAATCCACTCGAGGCAGCGATCCAGTTCGTGCGCACCGAACGCACATCTGGCATAGAGGTGAGGTTAGTCAATGGGTCCGATACGGCTGATGGTGGCCTTGCTCACGCCTGTGATTCGCGCTAGCTCGCGCACGCTCTCTCCTTCCGCCCTTCGCTTGGCAACGAAGGCACGCTGATCGGCCGATAGCACGTGCTTGCGGCCGAATCGCACGCCTCGCGCCTTGGCGCGAATGCGGCCTTCTCCTGTGCGTGTTCTGATCAGCTCTCGCTCGAATTCGGCAAGGCCACCAAGCACGGTGAGCATGAGGCGACCATGCGGCGTTGTGGTATCGGCCCAGCCGTCGCCGAGAGACTTGAACGCGGCGCCGTGCTCAGCGATCTCGGCGAGAATATTGAGCAGATCGCGCGTCGAACGGGCCAAGCGATCAAGCCGAACGACGAGGAGCGTATCACCCGCCTTCAAGGCGGCCAGGCATTTTCGCAACTGCCGACGGTCCGTTTTGGCGCCGCTTGCCGTCTCTTGGAAAAGCTTCTCGCAGCCGGCGGCCCTGAGGTGTTCGATCTGGCTATCTAAAGTCTGCCCATCAGTTGAAACGCGCGCATAGCCAACAATCATTTACGCATTATGAGACTATATTATGAGACAATCAACGCGTTGATATTTCAGCGCATAAATATCGTCTCATATATTTTGATTTTTGAGACGGTGCGCCGAGAGTTCGTTTTCTTGGGATTGGCCGGGAAAGACCTAGTCGAAGGCCGCTCCGGAATTCGCCTGCAGCGAGCATGTTGGCCAATTTTTGCTGGCTCCGTATTAAAATTGAGTCCTTGATGCATCAGCGTCGACTGGCGGCTTCGCTGCCGATGTCGGACGTGCCATGGCAGGGAGATTTCCGCCCTGATATCTCCATCTGCCGTGGCGCGTTCCGCCAATTGATTTCGGCTATATATCGATAAGATTTAGATACAACGCTTTGACCACTGCATGGGTCTTGTTCGTCGCTGATAGTTTCTTCATGGCGTTCCTAATATGTGTCTCAACTGTATCTTGTGAGATGCGCAATATGTCCGCTGTATCCGAGACCGTCTTTCCCCTTGCTGCCCAACTCAACACATCGCGTTCACGGTCCGTGAGAGAAATCGCCTCGGGCAATTCAGGGGAAACGTCCCGAAAACGCGGACGCCGGCGCCTTTCCTCCTCTGAAAGATCCACCACCCTCTGCGCCCAATAGAGCATCACGACGTGCAGATGGGAGCGGTTGTGGAGAAGTGCGAACCGAAATCGCGCCAGCGTGTCCGTCCAAAAGAAGGTCACGGCGCTCGAATAGGCGCGCCCGAGCGAATCCACATAATGGAAGGGAACGACGAGACCTTCTCTGAACCCGTGATCCCATGCCGCCATCATCGTTTTCAACGGCCCAGGAATGCGCTTTCCGGCCCGTTTTGGCAGTTTCACCGAGGACCAATCAAACGAAATATTGATCCGCCGCCAGGTCGAAATAATGGGATCCACGTGAACGAACCCCTCAGAGCGATAGGAACGCGCCCAGGCGCCCGGGACTGTCGTGATGACGATGGGATTATCGTCCCCCGGCCTCAGGGCGTCGATGAAGGTGTAAGAGGAAAAGCCAAAATTCTCGGCAATCTTTTGAAGGACGGCTGTCAGTTCGTCGATGGACGCAGCGCTTTCTATGCTTGAGATCGCTTCGTCCAGATCCCATGCCATGGCCACCGTCTCCCCCGGATCAAAACTCACGGTTTCCCGTGATACCGAAATATTACTGCTTGGCTAGAGTCCTTCCAATGCAATTGGGGGGCCAATAATGCAGCCGACCGGATTGACCGCAAATATCTTCTATTCAGGATCCTACAGAATTCTGGCGGACGATATCTTCAGATTGAGAAAATCCATATTTGTCAATGAACTTGGCTGGATACTTACGTGTGTCGAAGGCCGCGAGATGGATCAATTCGACCGCAACGACACGATACATTGCGGCCTGTTCCTCGATGGCGATCTGATCGGCACATTTAGAGCCATCCGTTGCGACCGGCCGTACCTCAGTGCCTCCGTATTCCCGCGCCTCGCGTCGCATAAGAGCTACCCCGACTGCGATGGGTGCTGGGAGATCAGCCGCTTCGGCCTTCTGAAGCAGCATCGGCGTCACGCTGCGGCGCTTTACGCCGTGATGTTTGGCTTCGGTTGGGCACGCCGCGCGCGGGCCCTGGTTGCGCTTGCTGACGCCACCTATGAGCGCTTCCTTCAAGCCTCCGGCATTGTGACCGTCCGCTATGGCGAGATGCAGGTGATCGGGGTCGACAATCACGGCCGCGATATCCCAGCCGTGGCGGGCGAAATCCCGATGGATGCACAGGCGCCCGCCCTGGTGGCCCGTATGCGCGCCCTTCTTCAAACCGTGGAGGTCTCCGATGAGACACTGGTTCTCGGACCTCGTCGCATTTCGGCGTGATCCCCTCACGTTCTTCCTGGATCGCGGGTCGCGCGCCCAGTCGCCTCTTGAGCGCCTGGCCATGGGGCCGGGCGACGTGTTCCTGGTCTGCGATCCGCAGGTCGTGCGCCAGATCCTCAAGGCGCCGACGGCGGACATCGATAAAGGCAGGCTTATCCAGAAGCTGAGCGCGGTCATCGGGCGCAGCTCCATGACGCTGTCGGGCGAGGCTCACGCGGCGCGGCGGCGGGTGCTGCATCAGCAGATGGCCCGCGGGCTCGCCGCCGGCTATGTGCCGCAGATCTCCGCCTTGATCCGGCGGCAGGCCGCATCCCTTGCGCAAGAAAGTGCCTTCGATGCGCACCACACGACCGCCCGGCTGACCTTGCGGGTGATCTGCATGATTCTCTTCGGCGCCGGAGCGCTGACGCAGGCAGATGAAAACCTGCTCATCGAGGCGATCCAGGAGGTGGAAGACGATCTCGCGGCGGACATGTTCCGGGTGCTCCCGCACTTGCCGTGGGTCGCGCGGGCAAAGGCCGTGAGGATGCGTGCCACCCGGGACAAGATGGGGCTCGTGGTCACCCGAGCCCGGATGCGCGCTGAGGAGAGCAGCCTTCTGGTTGCGCTCGCAGCCCTCGACCTTTCCGACGAGGAAATAGCCGACGAGGTGTTGTTGCTGCTGCTCGCGGGCCACCACACCACAGGCTCGGCGGCCGCCTGGCTGCTCTACCATCTGGCGCAAGATCCGGAACTTTGCGAAGAGATCGCGGGGGAGGCCAAAGCCGTCAGCGACGGGGCCGGCGAGCCGATCGCGGCGCGTCTTCCCACGGCGACGAAAAGTCTGGCGCTAGTGCGCGAAGTGCTGCGCCTTTACCCCTCGTCCTGGTGGATGTCGCGGGAGGTGCAGAGGCCGCTTGAACTCGGCGGCCAGAAGCTGAAGCGGGGGGCATCGCTCCTGATCAGCCCGTGGCATCTGCACCGGGATCCGCGATTCTGGGAACGCCCAGAACGGTTCGAACCGTCGCGCCCGCACAACGGGCCAGCCTATATCCCGTTCGGATCTGGTCCTCGGGCGTGCGTGGCTATGGGGTTGGGTTTGCTCGAACTCCAACTCGTCGCCCTGGAGTTCGCCTCCGCCTATCAGATCACTCCGTCAAGCGAGCCCGCCGACCGACCGCGCCCGTCGATCACTCTGATTCCTCCGGCGCTGCCGCTGCGGATCGCGTCACGGATCCAACCCATTCCACTCAACCAAGCATGGGCGACATGATGACAAGCGTCAAAAATAAAGACGCGGCAACGAACATCAATGATGCCGACGCGCCTCCGGCCGATCCGAAATTCCTGATCCAGTTTCTTGCCTACGCCATCGAAGAGGCGAAGGCTATTGATGACACGGTCGGTTTGCTGGTGTCCGCGGCGGTGTATCGCCTCGATCAGTTGATCGGAAAGCGGCCAAAAAGGAGGTAGTCAAGCGGAAGGTGCGCCGGCACAAGAATGGCCCTTATCCTGAGCGTGCCTCGCCGATCCCGTTAAGGAATGCGAGCAATGCTCATCCACTTCGGTGTGAACGGTGAAGTCG
>NZ_JBAFWT010000036.1:0-46866 GCF_043195195.1 Roseixanthobacter psychrophilus
GTCGAGATCGGGCGTGCCCTTGCCCTTTTGGCCCCCTTCGCCTATAAGCCGCGCCATTCCGCACGCGGACAATCGGCCAATTGGCCAATCCGGTGTCTTCGTCCCTGACGGGTCGAGGGTACGTCCGCGGAGGCTCAACCGGAGAGTACAAGTGGCAATTCCTGATTATTCCATGCGTCAGCTTTTGGAAGCTGGCGTGCATTTCGGTCACCAGTCCCACCGCTGGAACCCCAAGATGGCGCCGTATATCTTCGGCGTCCGCAACAACATCCACATCATCGACCTGTCGCAGACCGTGCCCGCGCTTCACCGCGCGCTGCAGGCCGTGTCCGACACTGTGGCCAACGGCGGCCGTGTGCTGTTCGTCGGCACCAAGCGTCAGGCGGCCGACCAAGTGGCTGATGCCGCCCGTCGCTCCGCGCAGTATTTCGTGAATTCCCGCTGGCTGGGCGGCATGCTCACCAACTGGAAGACGATTTCCAATTCCATCGCCCGGCTCAAGAAGCTGGAAGAGATGCTGGCCGGTCCCGAAGCGGGCTCCGGCTACACCAAGAAGGAGCGCCTGACGCTCTCCCGTGAAAAGGAGAAGCTGGAACGCGCACTCGGCGGCATCCGCGACATGGGCGGCCTGCCCGACCTGCTGTTCGTGATCGACACGAACAAGGAAGACATCGCCGTGAAGGAGGCCCAGCGCCTCGGCATCCCGGTGGCGGCCATCCTCGACACCAATTGCGATCCCGACGGCATCGCCTTCCCGGTTCCCGGCAATGACGACGCCGGCCGCGCCATCCAGCTCTATTGCGATCTGGTTGCCCGCGCCGCTATCGACGGCATTTCCCGCGGCGCCGGCGATTTCGGCGATGTGGGCGCGGCTGAAGAGCCGTTGATCGAAGACCTGCCCGCCGAGCTGAGCGTGTGGTCCACCTTCGAGCCCCTGTCCGGTCCGCGCGGCGTTGCCGACGACCTGAAGAAGCTCACGGGCGTGAGCCCGGAGATTGAGCAGAAGCTGAACGATCTCGGCATCTTCCACTTCACCCAGATCGCCGGCCTGGATGCGCAGGACGCGCACCATATCGGCGAGGAAGTGGGCCTGCCCGGCCGCGTCGATGGCTGGATCGCCCAGGCGAAGGAGTTCTCCGCCGAAGTGGAGTGATCCCTTCTCCGGAGGTCATTTGAGTGAAGGGGCGATAAGCGCTCCGGCGGCCGGCTTGGGCAACCCCTTGCCGGCCGTGGCATGAGAAGAAGAGGAAGCTGAGCATGGCCGCGATCACAGCAGCTCTCGTGAAGGAACTGCGCGACAAGACTGGCGCCGGCATGATGGACTGCAAGGCCGCTCTCACCGAGACCGCCGGCGACGTCGAGGCCGCCATCGACTGGCTGCGCAAGAAGGGCCTCGCCAAGGCCGCCAAGAAGGCCGGCCGCGTGGCCGCCGAGGGCCTCGTGGCGGTGGAATCTTCCGGCCATTACGCCGTCGCGCTGGAAGTGAATGCCGAGACCGACTTCGTCGCCCGCAATGGCGATTTCCAGGCGTTTGTGCGCGAAGCCGCTAAGATTGCCCTCAATACCGATGGCTCGCTCGAAGCCCTCGCCAGCGCCCATTTCCCGGGCGAGAGCGTCACGGTGGCTGAGAAGCTGGCCACGCTGATCGCCACCATCGGCGAGAACATGACCCTGCGCCGCGTCGCTAAGCTGCAGGTTGAGCACGGCCTGATCGCCTCTTACGTGCACGGCACGGTGTCCGAGGGCCTCGGCCGCATCGGCGTGTTGGTGGCGCTGGAATCCAAGGGCGACGTGGAGAAGCTTTCCACCCTCGGCCGGCAGATCGCCATGCATGTCGCAGCGCTCAGCCCGCTGGCGCTCGATGCCTCCGGCATCGACGAAAGCGTGGTCGCCCGCGAGAAGGCGATCCTGCTCGAGAAGCACCAGGGCAAGCCTGCCAACGTGCAGGACAAGATTGCCGAAAGCGGCATCAAGACCTTCTTCAAGGAAGTGACCCTGCTGGAACAGCCGTTCGTGCACGATGGCTCCAAGTCGGTGTCGCAAGTGCTGAAGGAAGCTGAAGGCAGCGTCGGGGCGCCGGTGAAGCTCACGGGCTTTGTGCGCTATGCGCTCGGCGAGGGCATCGAAAAGGAAGAGAGCGACTTCGCCGCGGAAGTCGCTGCCGCAGCGGGTCAGTCCTGACCGCGTCGGGGGAGGGGGCCATGTCCGAGCTTCCCTATCCGCGCGTCCTCATCAAGGTCTCAGGCGAGGCCTTGATGGGACCGGAGCCGTTTGGGCTCCACCCTCCCACGGTGACGCGGATCGCTCGCGACCTCGTAGCCGTGCGCGCGCTCGGCTGCGAGGTTGCCGTGGTGGTCGGCGGCGGCAACATCCTGCGCGGCGCGCGGGTTGCGGGCGAGGACCTGAACCGGTCCACCGCCGATCACATGGGCATGCTGGCCACCATCATGAACTGTCTTGCCCTGGAGCAGGCAGTCGAGGCGGCGGGTGAACCGGCGCGGACGCTTTCCGCCATCCCCATGCCTACGGTTTGCGAGCCTTATGCCCGTCAGCCCGCCATGCGGCATTTGCGGCGCGGGCGTGTGGTGCTGCTGGCAGGCGGCACCGGAAATCCGTATTTCACCACCGATACCGGGGCGGTGTTGCGGGCGGCGGAACTGGACTGCGACGCGGTGCTGAAGGCGACAAATGTGGATGGCGTCTATACCGCCGATCCCAAGCTCGACCCCAATGCCCGCCGTTACGACCGCCTGACCCACGATCAAGCCCTGGCCTATGATCTGAAGGTGATGGATGCCGCCGCGTTCGCCCTTGCTCGCGAAGCGCAGTTGCCAATAATCGTCTTTTCTATTCGCGAGCCCGGTGCCATCGTGGCCGCCGCTAAGGGCGAGGGTCACGTGACCGTGGTCGCGCCCTGACGGCGGACAGGGGAAAGCCCCCATCTTTCCGCGCCATTCCTTTCGCGTCGGGCCGCTCGGCTCGGCATGGGACAGGTGCCGGAGGCGGGGCGTTCGCCCGCCTGATGCATGGATTTGGCGGCTGCGCCTCAGGCGCGGTGCGAAGCACTGGACCGGCATTTTGCGCCGGGAGAATGAAGAACAGGAATATGCCATGAGCACGGATGCATTCGACCTTGCCGATCTCAAGCGCCGCATGCAGGGCGCCGTGGGCGTGCTGAAGCAGGAGCTTGGCGGCCTGCGTACCGGCCGCGCCTCCGCAAGCCTGCTCGAGCCGATCCAGGTGGATGCCTACGGAACGCATATGCCCATCAGTCAGGTGGCCACCGTCTCCGTGCCGGAGCCGCGCATGTTGTCGGTGCAGGTGTGGGATCGCTCCATGGTCAGCGCGGTCGAAAGGGCAATCCGCGACAGCAACCTCGGCCTCAACCCCTCCACCGAAGGCCAGGTGATGCGGATTCGCATTCCCGAGCTTAACCAGGAGCGGCGCCAGGAAATGGTTAAGGTCGCTCATAAATATGCGGAAGCGGCGCGCGTCTCTGTGCGCCATGTGCGTCGTGACGGCATGGATCTGCTGAAGAAGCTCGAAAAGGACAGCGAGATCAGCGCGGACGATCTGGACCGCTTCTCCACCCAGGTACAGAAGGCCACGGACGAGGTGATCTCCGAACTGGACCAGACCCTCGCCCACAAGGAAAAGGAAATCCTCTCGGTCTGAGGATGGCATGAAGAGGAACGGGGCCATGTCGGTGCGCAACGGCGCCTCAGCGACGCCAGCCATGGGTGACGCATGCATTCCGGTGCATGTCGGCGTCATCATGGACGGCAACGGGCGCTGGGCGACGGCCCGTAACCTGCCCCGTTTCGAAGGCCATCGGCGCGGGCTTGAAGCCCTGCGCCGCTGCGTCAGGGCGGCGCGCGAGATCGGCATCCGCTATCTCACCATCTACAGCTTCTCTAGCGAGAACTGGTCGCGCCCGGCGAGTGAGGTCTCCGATCTCATGGGCCTGCTTAAGCGGTTTGTGCGCCACGATCTTGCGGAATTGCACAGCGCTAACGTGCGCGTCCGAATCATCGGCGAGCGGGCGGAACTGGCGCGCGATATCTGCCAGCTCCTGGACGAGGCCGAAGCCCTGACCAAGGACAATACCGGCCTTACGCTCGTGGTGGCGTTCAATTACGGCGGGCGGCAGGAAATCGCCGCCGCTGCGGCACGCCTCGCGGCCGATGCCGTGGCCGGCCGGATCCGGCCCGAGGATATTACAGCAGAGTCTCTTTCCGCCCATCTCGACACCGCGGGCATTCCCGATCCCGATCTCATCGTGCGCACCAGTGGTGAGCAGCGGCTGTCCAATTTTCTGCTCTGGCAGGGCGCGTATTCGGAACTGGTATTCTTGCCCATCTATTGGCCGGAATTCGACCACGCGGCTCTTGTCGGCGCGATTGAGGAATATGCCCGGCGTGACCGTCGGTTCGGCGGCATTGCCGCCCGCGCCGGCAGCGTGCGCACGTGATCGGCGGAAAAGACCTTCCCCGGCGCACCCTGTCCGCGGCCATCCTGGCGCCGACTGTTCTGGCCTTAACTTGGTACGGAAGCTGGCCGTTTGCCCTCATCTGGGCGCTGGCGGGAATAGCCGTGGTCTATGAATGCGGAACCGTGGCGCGTCTCGTGCCACGAGTTCTGCCGATCGCGACCGGAGCGGCAGCTGTGCTGGCCGCAAGCGCGGTTCTCGCAGCGACTGGATCGGGAGCGGTGGCGATAGCCCTGTGTGGCGGCGGGGCGGTCCTGGCCATTGTTACGGCGCGCGGCCGGCTCTGGGCCGGCGGAGGTGTGCTGTGCGGGGCGGCTGCAAGCCTGCCCATCGTCGCGCTGCGCGACACCGATCAGCTTGGCTTGGTCGCGGTGCTGTTCCTCTACGCGGTCGTGTGGAGCACCGATGTCGGGGCCTATTTTACAGGACGTGCGGTCGGCGGACCGAAACTTTGGCCACGGCTTTCCCCAAACAAGACGTGGTCAGGCTCCATCGGCGGTGCCATCTGCGGCATGTTCGCGGGTATCGCGCTGCTGCTGGCGGCGGGGCTCGTTTTCAATCCAGTCTGGCTTGTGCTCGGGGTGTTGCTGAGCGCTGTCGCGCAGGCCGGCGACCTTGCCGAATCCGCCTTCAAGCGCACCTTCGGTGTGAAGGATACCGGCAGCCTCATTCCCGGCCACGGCGGTGTGCTCGATCGTCTTGATGGGTTCCTGGCAGCGGTTCTGCTCGCCGGCCTGATCGGCTTTGCCCGCAACGACCTAGCCCCTGCAGCGGGGCTGCTTTTGTGGTAGGTCTTTTTCTATGATCGTCATTTCCATTCTCGGCGTGACCGGCTCCGTCGGCCGCAGCACGGTCAAGGTGCTGAAGGAAGCGCCAGGCCGCTATCGCGTCGAGGCGGTGGCCGGGGGGCGCGATGCCCAAGCCCTTGCGCAGGTCGCCCGCGATCTCGGAGCCCGCTTTGCCGCCATTGCCGATCCGGCTAAAGGCGCGGAACTCGTTGCTTTGCTTGCCGGCTCAGGCATCGAATCGGGAGCCGGGCAGGGCGCCATCCTTGAGGCCGCGCAGCGCGAAGCGAATCTCGTTGTCGCGGCAATTTCCGGCGTCGCCGGCCTTGCACCCACGGTGGCCGCGTTCGGCCCAGGCAGGCGGCTCGCTGTGGCCAACAAGGAATGCCTGGTGGCCGCCGGCGCCTTCTTCATCGCTGAGGCCGCCCGGACCGGCACCACCCTGCTGCCGATGGATTCCGAGCATAACGCCATCTATCAGGCGCTGGGCGCAGGACCGCGCAGTGATGTGGAGCGAGTGACCATCACGGCTTCGGGTGGTCCGTTCCGCACTGCCAGCCGCGAGCAGATCGCCCGTGCCCAGGCGGCGGATGCGCTGAAGCATCCCAATTGGTCCATGGGCGCCAAGATCACCATCGATTCCGCCACCTTGATGAACAAGGGGCTGGAACTGATCGAGGCACACCACCTGTTCGCTCTGCCCGCGGCGCAGCTCGATGCGGTGGTGCACCCCGAATCGGTGGTGCACGGTTTGGTGTCGTTCCGCGACGGGTCGGTGGTGGCGGGGCTCGCTGTTCCCGACATGTGTGTGCCGATCGCCCATTGCCTGGGTTTTCCCGATCGGCTGGAGACCTCATGCCGCCGGTTGGATCTGACCAAGGTCGGCCGGCTGACCTTCGAAGCACCCGATCTCGAACGGTTCCCCGCTTTGCGCTTGGCGATGGAGGCTATGGAAGCGGGCGGGACGGCTCCGACCATCCTCAATGGCGCCAACGAAATTGCGGTCGCCGCCTTCCTCGAGGGCGCGATCGGCATGTTCGGCATCGCCGCGATCGTGGAGGAGACGCTTTCCGTTTTGCCAGCCGGCCGGCCGCCGACTTCCCTCGACGAGGCATTGGAGGTCGACGGGACGGCGCGCCGCCTCGCGCTGTCGCTGCTGCCGAAATATGCGACCGCAGCGGTCACCTGACGAGCGGCGGGGGATTATCGCTTTCGCTCTTGCCTAAGTTTGCCGCAAAGGCATCCTAAGTCTCGGCGATGGAGCTTCAAGCTCCAACTCCTGCGGATCGCGAATCTGCCCCTGCGGGCCTTCGCCAAACATTCAGTGTCCCCGCCCGCGCGGCCTTCTGCCGCTGGCCGGAGTGGCACACGTGAGGAACGGACGATGGAAGTTTTTTCGAGTCTGGGCGCCTGGGGCACCTCGCTCCTCGGCTATGTGGTTCCGTTCCTGTTCGTTCTGACCCTGGTGGTATTTTTTCACGAGCTCGGCCACTTTTGGGTCGCGCGCCGTGCGGGTGTGCGGGTGCTGACCTTCTCGCTCGGATTCGGGCCGGAGATCGTCGGTTTCAACGACCGCCACGGTACCCGCTGGCGCCTCGCCGCCGTCCCGCTCGGTGGCTATGTGCGATTCTTCGGCGATGAGGATGCCGCGAGCACTCCGAACACTTCCGCGCTGCGGCAGATGAGCCCGCAGGAACGTAAGGAAAGCTTCTTCTACGCGCCGCTCGCCTGGCGGGCCGCAATCGTGGCGGCGGGGCCGATCGCCAATTTCATTCTCGCCATTGTCATCTTTTCCATGGTGTTCATGGTGTTCGGCCGACAGGTGACCGCGCCTCGGGTGGACCAGGTGGCGGCCGGTAGTGCCGCCGAGCAGGCCGGGTTCGTGCCGGGCGACCTCGTTCTCAGCATCGACGGTTCCCCGGTGGAGAGCTTTGCCGACATGCAACGCATCGTCGGCTCCAACGCAGGAAGCGCCCTGAGTTTCAAGGTTGAGCGCGGCAGCGCCGAGCTGTCCCTCACCGCCACCCCGCAATTGCGTGAGGTGAAGGACGCTTTTGGCAACGCTCATCGCATGGGCTTGCTCGGTATTTCCCGCTCGCTCGCGGCCGCTGATGTGACGACGCGTCGCTATGGGCCGGTGGAAGCCGTTGCCCTCGGCGCGCAGGAGACTTGGTTCGTGGTCGCACGCACCTTCGATTATCTCGGCGGGCTGGTCTCCGGGCGGGAATCGGCTGACCAATTAGGCGGGCCGATCCGCATCGCCCAGGTCTCTGGGCAGGTAGCCACTTATGGAATCGGTGCGCTCCTGTCTCTGGCAGCGGTTCTTTCGGTTTCAATCGGACTTCTTAACCTCTTTCCGATCCCGCTGTTGGACGGAGGCCATCTGCTGTTCTACGCTGTCGAAGCGGTACGGGGGCGGCCGCTAAGTCCCCGCACGCAGGATATCGGCTTTCGCATCGGCCTCGCCATCGTGTTGATGCTGATGGTTTTCGCCACATGGAACGATGTGCTGCACTTGGCCACGATGTGATGACAGGCCGGTCGTGGCGCAGCGGCCACGGTCGGCGGAAAAGCGGAAGCCGCTGGTTCGACAGGCGTTTGCAGTGCGGGGAAAAGCCTGTACAAGCGCCTCGACGGTGAGAATCTGAGCGCCTCGGCGCCCGGGTTCGAGAACAACGAATTCAAGGTTGCGCGCCATATGACTGCTCGGGTCCGAGTCATCGTGAAACTGGCCGCCGTCCTCGGCATCGCTCTTACTGCAGCGATGGCGACGACCGCCGGTTCCATCCTTATCGCCGGTCCCGCGGCCGCCCAATCAGCCTCGAACATCGTCGTTGAAGGCAATCGCCGCGTGGATGCGGCGACGATCCGCTCTTATTTTGCGGTCAAGCCTGGCGAGTCGCTTTCGCCCGCGAAGATCAACGAGGGCCTTGCGGCACTTTATGCGACCGGCCTGTTCTCTGACGTGAACATCTCCCACCAGGGTGGTGGGCTGGTAGTGCGCGTGGTCGAGAATGAGGTGATCAACCGCATCGCCTTCGAGGGCAACAAGAAGCTCAAGGACGACGTGCTGCTGGCGGAGATCCAATCCAAGCCGCGCGGCACTTTGTCCAAGGCGGTGGTACAGGCCGATACTCAGCGCATCATCGAAGTGTATCGCCGCGCAGGCCGCAGCGACGTGAAGGTCAATCCGGTCACAATTGATCGCGGCAATGGGCGCGTCGATCTTGTGTTCGAGATCACCGAAGGCGAAAAAATCGGCGTCAAGGACATCAAGTTCGTCGGCAACAAGGCGTTCTCGGACTTCAAACTGAAGGACGTGATCACCACGACGACCACCAATTGGCTGTCGTTCCTGAAGTCCACGGATGTGTATGATCCGGACCGCGTGAATGCGGACCAGGAGTTGCTGCGCCGCTGGTATCTGAAGAACGGCTATGCCGATTTTCGCATCGTCTCCGCGACCGCCGAGCTGGTTCCTGCCACCAGCGGCTCGCCGGCTGGTTATGTGATCACCTTCAATCTTGATGAGGGTGCGCAATACCGCTTCGGCAAGGTGGACGTGGTCTCTAATATCCGCGATGTGCCCGCCGAAAACCTGCGTAGCGCGCTCCGTATGAGCGACGGACAGGTCTACAATGCGGAGTTGGTGGAGAAGTCGGTCGAGAACGTGACCATCGAAGTGTCTAAGCGGGGCTATGCGTTCGCTCAGGTGCGGCCGCGTGGTGATCGCGACTTCGAGAACAAGCGCATCAATGTGCTGTTCGTGGTGGAAGAGGGTCCGCGGGTCTACGTCGAGCGCATCGAAGTGCGCGGTAACACCCGTACCCGCGACTGGGTTATCCGCCGTGAGTTCGATATCGGCGAAGGCGATGCCTATAACCGCGTGATGGTGGATCGCGCTGAGCGCCGCCTGCGCAACCTCGGCTACTTCAAGACCGTCAAGATCACCAATGAGCCCGGTTCCGCGCCGGACCGCATTATCCTGGTGGTGGATGTGGAAGATCAGCCGACGGGCGAGTTCGCTGTGTCGGGTGGCTATTCGACCTCCGACGGCTTCATCGCCGAGGTCTCGCTGGGTGAGAAGAACTTCCTTGGCCGTGGGCAATATGTGAAGATTTCCGGCTCCTTCGGCCAGAATGCCCAGGGCGCGGAATTCTCCTTCACCGAGCCTTACTTCCTGGGCTATCGGCTCGCGGCGGGCGTGGACTTCTATTGGAAGGAAACCAGCGCCACCAGCTACACTTCCTATAACAGCACCACGCTGGGTGGCGGGTTCCGGTTCGGTCTTCCGATTACCGACGAGATCACCCTTGCGCTGCGCTATAATCTCTATCAGCGCGAGCTGAACCTCGATTGTAATATCTACAACGATCCTTTCCTGACCTGCGCGGGGACAGCCTCCTGGGCCATCATCGAGGCGGTGGCACAGGGTGCGACCATCACGTCGGCGGCGGGCTACACGCTGTCGTTCAACGGCCTGGACAGCAATATCAACCCCACCTCGGGCCTGTATGCCGAGGTGAAGCAGGACTTCGCCGGTCTCGGCGGCGACGTGAACTTCATCCGCACCGCTGGCGACGTGCGCTACTATTACCCGCTGCTCAACGACTGGGTGCTGTTGCTGCACGGTCAAGCTGGCCATGTGAATGCATGGGGTGACCAGGATCTGCGGATCATGGACAATTTCTTCATGGGTCCGAACTTGGTTCGCGGCTTTGCTCCCAGCGGCATCGGACCACGCGACATGGCCTCTCTGTCGCAGGACTCGCTGGGCGGTACGACCTACTGGGGCCTTTCGGCCGAGGTGCAGTTCCCGCTCGCCTTCCTGCCCAAGGACATCGGTCTGAAAGCCGCTGTATTTGCGGACGCCGGTTCGCTGTATGACTATACTGGGCCGACGTCTTTCGTTGGCGCCCCTTCTGCCTACATGGTCACTTGCCCTGCGGGGTCCAAGAACTCGACAGGCAACATCTGCGTGTATGATGACAACGGCGTGCGTTCCTCGGTCGGTGCCAGCTTGATTTGGCAGTCGCCCTTCGGGCCGCTGCGTTTCGATTATGCCTGGGTGCTGAGCCAGCAGACGTATGACAAGGACCAGGCGTTCCGCTTCTCGGGCGGCACCAAGTTCTAATCCTGTCCTCTTATGCGGGCGTCGGCGGTCGATCCGCCTGACGCCCGCAGCGTATCTTGAAACATGAGCGATCCTCTCTTCTTCCCACTGCCGGCCCCGCTGACCCTTGCGGAGGTCGTGGCCTTGAGCGGAGCGCGCAGTCTGGCTGGCGAACTGCCGGAGAGCCGTTTGGTGCACGGGGTTTCCACCCTGGCTGATGCAGGGCCGTCCGACCTCGCCTTTTTCGATTCGCCGCGCTATCGTCCCGAATTCGAGGTGAGCCGCGCGGGTGTCTGCATCACGACAGAAAAGCTCGCTGCGGGCGCCCCCGAGGGCATGGTGGTGTTAATCTCTCCCCGCCCAGCGCTGGCTTTCGTTTCCGTCACCCGTTCCCTGTTTCCCGCCGCGCTTCGGCCGCAACCTGTGTTCGGTCATCAGGGCATCGCGCCCGGCGCCTTCATCCATCCGACGGCCCGGCTTGAGGACGGCGTCACTGTCGATCCCGGCGCTGTGATCGGGCCGGACGTCGAGATCGGCGCACAGTCGGTGATCTGCGCCAATGTTGTGATCGGCGCGGGCGTGCGCATCGGCCGGGAAAGCGCGATCGGCGCTGGCACCACACTCATTCATGCCCTGGTCGGCAATCGCGTGATTCTGCATTCCGGGGTGCGGATCGGCCAGGACGGTTTCGGCTACCAGCCAAGCCCTCGGGGGCACCTCAAGGTGCCGCAGATTGGCCGCGTCGTGATCCAGGACGATGTGGAGATCGGGGCTGGAAGCACCATTGATCGCGGCGCCTTGCGCGATACGGTGATCGGTGAAGGTACCAAGATCGATAATCTGGTCCAGATCGCCCATAATGTGGTGATCGGGCGCCATTGCGTAATCGTTTCGCAGACCGGGATTTCCGGCAGCACCACCCTGGGCGATTTCGTCATGCTGGGTGGCCAAGTGGGCGTGATCGGACATGTTCGCATTGGTGATGCTGCGCAAATCGCGGCTTCCTCCAATGTGAAGGACGATGTCCCCCCCGGTGCGCGCTGGGGCGGATCACCGGCGAAGCCAGTGCGCGAATGGTTCAGGGAAGTGACCGCGCTGAAGAAACTTGGGCAGTCAAGCACCTTGCGCGGCGATGAAGGGGGGGACCAATGAGCGATGCCAGCAGCAGCCCTGAGGCCCTAACTGCCGATGAGACGCCTTCGGAAAGCAAGGTGTTCACGAGCGCCGACCTGCAGAAAATCCTCCTGTGCCTTCCTCATCGATACCCCTTCCTCCTCGTGGATCGGGTGGAGCGGATCGACAGCGACAATTCGTGCGTCGGCGTGAAGAATGTCACGGCGAACGAGCCCCATTTCCAGGGCCATTTTCCCGGCAATCCGGTAATGCCCGGCGTTCTCATCATCGAGGGCATGGCGCAGACCGCCGGTGTCATTTGCATCTTGTCCAAGCCCGACCGCCCGGCCGACCTGCCGCCTCCGCTGGTCTATTTCATGACCATCGATGAAGCGAAGTTTCGCCGTCCGGTTGTGCCGGGCGACGTGCTGGAATACCACATGACCAAGATCTCGCGTCGCCGCAACATGTGGTGGTATCGCGGCGAGGCGAAAGTGGGCGGCGAGCTGGTCGCCGAGGCGCGTCTCGGCGCGATGATTACCGGATTCTGATGTGCCTTTGATCGACCCTCTTGCGCGCGTCTCCGACGGTGCGATCCTTGCCGATGATGTTCAAATCGGCCCCTTCTGTTCGGTCGGGCCAGATGTTACCCTTCATGCCGGCGTTCGCTTGATCTCCCATGTGAATATTCAGGGGCAGACGACGATTGGCGCGCGCACGGAGGTCTTTCCCTTCGCCTCGCTCGGAACGCCGCCGCAATCCGTGCATTACAAGGGCGAGCGCACTGCGCTGACCATCGGCATGGATTGCGTGATCCGCGAGCATGTCACGGCGAACATCGGCACGGCGGGCGGGCGGGGCGTCACTCGCATCGGCGATGGCTGCATGCTGATGACTGCAGCCCATGTAGGCCATGACTGCAATGTCGGTGATCACGTAATCTTCGCGAACAATGCCACCCTCGGTGGTCATGTGGACGTGGGCGACCACGTGTTCCTCGGCGGCCTGTGCGCGGTCCATCAATACACCCGCATCGGCGCCCAGGTGATGGTCAGCGGCATCACCGGCGTGCGCGAGGACGTGATCCCCTATGCTTATGTGCTCGGCCAGGCGGGGCGGCTGGTCGGGCTCAACACAATTGGTATGAAGCGGCGCGGCTTCACCCGCGCAGATCTTCACGCCGCGCGCGCGGCCTATCGCGATCTGTTTTTTGGCGGCGGCGTATTCGCCGATCGCCTTGCGCGGCTGCGCGAGCAGGCCGAGGCATCCGCCTTTGCACGCGAGATCCTGGCTTTTATAGATGCGGGCAAGAACCGCTCGCTCTGCCAGCCTGCGCGTGGTGTCGTGCACGAGGAGTGATCCAGTGATACGGGCGCCGGCACAGCAAGGGCTTCCGGCGTGGGCCCCGTCGCAAGCCGGCGGGGGGAGCGGCCGTTCGGCGATGACGCAACCCCAGTCCACCGGGCCGCTGGCTATTGTTGCCGGTGGCGGTGCGTTTCCCGCTGCGGTCGCCGAGGCTGTCGTGGCCCAGGGGCGGGACGTGCTTCTGCTGCTGATGAAGGGTTTCGCTGATCCGGCGCTGGAGCGCTTTCCTCATCACTGGTTCCGTCTGGGCTCGCTCGGCACCGTCTCCGCCGTCGCTCGCGCCCATGGGGTGCGCGACGTGGTGATGGTGGGTACGCTCACGCGACCGCGCCTCTCTGATCTTGGATTGGATTGGACCACCATCCGCCTCCTTCCGCGCGTTGCGCGCCTTTTGCGCGGCGGAGATAATCACCTGTTATCAGGCGTTCTTGGTCTGGTGGCGGAGCAGGGCTTTCACCTCATGGGCGCGCACGAAGCGGTGCCTGGGCTGCTACTGCCCGAGGGGGTGCTGGGCCATGTGCAGCCGAGCGCCGAGCAGCAGGCTGATATCGCGCTCGGCCTCTCGGTCGTTCGCACGCTTGGCCCATTCGATGTGGGGCAGGGGGTCATCGTGGTCAACGGCTTGGTCGCCGCCGTCGAGGCGGCAGAAGGCACTGATGCCGTGCTTGCTCGTTATGAGGCGCTCCGGGCCAGCGGGCGCTTGCGCTTTCCCGCGCGTGCAGGCGTGCTGGTGAAGGCGCCAAAGCCCGATCAGGACCGCCGCGTCGATCTGCCCTCGCTCGGCCCCGGAACGGTGACGTGCGCTGCAAAGGCAGGCCTCGCAGGCATCGCTTTCGAGGCTGGCGGGGTGATCGTGCCGGATCCGCAGGAGCTTGTGCGGGCGGCAGACGCAGCAGGCCTGTTTGTGCTTGGCGTCGCGCCGCAGGGGGCCGCGTGAGTTCGGGCCTGCCCGCCCGGCCGCTGCGTGTCTTCATCCTTGCCGGGGAGGAGTCCGGGGACGTACTTGGTGGTGCCGTCATGGAGGGGCTGGGCAGACTCGCGCCTCACGGGGTCGCCTTCACGGGCATCGGCGGCGCGCGAATGCAGGCGGCCGGGCTTACCAGCCTGTTTCCCATGGACGATCTCACCGCCATCGGCTTCGGCCAGGTGATCGGCAAGCTGCCCACGATCCTCAGGCGTCTGCGCGAGACCGTGGATGTCATCTGTGCCGCTCCGCCGGACGTGCTCGTTCTGGTTGATGCGCCGGACTTCACCCATCGCGTCGCGGCCCGCGTGCGTCGGCGCAACCGCCAGATCCCGATCGTGAAATATGTCTCGCCCACGGTTTGGGCGTGGCGGCCGGGGCGGGCCAAGGCCATGCGGTCTTCCATTGACCATCTGATGGCCCTGCTTCCTTTCGAGCCGGACGTCCATCTGCGACTCGGCGGGCCGCCCACCACTTATGTCGGCCATCCCCTGCTGGAGCGCCTGGCGGACTTGCGCGCCAGCGCTTCCGATGTCTCGCGTGCATCACATGAGCCGCCGCTGGTGCTGGTTCTGCCGGGAAGCCGCCGTAGTGAGGTAGAACGTCTCGGGGTGGTGTTCGGCCAGGCCCTGGGTCGCCTTGCGGCGCGCCGCCCCGTGGAATTCGTGCTGCCCACCTTGCCGCGTCTTCTGCCATTGGTGGAAGCGGTTGTGGCCGGCTGGCCGGTGCATCCGCGGATCGTCACCGATGCGGACGAGAAATATGCTGCGTTCCGCGCTGCGCGCGCGGCCCTGGCGGCCTCGGGCACAGTGACGCTGGAATTGGCGCTTGCCAGCGTCCCGACTGTCGCGGCCTATAAGGTGGCAGCGTGGGAGGCGGTGATTGCCCCTTATATCCTCAAGCTACCGAGTGTGATCCTGCCCAATCTGATCCTCGGCGAGAATGCGGTGCCGGAGTTTCTGCAGCGTGATTGTACGCCCGATCGGCTCTCCAATGCCCTCGGCCGGCTGCTGGATGACGGGGCGGATCGGAATCGGCAGATTGCTGCCTTTGCACGCCTGGACGAAATCTTCGGCACCGAGGATGAGGCCCCGAGCCTGAGGGCGGCACGCGTCGTGCTCGCCACCATTGCCGCGCCGCGCTGACGCGAAATCCGCAAGTCGGTGCCGGGCAGGTGAGAAGGCCTTCCAAAACGCAAAACGCGGCCTTCCGGCCGCGCTCTCAGGCGAACGGGCTCCGGTCGAAACCGGCGCCCGTGTTTCACGAATGGCTTACTTGCGCTTGGCCATCGGCACATAATCGCGCCGTTCGGCGCCCGTGTAGAGCTGACGGGGACGGCCGATGCGCTGGCCCGGATCCTCGATCATTTCCTTCCACTGGCCGATCCAGCCGACCGTGCGGGCGACAGCGAACAGGACGGTGAACATGGTGGTCGGGAAGCCCATCGCCTTCAAAGTGATGCCGGAATAGAAATCGATGTTCGGATAGAGCTTCTTCTCGATGAAATATTCATCGTGCAGCGCCACGCGCTCCAGCTCGATGGCCACGTCCAGCAGCGGATCGTCCTTGATACCGAGTTCGGTAAGAACTTCGTGGCAGGTCTGCTGCATGATCTTGGCGCGCGGGTCGTAATTTTTATAGACCCGGTGACCAAAGCCCATGAGGCGGAACGGATCGTTCTTGTCCTTGGCGCGGTTCACGAATTCGGGAATCCGCTCGGGACGGCCGATTTCCGTGAGCATCTTAAGGGCCGCTTCGTTTGCGCCGCCATGGGCGGGTCCCCACAGGCAGGCGATGCCGGCGGCGATACAGGCGAACGGGTTGGCACCCGAGGAGCCGGCGAGGCGCACGGTGGAGGTGGAGGCGTTCTGCTCGTGGTCGGCATGGAGGATGAAGATCCGGTCCATGGCGCGGGCGAGCGTCGGGCTCACCTTATAGTCCTCGCACGGAACAGCGAAGCACATGTTCAGGAAGTTCGAGGTGTAATCCAGGGAGTTCTGGGGATACACGAACGGCTGGCCGATGGAATATTTATAGGCCATCGCCGCAAGAGTCGGGATCTTCGCGATCATACGGATCGACGCGATCAGCCGCTGCTGCGGATCAGAGATGTCGGTGGAGTCGTGATAGAAGGCTGAGAGCGCGCCGACCGAGGCCACCATGATGGCCATGGGGTGGGCGTCGCGGCGGAAGCCCTGGAAGAACCGGGTCATCTGCTCGTGAACCATCGTGTGACGGGTCACGGAATAATCGAAATCGGCCTTCTGCGCAGCGGTGGGCAGTTCGCCATAGAGCAGGAGATAACAGGTCTCCAGGAAGTCGCCGCCCTCGGCGATCTGCTCGATGGGATAGCCGCGATAAAGCAGCACGCCTTCATCGCCGTCGATATAGGTGATCTTGCTTTCGCACGACGCCGTGGAGGTAAAGCCCGGGTCGTAGGTGAACATCCCGGTTTGGCCATACAGCTTGGAGATGTCGACGACCGAGGGGCCGATGGTTCCGCCGTTGACCGGCAGGTCCCAGCTCTTCTCACCCACTGTCAGCTTGGCGGCTGAACCTGCAGTTTTGGTGGTGGCGTCCATAAGGTCTCCCATCTGTATACGGGGAAATGGTACCACCTTCGCGGATGCGAAGGGTCTGGCGCGCAGTCGTAAACCCTCCCCAATTTTGCCGCAAGCGTGACCATGCCTCCTGGAAGCGCAACACGCTGTGGTATACGGCGTCATCCGTTGACGACGTTGAATTTGTGCCAATCCGGAGCGGGTAAATTTTCCCATCCGAACCGGTTTCAACCTGCCGCGATGCGGAAAAAAGGCCTCCCGGACCCAGCGGAAAGAAGCGAAACGGCCCCCGAAAAGCAGAACGCCCGGCCTCCTGGATTTCCAGGAACCGGGCGCTCCAATGGCAGGCTGCCGATGTTAGTCAGCAACGGCGGGCGGACGGGCTGCCGATAGGCGCCGCGTGACCGTGGCCACCCGGGTCTTAAGCGTACGCCAGGTGGCGAAGTCATTCAGCCGCGAGGCTTCGCCGAGGCCGATTAGCGCGGCAGCCAGAAACGGCAGGCTCTGCACGACCAAAGCGAGCGCATAAAGATCGACCTCGCGCACCACGTGCCAGTTGGTCATGTGCAGCGCCACGCCCGAGCCCAGCAGCAAGCTGCCCACGACCGCTTCGGGCAGGGCCGGGAAGGAGCGGGCCGCGCCCGAGAGCCAGCCGCCACCCTTGGCCGTGCGGGCAAACGCAAGGTCTTTGTAGCGGAAGCCGTCGAACACAGCTTTTGCCACCGTGAACTGCACGGCCATCGCCGCGATCGCCGCCCCCAGCATGCGCAGCGGAGTGGTCGCGACCCGCATGCGGTACATCGCGATGAAGTGCAGGACATAGACGACGAACGTCGCAATGATTGGCAGCGTCAGGATATGCGCGGGCACTGCGATGCCGAATGCGAACACGAACGGGACGAACAGCAGCGAAAGGATCGCCGCAAGGGCCCCGACCGATTCCGCGCCGAGCCATGCCACCCAGCCGAGCAGAAAGTGGCGGCGCTGGGCCGTCGTCAGGCGCGAGCGGGCCGGCAGGAAGCGAGACCAATGCTTGCGGATAATCTGGAAACCGCCGTAGGCCCAGCGATGACGCTGCTTCTTGAATGCCTCGAACGTGTCGGGCAGCAGGCCCCAGCCGTAGCGCGTGCGGGTGTAATGCGTCTTCCAACCATTCTCTGCGATGGTCAGGCCGAGGTCGGTGTCTTCGCAGATGGTGTCGGACGACCAGGAGCCGGCCTCCATCATGGCCGCGCGACGCACCAGGCACATGGTGCCGTGCACGACGATGGCGTCGTCTTCGTTGCGCTGGACCATGCCGATGTCGAAGAAGCCGGCATATTCCGCGTTCATGGCTTCGTGCATCGGGCTGAGGTGGGCGTCACGATGATCCTGCGGGGCTTGCACGAGCCCCACCGTCGGGTCCTCGAACACCGGAACGAGATCCTTCAGCCAATTGGGCGCGACCACGTAATCGGCATCGATCACGCCGATGATCTCGGCATCGGGGGCGGTATGCTCAAGCGCGATGCGCAGGGCGCCGGCCTTGAAGCCGCTGATCTTCTCGAGGTTCAGGAACTTGAAGCGCTCACCGAGCGTGGCGCAATGGGCGCGGATCGGCTCCACCATCGCCGGGTCGGGCGTGTTGTTGAGCGCGACGACGCATTCAAGGTTGGGATAATCCAGCCGCGCCACCGCATCCAGGGTCTGCTTGAGCATTTCCGGCGGTTCGCGATAGGCCGGAATATGGATCGAGACCTTGGGATAGCGCGCGAGCGTCGCAGCCGGGCGCGCTTCGATCAGGCGGGCCGGAGCGGGGCCGAAGGCCACGGCTGAAAGCTCCTCGATCCGGTATAGCAATACGATCACCAGCGGCACCAGCAGCAGCACCGAGAGCATCAGCGTCACGTAGTTACCGCCCGTGACGTAATGGGTCGCCCAATGGTTGAACACCAGTGCAATCCAGGCCCCGACGCCGTTGGCGGCAGCCGAAAGCACCATTCCCTGGGAGACCGTAATGCTCTGCGATGCGCGCAGCATCGGGAGGGAGAATACGATGCCGAGCAGCAGGGCCAGAATCATCGTCTGGTTGAAGGTGTTGGGCTGGATCGGGCCGCTCAGCGGGAACTTCAAATGACGGTTGGCGTCGAACACCCCCCAATACTGACCGACCGAGCCTTCGAAGCTCTTCCAGGGCGCGTCGAATGCTTCGATGAGGTTATATTCGATGCCAAGCGCCTCGGCGCGCGCGGTGAAGGTGCGGATGACGTTGGCCTGGGCGAGCTCGCCGGGCACCGCACCATCGCGGTTGAATCCGGCGCTGGGCCAGCCGAACTCTGCGATCACGATGCGCTTGCCGGGATATGCCGCGCGCAGACGATTGTAGATATCTATAGAGCGGTCCACGACCTGATCGGCCGGCACGCCTTCCCAATAGGGCAGGATGTGAGCGGCGATGTAATCCACCGCGGACACCAGCTCGGGATGGTCAAGCCAGACGTTCCAGATTTCGCCCGTGGTGACGGGGGTATTGGTCTCGCGCTTGACCTTGCGGATCAACTCGGCCATTTCGGCCGCGGTCTTTTCACCGCGGAAGATGGTTTCGTTCCCGACCACCAAGCCTTCGACGTTGGAATTGCGCTTGGAGAGTTCCACCGCCGCGCGGAGTTCCTTCTCGTTGCGGACCTCGTCCTTGTCGATCCACGCGCCAACGGTTACGCGCAGACCCCGCTCGGCAGCGATGGCAGGGACCAATTCCAGCCCTATGGTGGAGGAATAGGTGCGGATCGCACGGGTGTAGTCGGCAATGGCGTTCACGTCCGAGCGGATTTGCTCCGCGGTCACGGGCGGACCCTTGTCGGGATGGCGAACATCTCGGCTGTAGGGTGCAAAGGAGAGGCTGGAAAAGCGCTCCGTCACCGCCGGCGCCTTAGCTTCCGGGCGCAAGGAATACCAGATCGCGGCGTGAAATCCGAGCACAACCGTGATGATGGCTGCAGCAGCAGCAAGGCCGGGACGCATTGGCGGAGACCCACTCGAAAGGGAAATCGAACCGTTAACGCAGGCTTATGAGATCGGTTCCTAATCTTAAGCCTCGGAGCACCCTTTCGACCTGCCCCAAGGTCGGCAGCGCCATTTTCGCGGCACTGCATCGAGACACTAAACCTCTCAAATCAAGAGGTAAATGGGAAGTATGGCGGCCTATGGGCGGCCCGGAGGCCACCCGGTGATCTAATTATTGCGCTGGTGCAGCAACATAGTCGGGATTAACCCAACATTGGTGAACCCGGGCACCCAAGCGCTCTTGCGCTTTTTGATCGATGTTGCCCTGGCGCACCAGGCAACGGAAGGCCAACTTGAGATGCTCGGTGGGGCATCCGAACCGCTCGTACATGTCGAGATGGCGCCGCGCCGTGTCGATATCGTCGCGCCACAGGAGCGCGGCAATACGCCGGCCGGTCCAGACACATTCCGGCAGACCGGCATTGCCCGGCAGTTTCGCGGCTTCGGTGAATTCTTCAACGGACCGGCGCTGCGCGTCACGCGCCGCCTGCTGTTCCGGTGTGATCTGCTCGGCCGGAGCAGCGGGCTTCTGGTCATTTCCCTGCGATTGGGCGGATACAGGGCCGGCGAACGCGAGGAAGAGGGCGCCCGCGAGGAGCGTAAGACGGAAACGGTCCATATTGGCCATTGGGTTCGAAGGCTGAGGGGCGGAAGGCGATCCGCGGATGCACGTTAGAAGAATGTGGGGAATTTGTCAGCATGAGGACGCTTCGGAAACAATCGGCGCCGGCATGCTTGGCTGTGGAAGGCAGTGCTCCACCTGCGCCTTGCCCCGCTGGGACCGCAATGGCTTCACAGGCTTCTCTTGAAGCTTTATGTCGCGGATCAGCGCAGCGGCCCAGCCGTCGGGAGATTTCATGACATCGTCTTTGCGATTGCCGGCCCTGCTTGCCCTCGTCGTCTGCACTGCGGTGGTCGCTCTTGCCTTTTGGATGGGACGGCCAGTGGCGATGCCGCCGTCTCCGCTCGCCGCTGGCGAAAAGCTCCAGTGCGTATCCTACGCGCCGTTCCGTGACGGACAGTCGCCCTTAGTCAAGGGACTGGATATCCCGGAACAGCAGATCGACGAGGACCTCGCCCAGCTCGCCAAGATCACCGATTGCGTGCGTACCTATTCAGTCGAGATGGGTCTCGACAAGGTCGCTCCACTGGCCCGTAAGCATGGCCTCAAGGTGCTCCAGGGCATCTGGCTCGGGTCCGATCGCGCGAAGAACAAGGGTGAGATTGATGCCGGGGTGAAACTGGCGCAGCAATATCCCGACGTGATTGAGGGCGTGGTCGTCGGCAATGAGGTGATGCTGCGTGGCGAACTTTCGTCGTCCGACATTTCCGCCATTCTGCGCGATGTGAAATCACGCGTCGGCGCGACGCCCGTGACTTATGCCGATGTATGGGAGTTCTGGGAGCGCGCGCCGGCCCTGGCCGCAGACGTCGATTTTATCACAGTCCACATCCTGCCTTATTGGGAGGACGTCCCGGTGGCGGCAGACCAGGCGGCGCGACATATCGACGAGACCCGGCAGCATGTGGCGAAGCTGTTTCCTGGCAAGGAGATCCTGATCGGCGAGACCGGCTGGCCCAGTGCCGGACGCATGCGTGAGGGCGCGCTGCCGGCGCCCTCCGAGCAGGCGCTGGTGATGCACGAGCTGCTGAAGCTGGCGAAGGAAAAGGGCTACCGTGTGAACGTCATCGAGGCGTTTGATCAGCCCTGGAAGCGGGCCAACGAAGGCACGGTCGGCGGCCATTGGGGGCTGATCGATGCCGGCACGCGTGAGCCGAAATTCCATTGGGGCCAGCCGGTGCAGGACCATTCGTTCTGGCGCGGACAGGCGGTGGCAGGTCTCGCGATCGTGGCGCTTGCCTTCGGTGCGGCACTTTTTGGCGCGCAGCGGCGGGGAAAGACCGTGCGCCCGCGCGACTGGGTCGCCGTGGCGCTGATTGCGTTTGCTGGTGGGGCGACCTTCGGCCCTGCGCTCGCGACCCTGCCGCTGGAGAGCCTGGGCTGGATCGGCTGGACGCGCAATATTGCATTCGTCGCGGTCTCCTTTGCGGCACTGGCGGTGATTCCCGCCGCCATCGGAGCGGGCACAAGGTTGCCATCGCTCGCGACCGCCCTCGACAGTGCGCGTCGCAGCGACGCTGATAGATTTGCGGTGGCGGCGGCGGTGATTCTCGTCCTTGGTGTGCTCGCTATCGGCGAAGCGGCATTCGAGTTGGTATTCGACCCCCGCTACAAGGATTTTCCCTTCAATGCGCTGACTCCGGTCGCGGCGGCGCTCGGGTTGTTTGCCGCATTGCGACTGCCGGCAGGTGCGGGTGCGGGCATGGCGGAGCGCACAGCCTTCTGGTGGCTGCTGGTTGCCGGCCTGTTCGTGCCGCTCAACGAAACGCTGAAGAACTGGCAGGCGGTCTGGTTCGGGCTGATCTGTCTGGTGCTGGCCTTTACGCTGTGGCGGGTCCGGGCCGCGCGAGCGAAAGGATGAGCAGCATCGCAGCGATTGCCCCAGCGATGTTGTTGTAGAGCACCAGCGCGATGCCAGCGAACGCAAGGCCGATAGCGAAGGTGATCAGATGCGGTCGCCAGAGCTGGGCCAGAGCGGCCAGGAGGGCGATGCCGCCGAATACAGACCAGCCGAACAGGGCGATGGTGACCGCTCGCACCTTGCACTGGAAGGTGGCAAGTCCGACGTCGCAGGCGAGTCCGACGCTGGATGGTTCAATCACCAAATAGCGAACGTAGATCGCCCAGCCCGTGGCGCCCATGCCGAGCGCAATCAGCCAGTTCATGGCGCGCGGTCCGGGACGGAAGCTGCGATCGGTGGCGGTGTCCATGGGAGCATCCTGCGATTTCGTCCCTGCCAGATGGCATCATCGGGGGGCGGTGACAACTCCTGCCGCGCCGTTCGGGCCCCGCCGCGTTCGGCTGGTTTCTCGATCGGATGGCGACAAGCCTGCCCGTTTCGCTCTAGAACGGCCGCGTTGGTCGTGGCGCGAGGATTCCCATGAGCGAACGCAGTCTTCTTGTTGTGATTCTGGCCGCTGGCGAAGGCACACGCATGGCGTCGCGCCTGCCCAAGGTGCTCCATAAGATCGCCGGCCGTACCATGCTGCACCATGTGTTGGAGGCGACCCGCACGGCTGGTGCCACCCGGGTCGCCGTGGTGGTCGGTCCCGGACGGGCAGATGTCGCAGAGGAAGCGCACCGCATTGCTCCCCACGCCCATGTGTTCCTGCAGGAGGAGCGGCTAGGTACCGCCCATGCGGTGCTCGCGGCCCGCGCCGCGCTGGCTGAGCCGGTGGACGATGTGCTGGTGCTTTATGCCGACACACCCCTGGTGCGTCCGCAGACCCTGCTCGCTTTGCGCGCGCCGCTGGCGAGCGGCGCGGCCGTGGTGGCTCTCGGCTTCCATGCGGCCGATCCCACAGGCTATGGGCGTCTCATTACCCATGGTGGGGAATTGCTGGCGATCCGTGAGGAAAGGGACGCCTCCTCCGCGGAACGCGAGATCGATTTCTGCAATGCCGGCCTAATGGCGCTGTCGGGCGCCCATGCGCTGGACCTGCTTGACCGCATCGGCAATGCCAATGCGAAGGGCGAATATTATCTCACCGACGCGGTGGAAATTGCCCGCGCTCAGGGCCACGCCACCATCGCCGCCGAGGGCGAGGCCGAGGATGTGGCGGGCGTCAACAGCCGCATCCAACTGGCGGAGGCGGAAGCCATCATCCAGAAGCGGCTTCGGCTTGCCGCCATGGCCGGCGGCGCGACCCTGGTCGCCCCCGAGACGGTGTTCTTCAGCGCCGATACCGAGCTCGGCCGCGACGTGGTCGTGGAGCCGCACGTGGTGTTCGGGCCGGGCGTGCGGGTGGGCAACGACGTCGTGATCCACTCCTTCTGCCATCTGGAAGGCGCACACCTTGAGAGCGGGGTGACGATCGGCCCCTATGCGCGGCTGCGGCCGGGCACACGGCTCGATACGGGAGTGCGCATCGGCAATTTCGTAGAGACCAAGGCGGCTCACCTTGAACGCGGCGTTAAGGTCAACCATCTTTCATACGTGGGAGACGCCCATGTGGGCGCCGACAGCAATCTCGGCGCTGGCACGATCACCTGTAATTACGACGGGTTCACCAAGTCGCGGACCGAGATCGGCGCGGGAGCCTTTATCGGTGTGCACTCGGCGCTTGTGGCCCCTGTAACGATTGGCGCCGGCGCCTATGTGGGCACCGGTTCGGTGATCACCGACGATGTGCCGGAGGATGCGCTGGCCATTGCTCGCGGCCGTCAGGTGGTGAAGCCCGGCTGGGCGCCAGGGTTCCGCGAGCGAACCAGGCGCAAGGACTAAGCGCTTCCGCGCTGAGGAGCTTTGCAGGTCACGAAGCGAAAGAGGAAGTGATGCTGCGCTGCGCCACCTGGGGTGGCGGGGAAAGGCGAAGCAGGCTTTAAACGGCCTAGGGTGGAATTTTCACGGAGCGCAATCGGTCATGTGCGGCATTGTCGGCATTCTTGGTAAGACGCCCGTTGCGGAAAACTTGGTGGAATCGCTCCGCCGCCTGGAATACCGCGGCTATGATTCCGCCGGCATCGCGACTCTGGAAGATAACCACCTCACCTTGTGCCGCGCCGAGGGCAAGCTGCGAAATCTCGAAAAGAAGCTGGATCGGCATCCGCTTCATGGCCACACCGGCATCGGGCACACCCGCTGGGCGACTCACGGCAAGCCCTCCGAGCGCAACGCCCATCCCCATGCCACCAAGCGTGTCGCGGCGGTGCACAATGGAATTATCGAGAATTTTCGCGAGTTAAAGGAAGAGCTGATCGGCCGCGGCATCAGCTTCAAGAGCGACACCGACACCGAGGTAGTGGCCCAGCTTGTGGACCGGGAATTGCTGGCGGGCGTGGACCCGGTGAGCGCGGTCGGGGCCGTGCTGCCGCGCCTGAAGGGGGCGTTCGCGCTCGCCTTCGTGTTTGACGGCTTTGACGACCTCATGATTGCAGCCCGGCGCGGCTCGCCGCTGGCCATCGGCTACGGCGAAGGGGAAATGTTCCTCGGCTCCGATGCCATAGCACTCGGCCCGTTCACAGATACCATTTCATACCTTGAGGAAGGCGACTGGGCGATCTTGCATCGTGGCGGCGTCGAGATTCGCAACGAGCGCGGCGCGATCGTTCAGCGGACGATCCAGAAAGTGGCTGCCGGCACCTTGGTCGTGGACAAGGGCAACCATCGCCATTTCATGGCGAAGGAGATCTACGAGCAGCCCGAGGTCATCGCCCACACTTTCAGCCATTACGTGGACATTGCCGAGGAAGTCGTCTGCCTTCCGGAGCTGCCGTTTGACATTGCCGACGTCAGTCATATGTCGATCACCGCCTGCGGCACGGCTCTCTATGCTGGAGCGGTAGCGGAATACTGGTTCGAACGTTTCGCCCGCATTCCCGTGAGCACCGACATCGCCTCGGAATTCCGCTATCGCGAGACGCCGTTGCCGCCGGGGGGAGTGACCATCGTCATCTCCCAGTCGGGCGAAACCGCCGACACGCTCGCCTCCCTGCGCTATGCCAAGGAGTGCGGACAGAAGGTGGTGGCGGTGGTGAACGTGCCGACATCCACCATCGCCCGCGAGGCCGACGTGGTGCTGCCGATCCTGGCGGGACCGGAAATCGGCGTAGCCTCCACCAAGGCCTTCACCTGTCAGCTTGCGACCCTGCTGTGTCTGTCGGTGGCGTTTGGGCGTGCCAAAGGGCATCTTTCCGCCGAGGATGAGCATCGGCTGGTGCGCGCCATGATGGAAGTGCCGCGCCTGATGACCGAGGCACTAAAGTTGAGCCCGGAGATCGAGGTGCTGGCCCGCACCCTCTCAAAGGCGAAGGATGTGCTCTATCTCGGCCGGGGCACCAATTATCCATTGGCGCTGGAAGGCGCGCTGAAGCTGAAGGAAATCTCCTACATCCACGCCGAGGGCTATGCCGGCGGGGAGCTGAAGCATGGTCCGATCGCGCTGATCGACGAGAGGATGCCGGTGGTGGTGATCGCACCTTCCGACCGGATCTTCGACAAGACCGTCTCCAACATGGAGGAGGTGGCGGCGCGCGGTGGCAAGATCATCCTCGTCACCGATCCCGCCGGCGCCGCGCAGATTCATGTGGACGCGATCCAGAAGCTGATCCTGCCGGAAATGCCGGCGACGGTGGGACCGCTGGTCTATTCCATCCCTGTGCAACTCATCGCCTACCACACAGCGGTAATCATGGGCACCGACGTGGACCAACCGCGCAATCTGGCGAAATCCGTCACGGTGGAGTGATAGGGGGTGGGGCCGGCGTCAGGTTCGGGATGCCGCCGTCTCACCTTGACGGCCGCGTCACCATGAAAAGCGCCAGAACGCTGAAGAATATTCCGAGGCCGATCAACACCACCGTCGGCGCGCCCACATACCAGGACGCGCTCCAGGTGCCGACGAAGCTGGTGAGCGCGAGGAGCTTCACCGGCCAGGGGATGGCGCCGGTTTCCTGCCAGCGGGCGACGCTCGGCCCGAGATAGCGGTGGTTCAGCAGCCAGGCCTCGAACCTCGGCGAGGTGCGAGCGAAGCACCACGCGGCGAGAATCAAGAACACCGTGCCCGGCATCATGGGCACCACCATGCCGATCGCGCCGAGCGTGAGAAACACGCAGCCCGCCGCGAAAATGGCGCGGTGCATCAGCATCCCGCGCAGATCGGTGGGACGCGCGCGGGGATCGGGGGAGGGGGTGGCTGGCATATCGGGCGGGACCATCGTCCTTCAGCCGGCCGAGAGCAAGCGCATCGCCGCATCCCGCTCGTGGAGATACAGCATCATCCGCACCGGCGCGCTCTGCGCCCCGCCGAGCGTGGGATCGGCGCCGACGATGCGCGCGGCAACTTCCCGCGCCTGCGGCACCAGGGCCGCGTGCACATCCAGCCGGGCGAGGGCGAAGCCGGGAAAGCCGCTCTGGCGTGTGCCGAGCACGTCACCTTCGCCGCGCAGGCGCAGATCCTCTTCCGCGATGGCAAAGCCGTCCTCACTCTCGCGCAAGATGGCGAGCCGCGCTTTGGCGGTTTCGCTCAAGGGGCCGCGATACAGCAGCAGGCAGGTGGAGGCTTTGTCGCCGCGCCCCACGCGCCCGCGCAATTGGTGCAATTGGGCAAGGCCGAAGCGCTCGGCATGCTCGATCACCATGATGGTGGCATTGGGCACGTTCACGCCCACTTCCACCACCGTGGTCGCCACCAGGATGCGCGTTTCCCCGCTGGCGAAGCGGGCCATCACCGCATCCTTCTGCGCCCCGGAAAGGCGGCCGTGGACGAGGCCGACCTTGTCGCCGAAATAATGCTGCAGGCTCTCGGCGCGCTCGCTGGCGGCGGCGAGGTCGGAGACGTCGCTTTCCTCCACCAGCGGGCAGATCCAATAGCATTGCGCACCCTGCATAAGGGCCCGCCCCACGGCGGCGACCACTTCGTCGAGCCGCTCGATGGAGACAGAGCGCGTGTCGATGGGCAGGCGCCCTGGCGGCTTCTCTCGCAGCTCTGAACTTTCCATGTCGCCGAACAAGGTCAGCACGAGCGTGCGGGGAATGGGGGTGGCGGTCATCAGCAGCATGTCCACCGCCTCCCCCTTGCGGGAGAGCGCGAGGCGCTGTTCCACGCCGAAGCGGTGCTGCTCGTCCACGATGGCGAGCGCGAGATCGGCAAAAGCGACATCGTTCTGGATCAGCGCGTGGGTGCCGAGCACGAGGCCGATGCGCCCCTCCCGAAGGCCGGCGAGAATCGCCTCGCGCGCGCGCCCCTTCTCCCGGCCGGTGAGGATCGCGGTTTCGATGCCGGCCTTAGCGGCCAGCGGCGCGATGGTTTCCAGATGCTGGCGGGCGAGGATTTCGGTCGGCGCCATTAGCGCCGCCTGACGTCCGGCCTCGATCACGCCGGCGGCGGCCAGCAGGGCCACGACGGTCTTGCCCGAGCCGACATCGCCCTGGAGCAGGCGCAGCATGCGCTTTTCCGAGCCGATATCGGCCGATATGGCGGCGAGCGCGGTTTCCTGTGCGCCGGTGAGCGAAAAGGGCAGGGCGCTTCGCACGGCACGGGTGATATGCCCGTCGCCGATGCTCGCCCGCCCGCCGGTCTCGACCTGCCGGGCCCGCACCAGGGCCAAGGTCACCTGATGGGCGAGCAATTCCTCAAACGCGAGGCGCTGCCAGGCGGCGCCGGTGGGCTGCGCCTCGGCGAGGTCCGCCGGCCGGTGCACGCGATGGAGCGCATCGCGGAAGCTCGGCCAGCGGCCCTCGTGGAACAAGTCCGCCAGCAGCGCGGCGGCCGGTATCATCTCCGGCAGGTCGGGGATGCGCGTGAGCGCCGCCTCGATGGCCCGGCGCACATGGCCGGCGGCGAGCCCCTCCACGAGCGGATAGGTGGGTTCGATGGGCGGCAGCTTGGCGAGGCCGGCGGCATCGAGGATGCGGTCCGGATGGGTCATCTGCCGCATGCCGTCATAAAGCGTGATGCGTCCGCACAGCCAGCGCGTCTCGCCAACCGGCAGCAGGCGCTCGATGCGGGTGCGGTCGATGTTGAAATGCACCACGGTCAGATCGCCGCTTGAATCGCTCACAAGCGTCCGATGCGGCGCGCGGCGGCCGGGCGCGGGGGCCTGGTGGTCCTCCACAAATACCTCGACCGTCACGTCGGTATCGGGCGGGGCATCCGCGATGCGCGGGCGGGCGCGGCGGTCCACATAGCCGGAGGGCAGATGGAACAGCAGGTCGATCACCCGCGGCGTCTCGCGCGCCAGCAGGCGGGCGAACGGCTTTTCCAGTTTGGGGCCGATGCCCGAAAGGCTGGTCAGGGGCGCAAAGAGGGGATCGAGCAGGGCCGGGCGCATGGCGCGGCGAAGGTGGCCGAGGCGGGCGCATGGCGCAAGTGTGTTGCTCGCGCCTGTCCCGTACGCTGGCTCTGCGCATGGTGGCGCGGCGGAAATCGGCGAGTGACCTGCGGCGTTGCAACGGACCTCTGCGCTCCCCATGTTCTGCAAGCCGGGAAACCGTCTGCGATCAAGACGTTGGCGCTCGCTTTCGAGAAAATGCCCGCGCCGATCCGAATGAAAGTGGTCTAACATGTCCGTCGAGCAATTTCGGGAGCAAGACGGCGCCATGGCGGATACCGACGCCGAAAAGCAGGAACGCATCTCGTTCGTGCTGGGTTTGCGTCATCGCGGCATTCAGGATCTGGCGGTGCTGCGGGCCATGGAACTGGTGCCGCGCGCTCTGTTCGTTGATCCCGCCCTACGTCGCCATGCCTATGACGACGTCGCCTTGCCCATCGCGTGCGGGCAGACCATGTCGCAGCCGAGCGTGGTCGCCGCCATGACCGAGGCTCTCGCCGTCAACGCCCAGCACGGTGTGCTGGAGATCGGCACCGGCTCGGGCTACCAGGCCGCCGTTCTGTCCCATCTCGCCGGGCAGGTGGCGACCATCGATCGCTACCGCCAATTGGTGAGCGAGGCGCAGGTGCGCTTCAACGTGCTCGGCCTGCGCAATGTCACGGCCTTCGTCGGCGACGGGCGGACCGGGTTGCCGGCGCGCGCGCCGTTCGACCGCATCCTGATCACCGCCGCGACGGCGGAGCTGCCGCAGGATTTGGTGGACCAACTGCGGATCGACGGAATCCTCGTCGCCCCCATGGGCGATCCCAGCGAGGTGCAGATGCTGACGCGCTTCGTGAAAGGTCCGGGCGGCCTCTCGGCCACCGAGATGATGCCGGTGCGATTCGTCCCGCTCGTCGCCGGAGCCGCAGCGACTCTGTAAACAAATCAGAAATTTCGTGCATTGCGCCTCTCTTCCCCCTCCTCTATCCACGGGGTGTCCGCATGGGTCGGCGGGGGAGTTCAGGGGAAACGATGCGACGCGTTTCGTGCGGCCGTTCGGTGGCGATCGCCATTGTGCTTAGCCTCGCCCTGGCTGCATGCGGTGGCCGGCCGGCGGGTATTCTCGTTCCGGTCGAGGCGACCGTACCCGGAGCGAGCATCGTCGAAATGGTGGTCGCCACGACCCGTGCGCCCTCCACACGCCTCGACATGTTTTCCGGCGACCGGGGTAAGACCCTAAGCTTTGCGGAGATCGCCGTCTCGATTCCGCCGGACGGCAGTCGGAAGATTGGCGATGTCCAGTGGCCGAAGAGTGTGCCCGGCAATCCGGCGACCGATTTCGTCACCTTGCGGGCTGATAATCTGACCCAGAGTGCGGCGTTGGACTGGTTCAACAAGCGCATCAAGAGGACGCCGCGCCGGCAGGCGCTCGTATTCATCCACGGCTATAATAACCGGTTCGAGGACGCGGTCTTCCGCTTCGCGCAGATCGTCCACGATTCCCGTTCTCCGGTGACGCCGATCCTGTTCACATGGCCATCGCGCGGCAGTTTGCTCGCCTATGGATATGACCGGGAAAGCGCGTCCTATTCGCGCGACGCGCTGGAAACCTTGCTGACCAGTCTGGCCAAGGATCCCGCTGTGGGCGAGATTTCCATTCTCGCGCACTCGATGGGCAATTGGGTGACGCTCGAGGCGCTGCGGCAAATGGCGATCCGAAACGGCCGCATCGCGCCGAAGATCCGTAACGTGATGCTCGCCGCGCCCGATGTGGATGTCGACATTTTCCGCACCCAATACGCCGATTTCGGCACGCCGAAGCCGAACTTCACCATTTTCGTGTCGCAGGACGACCGCGCGCTGCAGGTTTCCAAGCAGGTTTGGGGCTCGTCGTTCCGCCTCGGACAGGTGAACCCGGAAGCGGAGCCGTTCCGCACCGAATTCGAGCGTGACAATATCACGGTGCTGGACCTTACCAAGCTGCAGACCGACGACAAGCTGAACCACGGCAAGTTCGCCGAGAGCCCGGAAGTGGTGAAAATGATCGGTGCCCGCCTCGCCCAGGGCCAAACCATGACGGATGGGCGTGAGGGCGTGGGCGACCGGATCATCCAGGTGACGGCCGGCACGGCGACCAGCATCGGCACGGCGGCTGGCGTGGTGCTTTCGGCCCCGGTGGCGGTGATCGATCCCTCCACCCGCGACAATTACGGCGCGCAGGTGGAAAGCCTGACGGGGCACATCAGCTCCACGGCTGGATCCGCCACCCATCTGCTGACGACGCCGCCAAAGGTAGAATAATCCGACTGGACGTTGCGTAATTGTCACACTGAAGGAAATGCTGCGGATGGCTCCGCAGCTTAAGGCGCCGTTTACTGCTGGGGCTCTTAAGTGGCCGCATGTTCGTTGCGTGCGAGTTCGGTCACATGCTTTTTTCCTGCGAAAACTTGGGACAAAACGTCTTGGCGCGGCTCGCCATGGTCGGGCTGGTCTCCGGTGCGCTCGCCGGATGCAGCTCGGATACCTCCCGTTTTTCCACACCGGGGCCAATGGCTAGCCAGGGGTCTCCGGAAGTGACGGGGTCGCTCGGCGCAGCGCCGACCGCTCGTGTGGATTCGGGCCCCATCACATCCGCGCCCCTGGGGCCCTCCGGTCCTCCGGTGGCGTATGCGGCCCCGCCGCCGCCGCCCTCGGGTGGACAGCCGCTCTATGGTGCTCCCAATTATGGCGCCGGGAATTATGCCGCCGCTCCGGCGGTGCCGCCCGCGGTGCATACCGCGGCGCGTGCGGCAAGCCATGTCGTCACACCTGGCGAAACGCTGACTTCCGTGGCGCAGAGCTACGGCATGACACGGGCCCAGCTTGCAACGGCGAACGGCATTTCGCCGGACTCTCAGCTGAAGATCGGGCAGAATCTTGTGGTGCCTCCGGGTACGGCTGGAAATCTTGCGCAGATCCGCCATGCGCCCGTTCCTGCGAAGCCTTCGGTGGTGACCGCCGTGCCTGCCCAACCGCCGCTTGCCGCACAGCCTGCCGCTCCTAAGACCGTGGTAGCCGCGAAGCCGCCTGTCGCCGCACCGGCTGCGCCTGCGCCAACTGTTACTGCCGCCTTGACTCCGGCGCCTTCCAAGACTGCTTCGGCCGCGCCGACCAAAGTCGAAACTGCCGCCAAGGTGACGCCGGCCGAGGATGCCGACGACGGCGTCCGGAGCCCCAGTTCTGGTCCCCAGTTCCGTGCACCGGTGCGCGGCCGGGTGATCTCCGGCTTTGGTCCGAAGCCCGGCGGCACCCGCAATGACGGCGTGAACTTTGCCGTTCCCGAAGGCACCAGCGTGCGCGCCGCCGAGGATGGCACCGTCGCTTATGCCGGCAACGAGCTGAAGGGATATGGCAATCTCGTGCTCATCAAGCATGCCGATGGCTATGTCACCGCCTATGCCCACAACAGCGAACTGATGGTGAAGCGCGGCGACACGGTGCGCCGCGGCCAGATCGTCGCCAAGGCGGGCCAAAGCGGCGGGGTGTCGACGCCCCAGCTCCACTTCGAAATCCGCAAGGGCTCTCAGCCCGTGGACCCGAGCCAATATGTGGCCGGCCTCTGAACCGAGGTTCGCCGGATCAGTTGTTCCTCCAAGAACCACCTTAAGGCCGGGCGCAGTCCCGGCCTTTTTTCGTTGGCTCCCAAGCCGAAGCGCTGCGTCTTGACGCGTCGCCGACGGCTAGATAGGCCCATGTCATGACCGAGAATGCCTTCATCGTCGGCCTTTCCGGCGCCCGGCTGCAGCCACAGGAGCGGGATTTCCTGCGCGCCCGCGCGCCTTGGGGGCTGATCCTGTTTGCCCGCAATGTCGAAACTCCGGACCAGGTGCGTCTGCTGGTGGCCGAGGCGCGCGATGCGCTTGGCCGCAAGGCACCGGTGCTGATCGACCAGGAGGGCGGTCGCGTGCAGCGGCTGCGCCCGCCCCATTGGCCCGAATATCCGCCGGCCGAGGCCTTTGGCACCATTTATGCTCGCGATCGGCAGGCAGGCCTTGAGGCGGTGCGCCTTAACTCCCGCCTGATCGCCGCAGACCTCGCCGATCTCGGCATCGATGTGGATTGCCTGCCGGTCGCGGACCTCCACCTGCCCGAGGGGCATGGCATCATCGGCAACCGCGCGTATGGAGAGACGCCGGCCGAGGTTGCCGCGTTGGCCCGGGCGGCGGCTGAGGGACTGCTGGATGGCGGCGTTCTGCCGGTGGTCAAGCATATTCCCGGCCATGGCCGGGCCCGCGTGGACAGCCACGAGCGGTTGCCGGTGGTGGAAACAAACCGCGCCGAGTTGGAGCGGACCGACTTCGCCGCCTTCCAGCCGCTCGCCGACCTGCCCCTCGCCATGACCGCCCATGTGGTCTATGCGGCGCTGGACGCGGAACGGCCGGCGACCACCTCTCCGTTGGTCATGGAACAGATTATTCGCGGCTTCATCGGCTTTTCGGGGCTGGTGATGAGCGACGACCTCTCCATGGGAGCGCTTTCGGGCACCGTCGCCGAACGGGCGGCGGCTTCGATCGCGGCCGGTTGCGACATGCTTCTGCATTGCAACGGAACCCTGGCGGAGATGGAGCAGGTGGCGGACAATGCCCCGGTGCTCGCCGGTCTTGCCGCCGAACGTGCCGAACGGGCGTTAGCAATGCGGGTCGCGTCCGACGGCTTCGACGCCGATGCGGCCCGGCTTCGGCTCGCGACCCTTTTGGGGATATCCAGCTAACGCCATGTCCACTGCGCCCGATTCCCCCGAATTCGCCGAGGATATTCCCGCCTCGGCCGGGGAAGGCGCTTTCGTGGTGGACATCGACGGTTTCGAAGGCCCGCTGGACCTGCTGTTGGCGCTCGCCCGCACCCAGAAGGTGGATCTGACCCGCCTCTCTATCCTCGCACTCGCGGATCAGTACCTCGCCTTCATCGATGCGGCGCGAAAGGTGCGGCTGGAACTTGCCGCCGACTATCTCGTCATGGCGGCCTGGCTCGCTTATCTGAAATCGCGCCTGCTGTTGCCCCTCCCGCCCCAGGAGGACGGGCCGAGCGCTGAAGAGATGGCCGCCGCCTTTGCCCGCCGGCTGCGGCATCTGGAGCGGATCCGCAAGGCAGCGGAACGGTTGATGGCACGTGAGCGGCTCGGCCGCGACGTGTTCGCCCGTGAGGTGCCGGAGCGTCCGCGCGACACGGCGCAAAAGGTCACCTATACCGCGACGCTGTACGATCTGCTCACGGCCTATGCCGCCCAGCGGCAGAAGCAGGCGCTGTCCTATGTCACGCTGAAAACCCGTGCGGTGTGGTCGTTGGCCGAAGCACGGGCGCGGCTGGAGCGGCTGCTGGGTGGCGTCGCCGGGGATTGGATGCGCCTTGACCACTTCCTGCTAGACTATCTCACGACCCCCGAGCAGCGAGCGACCGCACTGGCCTCCAGCTTTTCGGCGAGCCTGGAGATGGTGAAGGACGGGACATTGGACATGCGCCAGGATGCGCCCTTCGCGCCCCTCTGGTTGCGTAACCGGGCGGCGGAAGAGGGCGGAGCATGAACCGCGCCGCGCCGCGCGTCGATCTGTTCGATGCTCGTCCCGAGGACGAGCGGGCGCTCGCGCTGGCGCGTGACCTGCGGGTGATCGAGGCGCTGCTGTTCACGTCCGCGATGCCGCTGGATGCGGCGATGTTGCGCCTGCATCTGCCGGCGGACGCGGACATCCCCGCTTTGATGGACGCGCTGACCGCGGATTATGCCCGCCACGGCGTCAATGTCGTAAAGGTCGCGGGGGGCTGGATGCTGCGCACGGCTCCCGACCTTGCCCATGTGGTGGCGGCCGGGGCGGCGGAGCCGCGCAAGCTGTCGCGCGCCGCGATCGAGGTGCTTGCGATCATCGCCTACCACCAGCCGGTGACGCGGGCGGAAATCGAGGACATACGCGGGGTTTCCACCTCCAAGGGCACGCTGGACGTGCTGCTGGAAAGTGGCTGGGTGCGACTCCGCGGCCGCCGCAAGGCGCCGGGCCGGCCCGTGACATATGGAACCACGCCCACCTTTTTGGTGCATTTCGGGCTTGATGGCGTGCAGGATTTACCAGGCTTGGACGAGCTGAAGGGCGCGGGGCTGCTGGATGGGCGCATCCCGTCCGGCTTCTCGATCCCGCTGCCCTCGGATGACGACACCTTGCGCGAGGACGAGGAGCCGCTCGAGGCTGAGCCGCTCGATTTTGCCCTTGCGCCTCCGCCGGGTGACGAGGACGAGGAATGAACATCGAGACCGAAACCGTGCGCCAGCGAACCCCCGCCGCCATTGCCAAGGGCCTCAGCTTTGAGGATGTCCGCCTGTCCTATGGCGATGTGGAAGCCGTGCGCGGCGTGACGCTGCATGTTCGCCCGGGCGAGGTGCTGTGCTTGCTGGGTAATTCCGGCTGCGGCAAGACCTCGCTGCTGCGCCTTGCGGCCGGCATCGAGCGGCCGGACAGCGGGCGTATCAGCGTCGATACCATCGAGATGGCCGGCCCGTCCGTCTTCGTGCCGGCGGAGCGGCGCGGCATCGGCCTGGTGTTTCAGGATTATGCCCTGTTCCCCCATCTCACCAATCTGCAGAACGTGATGTTCGGTCTCTCGCGCCTGCGCAAATCGGAAGCGGAAGGGGAGGCGCTGCGCGCGCTCGCCCGGGTCGACCTGGAGCGCTACGCGGGGTCGTATCCCCATGAATTGTCCGGTGGCCAGCAGCAGCGTGTGGCGCTGGCGCGCGCGCTCGCCCCGCGTCCCGGAATCCTGCTGCTGGACGAGCCGTTTTCCGGCCTCGACCGGCGCCTGCGCGACCAGGTGCGCGCCGATACGCTGGCGGTGCTGCGTGACGCGCGCGCCACGTGCATTATCGTGACCCATGATCCCGAGGAGGCGATGCGTCTTTCCGACCGCGTCGCCTTGCTGCGCAACGGTAAATTGGTGCAGGTCGGCCCGCCGGAGGAACTGTATCGTACGCCAGTCGACATCGGCGCGGCGCGCTTCTTCTGCGAATTGAACGAGATGGAGGCGCGGGTCCGCTCCGGGCGTGTGGACAGCCCGCTCGGCAGCTTCGCGGCGCCGGTCGGCATGCCAGACGGGCCGGCGGTGGTGGCGGTCCGCCCGCAGGGCATCACGCTCACTGCCAACCCGTGCGGGATTCGCGGCCGGGTGGTGGAGCGGCGGTTCCTGGGCGAGCTCGATCTCGTTGAAGTGATGGTGGAGGGACGCGACCGCCCGGTGGTGGCGCGGTTGCGCGCGCCCCCCGGTGCGGTGCCTGGACGCGAGATCGGGGTGATGGTGGATCCCGCCGAAGTCCTTGTTTTCGCCGCTTCCCAGGGGTAACGCTCGTGGGCCGGGGAGCGCTTGGCGGGCGGAGGCCGGAAGGTGAGGAGGACGATCATCCCAATCGGGAAAAGTCGTTCAACTTTACCGGGACATGCTCTAGAGTCATTGCATGTGAGCGGCGCAAAGCCGCGCCGGGCGCCGAACGCGCGACGTATTTGGAGGAAGTGTTATGGGTTCGTTGAGCATCTGGCACTGGATCATCGTGCTGGCCGTGGTGCTCCTCCTGTTCGGTCGCGGCAAGATCTCCGACCTGATGGGCGACGTGGCCAAGGGCATCAAGTCCTTCAAGAAGGGCATGGCCGAGGACGACACGCCTGCACCCGCTTCCGCCCCGGAGGCGCCGCGTCCGATACCGCACCAGGCATCGCCGGCTCCCGAGGCTGAGAAGAAGGCCGTCTGAGGCTTCATTCGGGCGCGAGAGGAGGCCGCGGCTGAGCCGCAGGCATTGAGCCGTCATGTTCGACATCGGCTGGTCGGAGCTCATGTTGATCGGCATTGTTGCGCTGATCGTCATCGGGCCCAAGGAATTGCCATCGGTTCTGCGCACCGTGGGGCGCACAGTCACAAAGCTGCGCCGCATGGCCAGCGAGTTCCAGGGGCAGTTTCAAGATGCCCTTAGGGAAGCTGACCTTTCGGACATGCGTAGCGAGATCGGCAATATCGCCGAGAGCGCGAAATCCTCGTTCCCGGGGTCGGACGTGTTTGACCCGCTGCGCAGCATCCGCGAGGAAATCCGCTCCACCGTCGAAGGCACGACCAAGCCGGTCGAGCCTGCGTCGGCGCCCAAGACCATTTCGCCCCATGAAGCTGCCGCCATGAGCGCGGCCGCGGCCATCACGGCGGCCACGGCTGAGATCGTCGGTCCTGCGGCGGCCCAGCCGGCGCCGGCCCTTTCCGCACCGACCGCATCCGCGCCGGCTGTGCCCACCATCGCCGTCTCCAGCGAGCCCCTCGTGCCATTGCCGCCCCCAGCCGCCGAGCCGGTCCTGCTTGCGCCGCCCGGCGAAGGCGCAGCGCCGTCCGCTCCCGAAGCCGATGGATCGCGGGCATGAGCACGGATGAAATCGACGCCTCGAAGGCGCCGCTGATCGAGCATCTGATCGAGCTGCGCGCGCGCCTTATTAAATCGGTGATCGCGTTCCTGATCGCCTTCTTCATCTGCTTCATGCTGGCGAAGCAGATCTATAATATCCTGTTGTGGCCCTATGAATTTGCCTCCGGGTTCTCCGCCGGCGTGAAGCTCATCTATACCGCGCCGCAGGAGTTTCTCTTCACCCAGATCAAGCTCGGCATGTTCGGGGCGGCGTTCATTTCATTTCCCGTGGTGGCGAGCCAGATCTACATGTTCGTCGCGCCGGGCCTCTACAAGCACGAGAAGAACGCCTTCCTGCCGTATCTGGTTGCGACGCCCATCTGCTTCATGATCGGCGCGGCTTTCGTCTATTTCGTCGCCATGCCGCTCGCCATGACCTACTTCCTCGGCATGCAGCAGGTGGGTGGAAACGGGCAGGCGGAAATCTCGCTGCTGCCCAAGGTCAGCGAATACCTCTCGCTGATCACCACCTTGATCCTCGCATTCGGCATCTGCTTCCAGCTTCCGGTGATTCTCACTCTCCTGGCGCAGGTGGGCGTGGTGACGGCGGACATGCTGGTGAAGGCGCGGCGCTATGCCATCGTCGGCGTGTTCATCCTGGCCGCCGTACTGACTCCACCGGACGTCGTCAGCCAGCTCTCCCTTGCGATCCCGACGCTGCTTCTCTACGAGATTTCGGTCTATCTGGTGCGCATCGTCGAGAAGCGGCGGAACGCGGCCGAAGCGGCCCGCACGGCGGCTGAGGCGGCGGACTGAGGTTTTCGGGCGCATCCCACACTGTTTCAGGCGCGGGGTGATGCCCGTCCGTCCTAAAGGGCGGCGGCGCGCCTTCGCCTTTTCGCGGCGGAGCCGGTTTCATGCACGATATCAGATGGATCCGCGAGCAGCCCGAGGGCCTCGTCACGGCCTTGACGCGCCGCCGCGTCGATGTGGCGGAGGCAACCGCCCTGCGCGCCAAGCTGCTCGTCCTCGACGAGCAGCGCCGCGCCGCGCTCACCACGCTGGAAGGCCTGCTCGCCCGCCGCAATGCGGCGTCGAAGGAAGTCGGCCAGGCCAAGGCGGCGAAGGATGAAGCCCGCGCCGCTGCCCTCATGGAGGAAGTCGGCCGGCTGAAGGTGGATATTCCCGCTCTGGAGCAGGAAGCAAAAGCGCTCGACGCCGCGCTGACCACCGAGCTTGCCGCCATCCCAAACGTGCCGCTGGACAGCGTGCCCGATGGCGCGGACGAGCACGACAATGTGGAGAAGAGCGTCTCCGGTACCAAGCCCGCCTATGATTTTGCGGCGAAACAGCATTTCGAGGTCGGCGAAGGCCTCGGAATGATGGATTTCGACACGGCCGCGAAGCTGTCCGGCGCGCGGTTCGTGGTCAACAGGGGCCCCCTGGCGCGCATGGAGCGGGCGCTGGGGCAGTTCTTCCTGGACGTGCATACGGAAGAGCATGGCTATACGGAAGTGAACCCGCCGCTTTTGGTCGGCGATGACGCCATGTTCGGCACGGCCCAGCTCCCCAAGTTCGAAGAAGATCAGTTCTTTGCCGCCTCCAAAGTAAATTGGAAGAATTCGGACAGCGTCTTGGATTCGCCCGGCTCTGAGTGGTTGATGCAGAGCTTGCGCCCGAGCGAGCTTCGCGAATTGGCAAGCCGCATTGCGAATATTTCGTCCGAGCAAGAAGATGCCTTCTTGGCGGGCGAGGCTGGCAGTCTCGTTATCAGGACTTTCCTTGATGCTACGAACGCCGCTGAAGTGGGACGACGGCGCTGGCTCATCCCCACGGCCGAAGTCCCCCTCACCAATCTCGTCCGCGAATCCATCCTGTCCGAGGAAGAACTCCCCCTGCGCCTCACCGCCTGCACGCCGTGCTTCCGGGCCGAGGCAGGGTCGGCGGGGCGTGATACGCGGGGCATGATCCGCCAACACCAGTTCACCAAGGTGGAATTGGTCTCCATCACCACGCCGGAAAAGTCGCTGGAGGAGCACGAGCGCATGCTCGCCTGCGCCGAGGCGGTGCTGAAGAAGCTGGATCTGCATTATCGCGTGGTGACGCTCTGCACCGGCGACATGGGGTTCGCCTCGCAGAAGACCTATGACATCGAGGTGTGGCTGCCGGGGCAGGGGATGTATCGCGAGATTTCCTCCTGCTCGGTGTGCGGCGATTTCCAGGCCCGCCGCATGGATGCGCGTTACCGCCCCAAGGATGCGAGCGGAAAAGCGGGTGCCCCGCGCTTCGTCCATACGCTGAACGGCTCCGGGGTCGCGGTCGGCCGCGCCTTGGTGGCGGTGCTGGAGAATTACCAGCAGGAGAATGGCGCGGTCGCCGTGCCCGAGGTGCTGCTGCCTTACATGGGCGGGCTGAAGGTAATCGAGAAATTGAAATAGGCGCTGCACGGCAGGATTTTATGGGCCCCTGGCGCCCCCTCCCGCTTGCGGGGAGGGGCATGTGCCTGCTGCCGAGGCCGCGCCCAGCCTCATTTTCGCGAGCAGCCCAACGCAAATACCTCCCACTTTCGTTGCAGTGGGTCGGCACTCCGGGTAAGCAGCGCTCATCGGGTGCCGCACGGTCGCTGGCTGGTCTGCCAACGTGGTGTCCGCGCCATCCATGCCGCCGGCACCAGGCGGTCGGAGAAGAGGACCCATCCCATGCGCATCCTGGTGACGAACGACGACGGCATCCATGCGCCGGGGCTCGACGCATGCGCGCGCATCGCGCGCACCCTCTCGGACGACGTGTGGGTGGTGGCGCCGGAGACCGACCAGTCGGGCGTCGCCCATTCGCTCTCGCTCAGCGACCCGCTGCGCCTGCGGCAGGTGGAGGAGCAGCGGTTCGCGGTGAAGGGGACGCCCACCGATTGCGTCATCATGGCGGTCCGCCATCTGATGGAGGGAAGGGCGCCGGACCTGGTGCTCTCGGGTGTCAATAGGGGCCAGAACATCGCCGAGGACGTGAGCTATTCCGGCACAGTGGCGGGTGCCATCGAGGGCACCATCCTCGGCATCCCCTCCATCGCGCTGTCTCAGGCATTCGGCATCAAGACGCGCATGAACCCCTCCTTTGACACCGCTGAAACGCATGCGCCGGAAGTGATCCGCACCTTGCTGAAGGAAGGCATTCCCGCGGGGCTCCTGGTGAATGTGAACTTCCCCGATCGCCCGCCCGAGGAGGTGCAGGGCATCGCCGTGACCGCGCAGGGCCGGCGCGACCAGAATCTGATGCGCATCGACGCGCGCCAGGACGGGCGCGGCAATGCCTATTATTGGATCGGCTTCGAGCGGCGGGTGTTCGGCACCGTGCCCGGCTCGGACCTGCGGGCGCTGGACGAGGGCCGCATCTCGGTAACCCCCCTGCGGCTGGACATGACGGACGAACCCTTCATGACCCGCCTTGCCCAGGTGTTCGACGAAAAATAGTCCTGCATTCAGGCTGTCGCGGCGTCGCCGGGAAGGCCCGCGCCGGCACTGGCCAGCGCGGGCTGAAAGCGACTATAAGCGAAGGCACGGACGGGTCCTGAAGGGCCCGGCCGCATTTTGCCGTTGCGCGATCCGGGTCGCGCGGGAGGACGAAACCGTGACGGGAACCGAGAAGTCGAGCGCAGGCCTTGATGTGCGCCGCAGGCGCATCCTGTTCCGGGCCTGGCATCGTGGCACGCGGGAGATGGACCTACTCATGGGCCGCTTCGCCGATGCCGAGATCGAGGCACTGACCGAGGATGAGGTCGCGCAGTTCGAAATCCTGATCGAGGTGGAAGATCCCGACCTCATCGGCTGGATCGGCGGCAATGTGCCGGTGCCGGCTGAGCAAGACACCGAGATATTTCGCCGGCTCCAGGGCTTCCATTTGTCCGGCCGGGGTGTGCCGCGCGGGCTCTAGCGCGCCGTCTGCCCTGTTTCTCCCTACTAAGCCGGGCCGCCGCGCTCGTGGAACCGGCGTCCGTCCGCCCAATTGGAACCGATCCGTGAAGCGTCCCCGTCCCCTCGTCGAAGACATCGCCCCCGGTGCCCCCCTTACCCTCTCGCGTGTGCCCGACGGCCTGGAAGGCTTGATCGTCGCCGATCTCGCCCGCTCGCTCGCGGCGAAGAAGGGGGCGAAATGGCCGAGCCTCGTGGTGCTTTGCCGCGATGGCCAGCGGATGGCGGCGCTGGAGCGGGGACTGGCCTTCTATGCGCCTGAGCTTGAGGTGCTGACTTTTCCCTCCTGGGATTGCCTGCCCTATGACCGCGCTTCGCCGAACGGCGCCATCGTGGCGCGGCGCATGTCTACGCTGGCGCGGCTCGCCCGCGTCCACGGCGGGGACGCGAGCATCCTGCTCACCACGGTCAATGCAAGCGTGCAGCGCGTGCCGGCAAAAGAAGTGCTGGCTGCCCAGTCGCTCGCGGCCAAGCCGGGCAATGCCATGGCGCTGGAAGGCATCGTGGAATGGGCCGAGCGCAACGGCTATCTGCGCACGCCCACCGTGCGTGACACCGGCGAATATGCCGTGCGCGGCGGCCTGATCGATCTGTTCCCCCCCGGCCTCGTCCAGCCGATCCGCCTGGATTTCTTCGGCGACACGCTGGAAAGCATTCGCGCCTTCGATCCGGAGACGCAGCGCACCTCGGGCCAGATGTCGGCGCTGGAACTGGTGCCCATGGCCGAATTCCAGCTCACCAGCGACACCATGCGCCGCTTCCGCATGGCCTATCTCGCGGAATTCGGTGCCAACACCAAGGGCGACACGCTCTATGAGGCCGTGAGTGAAGGCCGCCGCCATGCCGGCATGGAGCATTGGCTGCCGCTGTTCCACGAAGGGCTCGACACGCTGTTCGATTATCTTGAGGGTATCCCCCTGGTGGTTGATCCCTTGACGGAAGAAGCGGCCGGCGAGCGGATCGGCCAGATCGAGGAATATTACGGCGCCCGCAAGGAGGCGCTGGGTTTGGCGGCGGGTGGCGCGACCTACAAGCCGCTGCCGCCCGACCGCCTTTATCTCTCCGGCAAGGAGTGGAGCGGGCGGCTTGCTGCTTCGGCCCTGGTGCGGATTTCTTCCTTTGCGACGCCCGAAACTTCGCGCGGCAAGGTGATCGATATTGGCGGCGTGCAGGGCCGCTCGTTTGCCGCGGAACGCGCCGATCCCGAGGTCAATGTGTTCGACCTGGCGGTGGAACACGTGCGCACGTTGCAGAAGACCAAGAAGGTGATCCTTGCCGGCTGGTCTGAAGGCTCGCGCGAGCGGCTTGGCACGGTGCTCGCCGATCATGGGCTGAAGGACACCACCCCCATCTCCCGCTTCGCCCTTCTGGATGCCTTGCCGAAGACCAAGGCGGCGCTTGCGGTCTATGGGCTGGAGGTAGGTTTCGAGACGCCCGACTTCGCCATCCTTGGCGAGCAAGACATCCTCGGCGATCGCCTTGTACGGCCCAAGCGCAAGGCGCGGCGCGCGCAGGATGTGCTGTCCGAGCTGAACGCGCTCACCGCCGGCGACCTCGTGGTGCATGTGGACCACGGCATCGGCCGCTTCGTCGGGCTAAAGGCCATTGAGGCAATGGGCGCGCCCCACGATTGCCTGGAGATCCATTATGCCGGCGGCGACAAGCTGTTCCTGCCGGTGGAGAATCTCGAACTGCTGACGCGCTACGGCTCAGAGGACACCGAGGCGCAACTCGACAAATTGGGTGGCGGCGGCTGGCAGACGCGCAAGGCGCGGATGAAGAAGCGCATCCGCGAGATGGCGGGCGAGCTCATCAAGATCGCCGCCGCGCGCCAGCTTTCGGAAGCCCCGCGGCTTGTGCCGGCGGCGGGCTTGTACGACGAGTTCCGCGCCCGTTTCGCTTATGAGGAGACCGACGACCAGCAGGCCGCCATCGAGGCGGTGCTTGACGATCTCGGTTCCGGCCATCCCATGGACCGCCTGGTGTGCGGCGATGTGGGCTTCGGCAAGACGGAGGTGGCGCTGCGCGCCGCCTTCGCGGTGGCGCTTTCGGGCAAGCAGGTGGCGGTGGTGGTGCCGACCACGCTGCTGGCGCGCCAGCATTTCCGCACCTTCACCGAGCGCTTCAAGGGCTTGCCGGTCAACGTCGCGCAGGCCTCGCGTCTGGTCACGGGCAAGGATATGACGGCCGTGAAGGCGGGGCTCGCTGACGGCCATGTGGATATCGTCGTGGGTACCCACGCGCTGCTGGGCAAGGGCATCCACTTCCGCGATCTCGGCCTGGTGATCGTTGATGAAGAGCAGCATTTCGGCGTTGCCCATAAGGAGCGGCTGAAGGCACTGCGGGCGGAGGTGCACGTCCTCACCCTCACCGCGACGCCCATTCCCCGCACCCTGCAACTCGCCATGACGGGCGTGCGCGAACTCTCGCTCATCGCCACCCCGCCGGTGGATCGCCTCGCGGTGCGCACCTTCATCACGCCGTTCGACCCGCTCACCATCCGCGAAGCCTTGCTGCGTGAGCGGTATCGCGGCGGCCAGAGCTTCTATGTGGTGCCGCGCATCGACGATCTCGCCGAAGTGCGCGAGTTCCTGGAAAAGCAGGTGCCGGAACTGAAGGTGGCGGTGGCGAACGGCCAGATGGCGGCAACCGCGCTGGAAGACATCATGTCCGCTTTCTACGACGGGCAATATGACGTGCTGCTTTCCACCACCATCGTGGAAAGCGGGCTCGACGTGCCCAACGCCAACACGCTGATCGTGCATCGCGCCGACATGTTCGGCCTCGCCCAGCTCTACCAATTGCGCGGACGCGTCGGACGGGCGAAGTCGCGTGCCTATGCGCTGTTTACGACGCCCGCCGCAAAGCCCATGACCACCCAGGCCGAGCGGCGGCTCAAGGTGCTGCAATCCCTGGAGACGCTCGGCGCCGGCTTCCAGCTCGCGAGCCACGATCTCGACATTCGCGGCGCCGGCAATCTCTTGGGCGACGAGCAGTCCGGCCATATCAAGGAAGTCGGCTACGAGCTGTATCAGGAGATGTTGCAGGAGGCGATTGCGCACCTGAAGGCTGGCATCACCGAGATCGCGGCCGACAAATGGTCGCCCAACATCACCATCGGCATGCCGGTGCTGATCCCGGAAGACTATGTCACCGATCTGCATGTGCGGCTCGCGCTCTATCGCCGGCTCGCGGACATCGAGACCGACGCGGAGCTGGATTCCTTCGGCGCCGAACTGGTGGACCGCTTCGGCCCGGCGCCGGAAGAGGTGACGCACCTGATCCGCCTCACCCAGATCAAGGCGCTCGCCCGCCGTGCCAATGTGGGCAAGGTGGACGCGGGCCCGAAGGGCGTGGTGCTGGCGTTCCGCGACAACCAGTTCGCCGATCCCTCCGGCCTCGTCCAGATGATCAACGCCGAGGGACCACAGGCCAAGGTGAGGCCGGACTTCAAGGTGGTATTTTTGCGTGAATGGCCTAATGCCGAGGCTAGGTTGAAGGGGACCCTTGCCATTTTGAAGAAGCTTGCTGCGCTCACCGAGAAACGCAGGGTCGTCTGAGGCCGATAAGGCATATTATCTATACTTATATCCGTGCAATTCTACCTCTGATCGGGCAGGGTGAACATGGGGATAGGGAGTCTGCAAAGGGATGATCCAATGGTCATGCCCGGGCTTGGCAAAGGGCTCGGCTGCGTTGGCATTGTCTTCGGGGTGATAGGGTCGATGTCCTTGCTCGGGGACTGGGGAGCTAAGTTGGCTGGATCCATGTCCGGTACACGGCCTGACCGCGGTCAGGCGGCCTGTTGACGCGGCTGTGCTCGTGGTTAGGTTGTGGTTTCTACAAGGTTGCGGGCGCTGTACGGGCGTTCTTTAAGATGTCGGTTTCGAAAGCCCTCACATCGATCGGTGCCGTTCTCCTCGGTCGCCGGTCCGGGTCCGGTGCCGACGGTATTCCTTGGTGTGGGGATGTGCGGGCGGCCGCCAGCTTGCCGTCTGGGCAATGGGCTTGGCTCACCCAAGGGTTATGAGAAGAGTGCCGTTTTTCAGCGGTGATTTATCTTTGTGCCCTGCGTTTTCGCCTCTAACAAAGAATACGAAAGTCGGTGTTATGTTTCCTACATCGAAGAGAGCTGAGGCGAAGCTCATTTTTGTATTCATCGGTGTGATGACGTTCTTTTTTCTGGTGTCTTGTTTTCTTGACTACAGAGCCGCGCGGTCCGATGCTTTGTTAAACGCCCACAATCAGACAATCGGGATTGTCTCCTGGGTGGAGCGAAACCTCGATTTGACGGCCCAGGCCATGCGTACTGTGGCGGAGGAGACTCGTTCGGATTGCCGCCAAGGCGAGATGGCAACCATCGTCGGTCGTCTGCTGCGGACCGTGTCGGTCAAGGGCATCGAAGTGCGGACCGACAGCCAGGTTTTATGTCATTGGGTTCCCCCTGCGGACGCCGTGTCGGGTGAAGGCTTATGTCAGTCGCCGCAATCCGAGAACGCCATCGTCCAGGTGGCGGTGCGCGGTGAGAATGGCCTGATGGCCACAGCGCTTGTGGATGCGCAATGTCTCCTAACGCCGTTCATCCTGTCTCAGGCCGATTCAATGACGACGATCCATTTTGCTGCAGGGTCCCTCCGTGAAGGTGAGACGCTTGTCCGCCCGTCGATCCATTTTCCAGAAACATCATGGTGGAAGCCGGAGGCTGTCGTCTCCCATACATCGGCGCGTTGGCCGCTGACAGTCGGTGCGAGTGTCCCGGAACTCACTCTGGCCGAGAATTGGGCCGCGCGCCTTCCTCTGCATATCGGCATGTTCGTTGCGCTGGGTGCAGCGTGCTGGATTGGCCCGCTCTCTATGATGCGCCGCCGCCTATCTATCGCCGGGCAGGTTCGCGGAGCCCTGCGCCGCAGCGAGTTCTATCTGCTGTATTTGCCGACCGTGCAGATAGAAACCGGTGAATGGGTTGGAGTAGAGGCGCTGCTACGCTGGCGTCACGGACAATTCGGGATTTTGCAGCCCTCGGCCTTCATTCCCTGGATCGAGAAAAGCGCGCTCGCCCACGACACAACCGAATGGGTGATGCGGCAAGCTTCCAAGGACCTGCGGCGCCTGAGGACCCTCAACGATGATATTTATGTGGGGATCAACGTACCCCCAAATCAGCTTGCCGACCCACGTTTGGTAGATGCGGCAAAATCGGCGTTCGGTGGGCACGAATGTTGTCTCAATCGGGTGATGTTCGAGCTGACTGAACGTGAAATGGTCGATTATGGGCTGCCCGTCGTGCAAGAGGTTGTCGGGCGGCTGAGAGATTTGGGCGCGCAGATCGCCCTGGACGATTTTGGCGTCGGCTTTTCCAATATCGCCTGCCTGCGGGCAATACGGGTGGACGTGATCAAGGTGGATAAATCATTCACCCATGACCTGGAGACCGTAGGCAACAATTCGAACATTGTGGATGTTGTCGTGAAGCTCGCACGCGACTTTGGTGTAAAGGTCATTGCCGAGGGCGTCGAAACAGAAAGTCAGTTGGAATCTTTGCGCAGCACGGGGGTGCAGGTTGCCCAGGGGTTCCTGTTCTCTAAGCCACTGGAAGTGGACGCCGTGCTCATGCATCTTCGCGCCCAGGCAGCTTGATCGGAGCCAGGACGCAAAGTGCGTCGCGGCGTCGCCCTAATTAATGAGCCGGATATCAATTGCTGGCAGGCGCCGGATTCGGCATTGTCGTTGCGGCCCCGTTTGGTGTGGTGTCCGTCGTGGGGCGCGTACTCGCACCGGTCGTGGTTGCCGGCCGGTTTTTGCTCTTTGCGCTCGAAGAGCTGCCAGTGTGTTTTTTTACCTTGGTGTTCTGCGGCACGCCTAATACGCCCTTCACGCCGCCCACAACACCACCGGTGACTCCACCGACCGCGCCGCCCACCGCCGCGCCCACCGGACCGGCGGCGTTACCGCCGACGGCGGCCCCTTCTTGAGCGCCGCGCACAACGCCCTGAGCGGCCACTGGGCCGGTAAGGGCAGCAAGGCCTATGAAGGCCAGAGCAATGGTTGTTTTCATGGCTGCTTTCTCCTCTTCGTTTGAACGCTGGCCGCATCGGCCCGGTTCCCCCGCGTGACCGGCGGCGTCCGTCTGGAGGTGCCGGCTTGATGCGGCGTTCCCGGAATGAGGCGACACGGTATGTCGCGACCCCGGTGGTAGAGA